>JBDZUM010000012.1:43312-50201 GCA_040255215.1 Rhodospirillaceae bacterium
ATCGCGCCCTGGCCGTAGATCATCAGGTTGCGGGTCATGATGTTGGCGCCCTCGACCGTGATGCCGACCGGAATGGCGCGATAGAGCGAGCCGAGATAGTTGTTCGGGCCGTCGATCACCGCCTTGCCGGCATGCACGTCCATGGCGTCGTTGACGCTTTCACGCATGCGCTCGGTCGCGTGATACTTGAGAATCGCGGAAATGACCGCGAGCTTGCGCCCTTCGTCGAGCCCGGCGCAGGTCAGCCGCCGCGCCGCGTCGAGGGTGTAGGCGTTGGCGGCAAGTACGGCCAGCGGCTCCTGCACGCCCTCGAAGCGGCCGATCTCGATGCCGAACTGGCGTCGCAATCCGGCGTAGGCGCCGGTTGTACGGGCCGCCAAGGCGGCGCCGGCCGCCGACAGCGACGGCAAGGAAATGCCGCGCCCGACGGCCAGAGCGCTCATCAGCATCTTCCAGCCCTGCCCCACCTGTTTCTCGCCGCCGATCACCGCGTCGAGCGGCAGCACGACGTCGACACCGCGATTGGGCCCGTTCTGGAACATCTGCATCGACGGCAGATGACGCCGGCCGATCTCCACACCCGGCGTATCGGTCGGCACCAGCGCGACGGTGATGCCGATATCTTCGTCGCCGCCCAGCAGCCGGTCGGGATCCTTGAGCTTGAAGGCCAGCCCCATGACAGTGGCGACCGGACCCAGTGTGATGTAGCGCTTGTGCCAGTTGAGACGGATGGCCAGCTCGTTGCTGCCCTCGCGGCGGATCAGCACGCCGGTGTCGGTCATCGACGCAGCGTCCGATCCGGCTTCCGGGCTGGTCAGCGAGAAACAGGGAATCTCGCGCCCATCGGCCAGGCGCGGTAGATAGTGGCTGCGCTGCTCCTCAGTGCCGAACTGCATCAGCAATTCGCCCGGACCCAGCGAGTTCGGCACCATGATGGTGACGGCCGCCGTGATCGACCGCGTCGAGACCGTGCGCACCACCTCCGAGTGGGCGTAGGCCGAAAAACCCAGCCCGCCATGCTCCTTCGGGATGATCATGCCGAAGAACTTGTTGTCCTTGATGAAGGTCCAGACCTCCGGCGGCAGATCGCCCAGCTCCCAGGTGATCTTCCAGTCGTCGAGCATGGCGCAAAGCTGGCGCACAGGCCCGTCCATGAAGGCACGCTCCTCCTCGCTCAGCGTGGCGGGCTTCGTCGCCAGCAGCTTCTGCCAATCCGGCGTGCCGGTGAAAAGCTCGGCATCCCACCAGACGTCGCCTGCCTCCAGCGCGTCGCGCTCGGTGTCCGACAATGTCGGCAGCACGCCCTTGGCCCAGCGATAGATCGGCCTCGTCAGCCGCGTTTTGACAAAGGACGACGAAGATTGCGTCTGGTAGGTCATGGGAGACTCCTTCCTGGCGCGGAATGGCAGGCGGACAATGCGCACATCGGCGGAAAACGTGCGAGGCGGCGAAAAGTGCCGGAAAATATCGACCATTGAGCCGGCGGTCGCCGTTGCAGTCTACCCCAGATCGAGCAGCGGCGGGTGACAGGCAGGCGGTCCTTCGCTTTGAATGCGCTGCTCCAGCCGCATAGTTGCCCGATGGCGGCATGAGCGCTATGGCTGCCGCACCGGCAATCGGAACGAGGAGAATCCCCATGCGACGATTGATCTGCGCCCTGGCCGCGCCGCTCGCGCTGGTTCTGACCGGTGCAGCCCTGGCGCAGACCGACGTCGCGGGATCGTCCGACCATCCGGCGGTCGGCCGCTACGAGAACTCGACCATCGTTTTCTACGAATCCAAGGCCTACGAGGAAGTAAAGCTGCCCTTCAAGGCGCTGGACCGGGGCCAGCGCAACGATCCGTCGGCATGGCAGGTCGGACTAGACGGCAAGCTCACCTCGATCCGCTACGAGGGCCCGGGCGACCGCTCGATTCTCGAAGTCATGCGCAACTACGAGGCGGCGCTGAAAGCGAAAGGATTCGAGATCAGGTTCTTCTGTCGCGGCGCCAAGGACTGCGCGCCGGGCGGTTCGGTATCGACGTTCTGGGAAGCGGCCAGAGGCGCCGTCGGCATGCCGACGACCTGGGATACGTCCACCTATCTGCTGGCCGAACGAAAGGACGCCTCCGGCGTGGTGACCGTCGGGATGCTCGGGGTCGAGACCAAGGCGCGCGCGGCCAAGCCGCTGACGCCGCACGTTGCGATGACGATCGTCGAAAGCAAGCCGATGGAAACCGGCAAGATCAAGGTGATCGAAGCCAGCGAGATCGAGCAGGCACTGGCGCGCGATGGCCGCATCGCGATCTACGGCATCTATTTCGATTTCGACAAGGCCGAGATCAAGCCCGAGTCCGAGCCGCAGATCGCCCAGCTCGGCGCCCTGCTCAAGGGAAATCCGGCGTTAGAGGTGATTATCGTCGGCCATACAGACGGCAAGGGCGCGATGGACTACAACCTCAGCCTGTCGCAGCGGCGCGCCAAAGCCGTCGTCGACGCTTTGGCCAAAGAATACGGGATCGCGCCTTCGCGCCTCACCCCGGCCGGGGCCGGCATGGTGGCGCCGGTCGCCACCAACCGCACCGAGGAAGGCCGGGCGAAGAACCGTCGCGTCGAAATCGTCGAGCGCTACACCGGGCGCTGACCGGACCCTGCACCGAATCCGGGCCTTGATTGGCATCAAGGCGGGCTCGAAAGGCGACGTCTAGCGTCGCCGCAATAGAAACAGGAGCCCGCCATGAGCCACGTCCCGCACGATCTGCACGCCGAGTTTCCCGATCAGGCCGAAACGCTGCATCGGCTCAAGCTCGAGGACCGGCATTTCCAGACGCTGGCGGAGCGCTACCAGACGGTCAACCGCGAGATCCATCGCATCGAAACCGAAACCGAGGCCGCCTCCGACGAGCGCCTGGAGACCCTGAAGAAGCAGCGCCTGTCGCTGGTCGACGAGATCGCGGCCCTGCTGTCGAAGCACAAGGGACCATAGCGGCGCTGCTTCAGCGCCAAGGCAGAACCTCGCGATGGCGCACAAGTTGACCGTGCGGTGCGCGCGTTCCTGGCGGCAGGGTGGCCAGCCAGACGATATCTCGCGCCGCATCGTCGGGCGACTGAGCCTGCGACATGTCGTCGAACCAGGGCCGCGAGGCGTCGGTGTCGACCAGTCCCGGACACGCCGCATTGACAAGTATGTCCCGTGCCGCCCAGCCGCCGGCGCCCGCGAACAGTCTCATTGTGGCGACCTGGCCGATCTTTGACGGGATATTGATCCAGTCCGGCCAGCCGAGATCGGCTGCTCGGCCTCCTTCGACCGCCTCGATATAGCTGGCCATCGTTCGATCGATATCGTCCAGGGTCAGGCCGGGAGCGTCGAACTGCGGTTGCAGCGCAGGCCGCAGCCTGCCGACCTGACCGAACCCGCTGGCGACGACGATGACGCGCGCACCGTCGCGCAGCAGAGGGCGGAAGGAATCGAGCAAGCGGCGCGTTCCGAAATTATTGGTGTCGACGAAGAGACGCACCTGTTCGGCCGAGCTGCGCTCGCGCACGATCCGCGCTGCGGCGTTGCCGATCAGTATGTCGACGCCGCCATGCCGCTCCTGGATAACACGCGAGGCCGCCGAGATGCTCGCCGGGTCGGTGACGTCAAGTTGGAGCAATCGTGGAGCCAATCCTTCCCGTTCCAGATCGGCGACGGCCTGACCTCCGCGCGCCATATCGCGAGCCGTCAGATAGACCACGTCCTCCGGCTCGAGTGCCTGGCACAGCCCCCGCACCAGGGCAAAGCCCAGCCCCTGATTGCCGCCAGTGACGATCGCGATACGTCCCACTTTCACCCCCGATCCCCAGCGGATGCCGCGACCGACGGAACCACGCTCGCGCCAACCCGTTCTCGAACAATCGGTGGCGTCTTGATGGCGTCCGCCAATGCGCCGCGCCGCATGCCAAACCAATCAAATAGGGATCCGTTCGAATGACCGCAAGCGCCGGCAAACGCGCCGAATTGCACCGCATGGTCACGGAGCAGCATGTCTGTCCGTTCGGCCTGAAGTCGCTCGATTTGCTGCAGCGCGAAGGCTTCGAGGTCGACGATCACAAGCTGCGCTCGCGGGCGGAAACCGATGCGTTCATGGAGCGGCACGACGTCGACACCACGCCGCAGACTTTCATCGACGGCCGACGCATCGGCGGCTACGACGATTTGCGCCGGCACTTCGGCAAGCCCGTGCGCGATCCTGAGGCGACCAGCTACCAGCCAGTCATCGCCGTCTTCGCCGTCGCCGCGCTGATGGCGCTGGCGACGAGCTGGGCGGCCTATGGCGCGCTGCTGACGATCCGCACCGGCGAATGGTTCATCGCCATCAGCATGTGCATCCTGGCCATCCTCAAGCTGCGGGATCTGGAGAGCTTCTCCAACATGTTCCTGGGCTACGACCTGCTGGCGCAGCGCGTCGTGCGCTACGCCTACGTCTATCCCGTCGCCGAAGCGACGGCCGGCATATTGATGATCGCCGGCGCGTTGCTGTGGCTCGCCATACCGCTGGCGCTGTTCATCGGCTCGGTGGGCGCCATCTCCGTCTTCAAGGCCGTCTACATCGACAAGCGGGAGCTGAAATGCGCCTGCGTCGGCGGCAACAGCAACGTGCCGCTGGGCTTCGTGTCGCTGACGGAGAATCTGATGATGGTGGCGATGGCGCTATGGATGCTGGCCCGCACGATCGCCTGACCAGGCTAGAGCGCGCGCAGATCGAGGAAGAACTGCCGCGCCGCGTCGAAAATATCCGTCAGGCCGATCGCGTCCATCGCCCGGTTCCACTCCTGGGCGCCCAGGATGACCTGCTCGGCGACCGGATGAGCCGGCAGACGGTTGGCCCAGTTCACCAGCGGTTCGGAAGCAAGCATCGCCAGCACCAGCGTGCCGATCGCCAGCACCAGCCCGGCGCGCGCCGCCGTGGTCCGCTGCATGCCCGGCGCCACCACCAGCTCGTGCGTCGAATAGAGCCATGGCTGCAGGGACGGTTCCGCCGGGCCTGCGGTTGCGGCCGTGTCGCTGGGAGATTTGAACTGCTCGCTCATGGCAATGCTCAGAACTGGAAATAGATGAAGGGCGCGACGCCGTCGCCGCCCATGGTTTCGATCAGGACCACGACCAGCCCGGCGACGACGCCCCGGACCACCAGCGGCCAGCGGCTGAGCGTCGCTTCCAGGCGGTTGAGAAGATCGCGGGGCGTGAAATTGATCGCCAGGCTCAGCACGATCAACGCCACGAGATAGGGTTTCGCCAGCAGCAACGGCTCGCCCCAGCGCGCCAGGCCTTCGATCACGCCCAGGGCGTTCTCCATCGACGAGGCGCGGAAGAAGATCCAGGCGAGGCAGACGAAATGGAACACGACGAGCGTGGCGACGATACGCACCCAGCGCGTGCGGCGCGGCCCATCGCCCAATCCGGCCGCGCGCTCCAGCGCCAACCCGCCGCCATGCAGCGCGCCCCACAGCACGAACTTCCACGCCGCGCCGTGCCAGATGCCGCCCAGCAGCATGGTGATCGTCAGGTTGACGTAGGTGCGCAGCCTGCCTTTGCGGTTGCCGCCCAGGGGGATGTAGAGATAGTCGCGCAGCCAGCTCGACAGCGAGATGTGCCAGCGGCGCCAGAAATCCTGCAGGCTCTGTGCGCGGTAGGGCTGGTCGAAGTTGCGCATGAAGTGGTAGCCCAGCAGCGCGGCAACGCCGATGGCGATGTCGGAATAGGCCGAAAAATCGCAATAGATCTGCACGGCATAGCCGTAGACCGCTAGCAGCAGATCGAGCGCGCCGTACTCGGTCGGCGCCAGGAAGGCCGGATCGACCAGTTCCGTCGCCAGATAATTGGCGACGATGGCTTTCTTGAATAGGCCCCAGAGGATCAGCAGCAACGCCATGCCGAGGAACACCGCATCGCGGCGCGGCGGGCGTTCGAGCTGCGGCATGAAATCGGCGGCGCGCACGATCGGGCCGGCGACGAGCTGGGGAAACAGCGATTTGTAGACCGCGACATCGAGCAGCGAATAGGCGCGCGGCAGATCGCGACGATAGGCGTCGACGACGTAGGAAATGCCCTGGAAGACGAAAAAGGAAATGCCGACCGGCAGCACGACCTCGATGAAGGGCAGATCGCGCTCCCAGCCGATGGCGCGCAGCAGCCCGTCCAGGCTCTCGATGAAGAAGCCGTAGTACTTGAAGAAGCCAAGCGTCAGGAGATTGGCGGCGATCGCCAGGCCGGCGATCCATCGGCGGCGAAGCTCGTTCTTTTCTCCCGCCAGTAGCCAGCCGGCGCCCCAGTTGACGATCGTGCTGGCCGCCAGCAGGAACGTGAAACGCCAGTCCCAGTAGCCGTAGAAGAAGTAGGAAGCGCCGAGCAGCAGGACCTTGCGCGCCAGCGGCTGCGCATTGGCCAGCCATACCAGGGCGAAGACGACCAGAAAGAACAGCAGGAAATCGAGGGTCGGAAAGATCATCGCGGCCGGTAGGAGCGCATCAGTTCCTTATAGAGCGCTTCCGCGCCCAGCGCATAGCCCTCCGGGCGCATATGGACGCGGTCCTTGTGGGCGAAAGGCGGATCGCGACGCGCCCAGGCGTCCATGCCGCAGGGGGCGGCGGGCATCTGCGACCAGTCCCAGAACATCACCTTCTGCCTGGCCGCTTCCTGTTGCTGGATGGCCCGGACTTCGATCTGCGGCCCGGGCTCGTGCCAGCGGCAAAGCGAGCGGCTGCGCTGGGCCATCAGACCGTAATACTCGGCGGCGGTTTTGGCCGGCGCCGGCCCGCAAGCCATGCGCTGGCGCCGCTCGCTGGAGCCGCAGAAATCGGGGATGCGCAACGCATTTGGCGGGCCGACAACCACCAAAGCCGCGCGCGGCGCGACGCGACGCCATTC
>JBDZUM010000225.1:0-2114 GCA_040255215.1 Rhodospirillaceae bacterium
GAGCGGCGCCAACGGTGCGGGCAAGACCAATCTGCTGGAGGCGCTGTCGCTTCTGGCGCCTGGCCGCGGATTGCGGCGGGCGAAGCTCGAGGAGATGGCGCGGCGCGCGCCGGACCAGCCGGCTGCCGAGGCGGCGCAGGCAGGCTGGGCCATCGCCGCCCGGCTCGACGCCGCCAGTGGCGCCGTGGCGATCGGCACCGGGCTGGAGCCGGGCGCCAGCAGCCGCCGCAGCGTGCGCATCGACGGGCTGCCGGCCACCAGCCAGCTGGCGCTGGGCCAGCACGTGGCGGCGGTGTGGCTGACGCCGCAGCTCGACCGCCTGTTCGCCGAAGGCGCCGGCGGCCGTCGCCGCTTTCTCGACCGCATGGTGGCGGGCTTCGATCCCGACCATGCCGGCCGCGCCGCCGCCTACGAGAACGCGCTGCGCCAGCGCGCGCGGCTGCTGGGCGAAGGCCGCGCCGATGCCGCCTGGCTGACCGCGCTGGAGGACACCATGGCGCGCCACGGCGTCGCCGTCGCCATCGCCCGGCACGAGATCGTGTCGCGGCTCGACCAGGCCTCGCGGCTGGGCGTCGGCCCCTTCCCGCGCGGCGCACTGGCACTGGGCGGCGAGATCGACGCCTGGGTCGCCGACATGGCCGCCGTCGACGCCGAGGAGAAATTGCGCGCCGCGCTGGCCGGGTCGCGGCGGGCCGATGCCGAGAGCGGCGGCGCCCAGATCGGGCCGCATCGCAGCGACCTGCTGGTCACGCATCTCGATCGCGGCCGGCCGGCGGCCGAATGCTCGACCGGCGAGCAGAAGGCGCTGCTGGTGGCGCTGGTGCTGGCGCATGCGCGGCTGGCGGGGATCGCCCGCGGCCTGCCGCCGCTGCTGCTGCTGGACGAGATCGCCGCCCATCTCGACCGCGCGCGCCTGCATGCGCTGTTCGAGGAGCTGACGGCGCTGGGGGCGCAGGCGTGGATGACCGGCACCGACGCCGAGACTTTCGCGCCGTTGCGCGGACGGGCGCAGTTTTTCCGCGTCGACGACGGCGCGATCGCGGCGGGCTGAGGCGAGGGCGCCCGCCCGCCATGGCATTCGAAGAAGGACGATGATCCGATCATGAGCGAACAGAGCGAACGCAAGGAAGATGTCGACGGCGACTACGGCGCCGAGTCGATCCGCGTGCTGAAGGGCCTCGACGCCGTGCGCAAGCGGCCGGGCATGTATATCGGCGACACCGACGACGGCTCGGGCCTGCACCACATGGTCTACGAGGTGGTCGACAACGCCATCGACGAGGCGCTGGCCGGCTATTGCGACCGGGTCGAGGTGACGCTCAATCCCGACGGCTCAGTGACGGTAAGCGACAACGGCCGCGGCATCCCGACCGAAATCCATTCCGAGGAAGGCGTGTCGGCGGCGCAGGTCATCATGACCCAGCTCCATGCCGGCGGTAAGTTCGACCAGAACTCCTACAAGGTCTCGGGCGGCCTGCACGGCGTCGGCGTCTCCGTCGTCAACGCGCTGTCGACCGTGCTCGAGCTGCGCATCTGGCGCCAGGGCAAGGAGCACTTCATGCGCTTCCGCCATGGCGAGCCCGAGGCGGACCTGCAGGTCGTGGGCGACGCGCCGCCGGGCAAGCGCGGCACGCAGGTGACGTTCACCCCCTCGCCCGAAACCTTCACCATGGTCGATTTCGACTTCGGTACGCTGGAGCACCGGCTGCGCGAGCTGTCGTTCCTCAATTCCGGCGTGCGCATCGCGCTGGTCGACGCGCGCGGCGTCGAGCCCAAGACCACCGAGATGCATTACGAGGGCGGCGTCGAGGCTTTCGTGCGCTATCTCGACCGTTCCAAGCAGGCGCTGCATTCGCCGCCGATCACGCTCAAGGGCGAGAAGGACGGCATCACGCTCGAGCTGTCGATGGAGTGGAACGACAGCTATCACGAGACGATGCTGTGCTTCACCAACAACATCCCGCAGCGTGACGGCGGCACGCATCTGGCCGGCTTCCGCGGCGCGCTGACCCGCACGCTAAACGGCTACGCCAGCGAATCGGGCATCGCCAAGAAGGAAAAGGTCTCGCTGTCGGGCGACGACATGCGCGAGGGGCTGACCTGCGTGCTGTCGG
>JBDZUM010000013.1:0-15434 GCA_040255215.1 Rhodospirillaceae bacterium
GGCCGCCGTTGCAACGCGGGCGGGCGGCGCATAAGGTTGTGGCGCGATGCGGGAAATGGGAACAAGTACATGAATCGGCCGGCTATTTTGGCCATTGCCGGCGGTGTCGTCGCGGTCGTGGCGGCGCTGCTGTGGTTCTTCCTGTTGAACGGCGAGCCCGCCGGTCCCGACCAGAAGGCGGCGGCGCCGCCCAACGCCGAGGCGACCGCTGCCGCGCCGCCATCGGGCGTGTCGCCCGCCGCCGCGCCGCCGGCTGCCGCGCCGGTTCCCGCGCTCAAGCCACCGCCTCCCAGCAAGCCGCTCAGCGCACCGAGCTTCGACGTGGTTCGGGTCAATCCCGACGGTCGCGCCGTCATTGCCGGTCGCGCCGCGCCGGGCGCCCGCGTGGTCGTCCTCGATGGCGGCCGCGAGATCGGCGCGGTCGATGCCGACGCGCGCGGCGAATGGGTGCTGCTGCCCGACCAGCCGCTGCCGCCGGGCTCGCGCGAATTGTCGCTGCGCGCCGAACTGCCGGGCCAGCCGGCGCAGCCGAGCGACAAATCCGTCGTGCTGATGGTTCCGGAAGGCCAGGGCGGTGCGCTCGCCGTCGCCGTGCCGCGCGACCCGACCAAGGCCGGCTCGACCGTGTTGCAGACGCCGACCGAATCGGACGGCCTGGCGCGTTCGGGCGATCTGGTGCTCGGCGCCGTCGACTACGATCCGGCGGGCAATTTCCAGATCAATGGCAAGGCGCCGCCCGGCACCGTCGTGCAGGGCTATCTCGGCAACAAGCTGGTGGGGCGCGCGCAGGCCGACGATAACGGGCTGTGGCGCATCTCGCCGCCGGGCAAGGTGGCCGAAGGCACGCACCAGCTGCGCATCGATCAGGTGCAGCCCGACGGCAAGGTCATCGCCCGCCTCGAAGTGCCGTTCGGCAAGACCAGCGCCGGCGAGGTGGTGCAGCCGCAGGCCATCACCATCGTTCCCGGCAACAACCTCTGGCGCATCGCGCAGAGCATCTATGGCGAGGGCATCCGCTACACCGTGATCTACCAGGCCAATCGCGGCCAGATCAAGGATCCGGACCTGATCTATCCCGGCCAGGTGTTCGTGCTGCCCAAGATCAATTGAGTAGTTCTCCCATGCTTGCAAATTTTCTGGTGCCGCTGCATCGCGACGGCTGGAAGTTCGTCGCCGCTTTCGCTCTCGCCACCGTGCTGCTCGGCGAATTCGTCTGGTCGTGGCTTTGGCTGGTCGGCATCGTCGCCACCGCGTGGTGCGTTTTCTTCTTCCGCGATCCGCCGCGCGTGACGCCGCAGCGCGCCGGTCTGGTGGTCAGCCCGGCCGACGGCCTGGTCAGCCAGGTCGGCATGGCCGTGCCGCCGCCGGAGCTCGACCTGGGTGGCGAAAGCCTGATGCGGATCAGCGTGTTCCTCAGTGTCTTCGACGTGCATGTCAATCGTGTGCCGGCCGAAGGCGTGATCGACGTGGTGGCCTACCATCCCGGCCGCTTCCTCAGCGCCGCCGACGACAAGGCCAGCGACGAGAACGAGCGGCAGTCGATGGCGATGACCCTGCCGGACGGCCGGCGTCTGGCTTTCGTGCAGATCGCCGGGCTGGTGGCGCGCCGCATCCTGTGCGAGCTGAAGCCGCAGCAGAGCGTGCGCGCCGGAGAGCGTTTCGGCCTGATCCGCTTCGGCAGCCGCATGGACGTCTATCTGCCGCCCGGCGGCCAGTCCCTGGTCGCCGTCGGCCAGCGCATGGTGGCGGGCGAGACCGTGATCGCCGATCTCGCCTCGGCCGAGGCGCAGCGGCCGGGCCACGAGCATTAGCCCATGGTGGTGCCGCCGCCCTTTACGCGTCGCAAGCTCCCGCCGTTGTCGATCAACCGGCTGCTGCCCAACATCCTGACCCTGCTGGCGCTGTGCGCCGGGCTGACCGCAATACGGTATGGCCTGCAGGACCGCTTTCAGGCCGCCGTCACTGCCGTGATCATCGCCGGCATTCTCGACGGGCTGGACGGCAGGCTGGCGCGCCGGCTGGGCAGCACCAGCCGGTTCGGCGCCGAACTCGATTCGCTGTCCGATTTCATCAGCTTCGGCGTCGCGCCGGCGATGCTGATCTACATGTGGACGATGAACGGCGCCGGCTCGATCGGCTGGGCGCTGGTGCTGCTGTTTCCGGTCTGCAGCGCCTTGCGTCTGGCGCGCTTCAATACCGGGCTCGACGCCGATACGACGCCGCCGGTCTGGATGGCCGGCTTCTTCACCGGCGTGCCGGCTCCGGCCGGCGCGCTGCTGGTGCTGCTGCCGATGATGCTGAGCTTCGAGGCTGGCGATGCTTTCGCCGAATTCATGGCCCATCCGGTATTGGTCGGCATCGTGATGGCCGCCGTCAGCGCGCTGATGGTCAGCCGCATTCCCACCTATTCCTTCAAACGCATGCGAATTCCCGCCGGCTACGTGCTGCCGGTGATGATCCTGGTCTGCGGTGCGGCGGCATTGCTGGTCACCGCGCCATGGCACGCTTTTCCGGTGCTGGCGCTGGCCTATGCCGCGACCTTCCCCTTCAGCATTCGCGCCGCGATGCGCGCCAAGCGCGCGGCGGCGAACGACGACGCTACCAAGGCGACGGACGAGGCGCCGACCGCTGAGGCCAGCAGCGCCGCGGCCGGCGCCGACGGCGACCGCCACATCTCGACCTGACATGCTGGACCGCTACGCGCGGCCGCTGATCGACCCGCCGCTCAACCGGGCGGGCAGGGCGCTGGCCCGCATAGGCATCTCCGCCAATGCCGTGACGGTTGTCGGGCTGGGCATCGGTCTGCTCTGCGTACCGGCCCTGGCGGCGGAGCGCTACGATCTTGCCCTGGCCTGCATCGCCGCCAATCGTCTGTGCGACGGGCTGGATGGCGCGGTAGCGCGCGCCCGCGGACTGAGCGATTTCGGCGGCTATCTCGATATCGTCGGCGACATGCTGTTCTACGCCGCCGTCGTGTTCGGCTTCGCGCTGGCGCGGCCGGAGAACGCGGTGCCGGCAGCGCTGCTGCTGTTCGCCTTCATGGGCACCAGCGCCTCGTTCCTCGCCTGGGCGATCATCGCCGCCAAGCGCGGGCTGGAGACCTCGGCGCAGGGTCGCAAGTCGTTCTTCTACAGCGCCGGGCTGGTCGAGGGCACGGAGACGATCCTGTTCCTGATCGTCTTCTGCCTGTTCCCAGCGCAATTCCCGCTGCTGGCGACCATCTGCGCCGCGTTGTGCGCCGTGACAGTCGTCGGCCGCATCGCCGCCGCCGCCCGCGATTTCCGCGGCTGATCGCTACTCGGCGGCGTTGGCGACCGGCGGCGCGTCGTTCCCGGCTCGCCGGGTGCGGCGGGTGAAGGCCTTGAGAATGCCCCCGGACTTCGACTTGCGGCGGTTGCGCCAGTCGCGCCAGTTGCCGCGCAGCATCAGCGCGCAGGGCGTGACGATCAAGGTCAGCACCGTGCCGAAGGTGAGGCCGGCGGCGATCGCCAGCGACAGCTGCGTCCACCATTGGGTCGAGGGCGCGCCGAACGCCACCGAGCGGCCGACGAAGTCGATATTCATGCTGACCACCATCGGCAGCAGGCCGAGGATGGTGGTGCCGGTGGTCAGCAGCACCGGGCGCAGGCGTTGCGCGGCGGTGCGCACGATCGCCTCCTGCACGGGCATGCCCTGCCGGCGCAGATCGTCGAACGTGTCGATCAAGATGATGTTGTTGTTGACGATGATGCCGGCCAGCGCCACCACGCCGATACCGCTCATCACCACGCCGAAGGGCTGGCCGGTGACCAGCAGGCCGACGAACACGCCGATGGTCGACAGAACGATCGCCGACAGCACCAGGCCCAGCGAATAGAAGCTGTTGAACTGCCACAGCAGGATGATCGTCATCAGGCCGATGGCGATGAACAGCGCCTTGACCAGGAAGATGCCGGTCTTCTGCTGCTCCTCGCTTTCGCCCTTGAAGCGCACTTTCAGCCGCGGATCGAGCTCGGCGCTGGCGATCCAGGCCTGCACTTCCTTGACCTTGGCATCGACCAGCAGGCCGGGCGCCACCTCGGCCTTGACCGTCATGACGCGGTTGCCGTCGACGCGGTCGAGCTTGCCGACCTTAGGCGCGGGCTTGCGTTCGACGAAATTGCCGATCGGCACCAGCCCCGCCGCGGTCTGGATCTTGATGCTGTCGAGCTGCGAGATGGTGCGGTAGCGCTCGGGGTAGCGCACCCTGATCTCGATCTCCTCGTTGACGTCGTCGGGCCGGTATTCGCCCAGTTTGATGCCGGCGGTGACCAGCTTGACGATGTCGCCGACGGCGCTGACGTCGGCGCCGAATTTGGCGGCCTGGGCGCGATCGACCTCGATGCGCCAGTCGATGCCGGGCAGGGCGCGGTTGTCCTCGACGTTGACGAAGCCGCCTAGTCGCGTCATCTCCGCCCGCAGCTTCTCGACCGCTGGGTCGAGCAGTTCGGGATAGCGTGTCTCGAAGCGCACTTGCACCGGCTTGCCGACCGGCGGGCCCGACTTCTCCTTCTCGGGCGAGACGACGACGCCGGCGATGTCGGCGGTGCGCTTGCGGATATCCTCGAGAATGACGTCGGCCTTGCGGCGGCGGTCCCAGTCGACGAATTCGAGCTGGATGGTGCCGATCACGTCCTCGGCCTGGTCCTGCTGCCCGCCCTGCAGCTTGCCGGTGCGGGCATAGACCGTGCGGATCTCCTTCATGCCCAGGATGCGGCCCTCGACCTGGCGCACGATGGCGTCGCGCTCTTCCATGGCGAGGTTGCCGCGGGCGGAAATCTGCACCACCGCGTTGTCGGGCTCGATGGAGGGAAAGAACTCGACGCCGTTGCCGGCCGAGCCGTAGGCGAACAGCACCAGGAACAGCGCTCCGAAGGCGCCGGCCAGCACCTTGCCGGGATGACGCAGGGCGACTTCGAGGACGCGCACGTAACGGCGCGTGCCGCCGCGCAGATCGTTGAGATCGCCCGATTCGGCGGCGGCCAGCGCCTTGAGCGTCTTGGGATCGATGGCGCCGGGCTTGCCGATCAGCGCGCCCAGCACCGGCACGAAGATCAGCGCCACAAGCAGCGAGGCAGTCAGGGTCACCAGCAGGGTGATCGGCAGGTACTTCATGAACTCGCCGACCACGCCCGGCCAGAACAGCAGCGGCATGAACACGGCAAGCGTGGTCAGCGCCGAGGAGATCACCGGCCATGCCATGCGCCGACTGGCCTCGGCGTAGGCCATGCGACGGGCCATGCCTTCGGCCATCTTGCGGTCGGCGTATTCGGTGACGACGATCGCGGCGTCGACCAGCATGCCCGAGGCCAGGATCAGGCTGAACAGCACCACGATGTTCAAGGTCAGGCCGAAGGCGGCGAGCGCCAGGATGCCGGTGAGGAACGAGGCGGGGATGGCCAGACCGACCAGCAGGCCGGTGCGCCAGCCCAGGATGAAGATGCACACCACCATCACCAGGGTCACGGCGACGACGACGTTGCTCTCGAGATCCGACACCAGGGTGCGGATGTTCTTCGACTTGTCGCGCGAATAGGAGATTTCGATGCCAGCCGGCCAGTTGGCGCTCTCGGCCGTCACCACCTGCTGCACGCGCTCGATGGTGTCGATGATGTTCTCGCCGGTGCGCTTCGACACTTCCAGCGCCACGGCGGGCTTGCCGTTGACGCGGGCGAAGCTCTCCGGGTCCATGAAGGTGCGCGTCACCGAGGCGACGTCGCGCACTTTCACGACGCTGTCGCCGCTGACCTTGAGCGGCTGGTCGAGAATGTCCTGCACGGTTTCGTAGAGGCCCGGCACCTTCAGCGCGAAACGCCCGGCGCCCGTGTCCTTGGCGCCGGCGGCGATCAGCCGGTTGGACCGGTTGACCGCATTGACCGCATCGTTGGCGTTGATGCCGTAGCTTTCCAGCAGCAGCGGATCGATCAGGATCTCGACCTGCTCCTCGCGGTCGCCGGCGATGTTGGCATTGAGCACGGCGGGAATGGCCTCGATCTCGTCCTGCAGGTTGCGCGCGACGCGCAGCAGCGTCGTCTCGGGGATGTCGCCGGCCAGCGTCACCACCAGGATCGGGAACAGGCTGAGATTTACCTCGTGCGTCTTCGGCTCGTCGGCCTCTGGAGGCATTTCGGGCCGCGCGTCCTTGACCTTGTCGCGCACGTCGGCCAGCGCCTTGTCCGAATCGAAACCAGCCTCGAACTCCAGCAACACGTAGGCGCCGCCCTCGAAGGCGGAGGAGCGCATCTCCTTCACGCCCTCGACGGTGCGCAGCTCCTGCTCCATCGGCTTGACCAGCAGCCGTTCGGCGTCGGTCGGCGAGATGCCCTGCAGGGTCACCGTCGTATAGATGATGGGGATGTTGACGTCCGGCTCCGCTTCCTTCGGCACGACCGTGTAGACGATTGCGCCGGTGATCAGCAGGAACACCAGCGCGGCGACGACCAGTCGCGTTCGGGTGATTGCGGCGTCGACCAGCGTCATGCCTTACTCCGTCCGCAGCACGGGTTCGACGGTCTGGCCCGGCACGACGTATTCCTGGCCGACGACGATGACGCGGGTCTTGTCGGGAAGCCCGTCCAGCCAGACGTAGTCGGCGCTGTCGGAAATGATCCGGACCGGAACGAAACGCGCCTTGTTGTCGGCGTCGACCGTCTTGACGCCGAGCCGGCCTTGATCGTCGAGCGTCAGGATCGCCGGGCTCACCTTGTGGCCGGTCAGCGAATTCAGCGGCAGGCGCATGTCGGCGGTGATGCCGGCCTTGGCCTGGGCATCGGGATTGGGCGCTTCCAGTTCGACGCGGAAGGTGCGGGTCGCCGTATCGGCCACCGAGGAGATGAAACGGATACGGCCGTCCAGCGTCTGGCCGGTGACCAGCCGTGCCGTGCCCGGACCGCCGACCGCGAGCTGCGAGACTTCGCGCTCGGTGACGCTGCCGACCACCAGAATGGTCTTCAGGTCGACGACCGAGGCCAGCTTGTCGCCGACCTTGAGATAGGCGCCGACTTCGACGCTGCGCTCGTCGAGGAAGCCGTCGATCGGGGCGCGGATTTCGGTGTTGGCGATGTCGATTTCCAGCCGCGCCAGCTGTGCGCGCGCCGATTCGAGCTGCGCGCGCGCTTCGCTGGCCCGCAGATTGGGGCCGAAGCCCTGCTGCGCCAGGCTGGCGGCGGCGTTCAGCTCGCGCTCGCGCTGCACGATGATCGCCTTGAGCTCGTCGAGCCGGGCCGGGCGGTCGTCGAGCGCCAGCCGCGCGATGATGTCGCCTTTCTTCAGCAGGGCGCCTTTTTCGGCGGGCACTTCGATCACCCGACCGGCCGTTTCCGCCTTGATGTCGACCTTGCGCACCGCCTCGGTCTGGCCGCGCACGTCGACGGTGCGAACGATTTCCTCGGCCGCGATGTCGGCGACGCGCACCTTGGGCACGTTGACGGCGGCCGTCTGGGCGACGGTCTCGGTCTGCTTCTCCGGTTCGGCGAAGGCGCCGCTCAGCATCCACAGGCTCAGGGCGCTGAAGATGCCGACGGCGATCCACTGGGAGCGGTTGAGTTTCATGGGCTACTCCGTCAGCCGGCCTTGCGTTCGGCGAGCAGCGCCGCCCGCAGCAGCTCGTGGCGGTTCTCTTCGAGGAAGTCGATCGACGCCTTGTAGACGGTGGCGCCGTACTGGCAGACGAAGCGTTCGCCGGGCGACAGCTCGCCCTTGAGCCCCGTCTCGCATTCTTCCAGCTCGGTGCGCAGTTCGGTGATCCGCGCGCTGACGAGTTGGTCGATCTCGCGCGCCGGCAGCAGATGGGCGAACAGCATGATCAGCATGAAGTCGGAACGGAACTTGTCCGGCGCCGGTTTCTGGCGCAACGCGTCGAGCAGGGCCAGCCGGCCGGTCGGCGTGATGCGGTAGATCTTCTTGTCCGGGCGCTTCTCCTGCTCGAGCTCGCGCAAGGTGACGAGGCCTTCCTCGGTCAACCGGCCGAGCGCAGGGTAGATCGAGCCGTAGCCGGCGTCGCAGAACACGCTGAAGATGCCTTCCGCCAGTTCCTTGCGGATCTCGTAGCCGCTGGCTTCGCCGCGCGAGAGGATGGCCAGGCACAGGGTTTTGACGTCCATCGACTTCCCCTTTCCTGCAGAGGAAGTAGCGTCGTCGTACTATATTGTCAAATCATATATCGAAAAGATATAATATGACATTCGTAAGTCATGTTCCGAGCTGCGAGCCTTCGTCAAGGCGTAACGCCTTGATTTTTCAACAATTCGGCGACGAGGGTAATCCTCGACCCGACTTGCGGAATTAATGTGGCGGGTTGGTGCGACCGATCTACGCGGTCAGTGCCCCGTACCGTCCCCGATGCAGGATCACCAGCATGCCGGCGATAAACACGGTAACGAGGTTCCACGCGATACCGTGGACGAAAGCGGCATCGTAGGAGCTGGTCCAGTCGAAGATGGCGCCGGATGCCCAGCCGCCGAGCGCCATGCCCAGCAGCGTCGCCGCGATCGCCAGCCCGACCCGGGTCGCCGCCTGCTCGGGCCGGAAATACTGCCGCACGATCAGCGCGTAGGACGGCACGATGCCGCCCTGGAACAGGCCGAACAGGGCCGAGACCCCGAACAGCACGTCGAGCGACTGGTTGGGCAGGAACAGCGCCAGGGCCACCGCCTGCAAACCGGCGCTGAGCAGCAAGGTCGCCGCGCCGCCGATGTAGTCGGAGATCCAGCCGAACACCAGCCGGCTGACGATGCCGCAGGCCAGCATCACCGACAGCATCTGCGCGCCACGGGCGGTGCCGTAGCCGAGATCGGCGCACAGCGCCACGATATGGACCTGCGGCATCGACATGGCGACGCAGCAGGAGATGCCGGCCAGGATCAGCAGACCCTGCAGAACGTTGGGCGGCATGCCCAGCGGCCGGTCGGCATCGGCGGCGATGCGCGCGGCCTTGGCCTGCGCCGGCGTCGGCGTTTCGCTTGCAGTGAGGACCGGCGGCACCGGTCGCAACAGCTGCGCCAGCACCAGCACCGTCACGACGCAGAAGACGGCGCAGAACTGGTAGGCGAAGCGCCAGCCCTGATCCTCGACCATCGCCTGGATGATCGGCGGCCATACCGCGCCCGACAGGTAGTTGCCGCTGGCGACCATGGCGACGGCAATGCCGCGGCGGCGCTCGAACCACAGCGAGATATCGGCCACCAGCGGCGCGAAATTGGCCGAGCAGCCGACGCCGATCAGGAAGCTGGCGAGGCCGAACGTCACGACCGAGTCGGATTGCGACGCCAGCACCATGCCGCCGCCCAGGAACGCCGCGCCCAGCATGACCGGTCGCGTGATGCGATAGCGGTCGACCAGCGGTCCCATGGCGATGCCGCCGATGCCGAAGCCGATCATCGTCCAGGTGAAGGGCAGGGAGGCGCCGGTGCGGGCGACGCCGAACTGCGCCTGCACGTCGGGCAGCACCACCACGACGATATACATGCCGACATTGCCGATCGTGGCGATGGCCAGCGACGTCAGCAGCCGCAGCAGCGGATAGCGGGGATGATGGCTCCAGGCCGAGGCGGCCGGCCCGTATGCGTGCGGCATGCTGTTTCCACCCGAGACACCGGCGCTGCAGGGCGCCTTGTTTCTTGTCGCTCCTCCTTAGCGCAAAAGCGCCCCCGGTGCTGAGGCGGATTTTGCGCGGCTGGGCTGCTTCTACGCCCTGTCTGGCTTGCCCGCCGGCCGATGCGCTAACATGCGTGGCGCAGTCCGCAACGGGCTGAACGTATCGTGCAACGGGGAGGAACAATGTTCTCGCATGTTTTCGTCGGCGCCGACGACGTCGCCGCGTCGAAGAAGTTCTACGATGCCGCACTCGGCGCGCTGGGCGTGTCGGAAGGCAAGACCGATCCGAAAGGCCGGGTTTTCTATCGTACCTCGGCCGGGCTGTTCGGCCTGACCAAGCCGATCGACGGCAAGACCGCCACGCACGCCAATGGCGGCACCATCGGTTTCGCCGCCGACAGCCCGGAGAAGGTCAAGGCCTTCCACGACGCCGGCGTCGCCAATGGCGGCAAGAGCATCGAGGATCCACCGGGCTGGCGCGAAGGCGCGGCGGGCAAGCTCTACCTGGCCTATCTGCGCGATCCCTACGGCAACAAGATCTGCGCCATGTGCCGCGGCTGATGAAGCGATGATGCGAAGGACGGCAGCTCGGCGGCGGGAGCGGATCCATTTCTCGCTTTCCATCGCCAGGCTGCTGATCCTGATTTTGGGGATGGCAACTGCCTCGTGCGATGCGCCCCAAACCTCCATTGCAGCGCCGGCCGGCTGGATAGTTTTTTCGTCAGCCTCGCCGGATCAGAACGCCCGATATTGCGCCAATTGGTCGAAGCGGGAATGGAACGTCGCGGCGGATGGCGACGCTGTTGCGATCTCGCAGCACAATTCGCGTGGCGGCAGGCCGCTCGCGGTCATTCCGTTTCGAGGGGGATGGCTGACCGGCAGCGACCGTGGCGAGTGGGGCGGGGAGTTGTCCTGGTCAAACCACGACAGGACCCGGACCTCGACGCTTGCCGAAGAGAACATCGTCGGATTTGTCGAAACCGAGTTCGGTACCCTGGCTCTTGCCGGTCTTGACCATTTGGGCCTCAGCCGAGGCATGGTGCTTTCGATCAGTCGCGAAGGTCCGCTGCCGCCATCCGCAACGTTCTACGCGCCGCTCGATGGCGCCCCGTACGGCTTTACGAAAGACCTTTCCGGAAACGTGATCGTCGTCACCACCAAAGGGATCGTACGTGTCAAAAGCAAGGGCGAGGTGCAGAAACTCTCCGCCGCGAATTACGGAAGCCTCTATCCCGGGTCGGTCGCCATTACCTCGTCGGGGGTCATTTATGTCGGCATGAGGCATTTCGTGACGCGGCTGACCCCGGCGAATGGAAGCTACCGGGAAGACTGGCTGGTGCCTGCCGACTGCGCCAAATTCCGATGGACTGGCTCGGATTGCCAGTGCACGGGCGGCTAAGGGAAGAAGAATGGCTGGGGGACTAGGATTCGAACCTAGACTAACGGGGTCAGAACCCGACGTTCTACCGTTAAACTATCCCCCAGCAGGGGCAGTCGCCGGCTCGGGGCCGACGCGGCGGCGCAGCTATTAACACGCTGGGACACCGGGGAACAAGCCTCGTATAGGCCGCCCGGCCGGGCCCGGCAACCCCCGGGGATTAATTGCTTCGCCGCAGCGCCGCATGTCGGGTAAAACCGGGGAAAATGCAAGCGGAGGCGAGTGGGAGATGGAGGCGCGGGATCCGATCGGCCCGGCCAGCGGCCCGGAAGGCGCGCCGCGGGTCTTTGCCGCCATCGATCTGGGCACCAACAACTGCCGCCTGCTGCTGGCCAAGGCGCGCGGCGATGGTTTCGCCATCGTCGATTCCTATTCCCGCATCGTGCGTCTGGGCGAGGGGCTGGCCCGCAACGGCCTGCTGCTCGAGGCCGCCATCGACCGCACCATGCAGGCGCTGGAGGTCTGCGCCGGCAAGATCGCCCGCTGGGGCGTGGTCGACCAGCGCCACATCGCCACCGAGGCCTGCCGTCGCGCCACCAACTGCGACGAGTTCGTCGCCCGCGTCGCCTCGCGCACCGGCCTGTCGCTTGAGATCATTCCGCCGCGCGAGGAGGCCCGCCTGGCGCTGGCCGGCTGCGTGCCGCTGATCGAGCCGCATGCGCCGCGCGCGCTGCTGATCGATATCGGCGGCGGCTCCACGGAGGCGAGCTGGATCGCCACCGACGGCGAGCGTCCGCAGCTCATCGATTTCATTTCTCTGCCGTATGGCGTGGTGACCCTGAGCGAGCAGATCGCCGACGACTATGTCGGCGGCCGGCTCGATCCGCGACGCTACGAGGCGATCGCCGTCGAGGTCTGCGAGGCTCTGGCCGAGTTCGACCGGCGCCACGGCATCGGCGAATTCGTCGCGCGGCGTGAAGTGCAGATGATCGGCACGTCCGGCACGGTCACCACCGTGGCGGCGATCAATCTCGGCCTGCGCCGCTACAACCGCAACCAGGTCGACGGCACGCTGATCACCCGCGGCGCCATCAACATGGTCTGCCGCTCGCTGCTGGCCGAGGATCTGGCCGGGCTGGCGGCCAATGGCTGCATCGGCGAGGACCGCGCCGATCTGGTGCTGGCCGGCTGCGCCATCCTCGAGGGCGTCAGCCGCCGCTGGCCGATCGATCCCATCGTCGTCGCCGACCGCGGCCTGCGCGAAGGCGTGCTGCTCGATCTGATCCGCCGCGACGTGGCCGGCGCGGCGCGATGAGCAAGGGAAAGTCGAGCGGCGGCCAGCGTCCCGGCGGCGGCCGCGGCAAGACCACGCGCGTGAAGACCGCCCGTGGCCGCACCGTGTCGCAGACCCGCTGGCTGCAGCGCCAGCTCAACGACCCCTATGTCGAGGCGGCGAAGCGCGAGGGCTATCGCTCGCGTGCCGCCTACAAGCTGGCCGAGCTGGACGATCAGGTGAAGTTCCTGCGCCCCGGCGCGCGTGTGATCGATCTCGGGGCGGCGCCGGGCGGCTGGACCCAGGTCGCCGTCCAGCGGGTGAAGCCCAAGGAGGGCGGCGGCCAGGTGATCGGCATCGACCTGACGCCTGTCGACCCCATCGCCGGCGCCACGGTGCTGGAAGGCGATTTCATGGCCGACGATGCGCCGGATCGGCTGAAGGAGCTGATGAGCGGCCAGGCCGACGTCGTGTTGAGCGACATGGCCGCACCGGCGACGGGGCATCCGCAGACCGACCATCTGCGCATCATGGCGCTGGCCGAGGCGGCGCAGGACTTCGCCGAACAGGTGCTGGCGCCCGGGGGCGCCTTCGTCGCCAAGGTGCTGCGCGGCGGCACCGAGCGAGCCCTGCTCGAACGGCTGAAGCGCGGTTTCGCCAAGGTGCGCCACATCAAGCCGCCGGCAAGTCGCGCCGATTCGGCGGAAATCTACGTCGTGGCCACCGGCTTCCGCGGCGGCTGAGCCTAGCGCGGCGCCTTAGCCGATATCGGACAGGTGCTTCGGCAGCTCGTCGAGGCCGACATGGGTCAGATCCTTGTCGAGGCTGCCGACCAGGCGCTCGGCGGCAGTTCCTGACAGCTTTTCTCGCAGCCGCCCGATCATCTGCGGCGGCGCCACCAGCACCAGCCGGGCGAAATCGTCGTTGGCCGCGCCTTTGTTGAGAATGTCGACCAGTTGGTCGGCGAATTCCAGCTTCGGCTGCTTTTTGAGCTCGCTGTATTCGGCGACGGCATGGCGCGTGGCGTCGGCGCTTTCGAAGGAGCGGCCTGGTCGGTCCGTACTCTGTGGGGTCTCCAGTGCGTCCGAATTGTCATAGGCCGCCACCTGCACGAAATTGCCGTCGGCGCGCACGCGCGGGGTCGAGAGCAGGCGGGCGCGGCCGCCATCGGCCACCAGTACCCAGGTCGGTTTGGTCATGTTCGGTCCTCCATTGACCCTCTAAACAGAGAATTGTTGCGCCCGGTTCCGGGCGTCTGCCTTGATTGCGCGCAAGCCTCCGGCCGGCGCGGTGCCGCCATGCGCCGGGCGCGCGACGGGGGCCGCGCATGCTCTTGGCAGGGGGCCGCCGATGTGTATTATGGCGCGCCAACCGCAATCGCCCCCTGGCGCACCGCCGATTTTCCGGCGCCGCCCGTCGGGGGTCTGGGAGGCAGCATGAACGTCCAGGAAGCACTTACTTTCGACGATGTTCTGCTCCAGCCTGCCGCTTCTTCCGTCCTGCCCGCCCAGACCGACAGCCGAACCCGGCTGACGCGCGAGATCGAGCTCGGCATTCCGCTGATCTCGGCCGCCATGGACACCGTCACCGAGGCCCGCCTGGCGATCGCCATGGCCCAGGCCGGCGGGCTCGGGGTGATCCACAAGAATTTCGACGTGGCGCAGCAGGCCGACGAGGTCCGCGCGGTCAAGAAGTTCGAAAGCGGCATGGTGATCAACCCGGTCACCATCGAACCCGACGCCTCGCTGGCCGACGCGCTGCGCGTGATGTCGGCGCACCGGATTTCAGGCATTCCCGTGGTCGAGCGCGGCTCGGGCAAGCTGGCCGGCATCCTGACCAACCGCGACGTGCGCTTCGCCAGCGACACCTCGATCAAGGTGCGCGATCTGATGACCCGCGAGCGGCTGATCACCGTCAAGGAAGGCGTCGATCGCGCCGAGGCCAAGCGGCTGCTGCACAAATACCGGATCGAGAAGCTGCTGGTGGTCGACGACGCCTATCGCTGCATCGGCCTGATCACCGTCAAGGACATCGAAAAGGCCCAGCTCTATCCCAACGCCACCAAGGACGAGAAGGGCCGCCTGCGCGTGGCGGCCGCCGTCGGCGTGGGCGACGAGGGCATCCGCCGCGCCGAGGCGCTGCTCGAGGCCGAGGTCGACGTCGTGGTGGTCGACACCGCGCATGGCCATTCCGCCGGCGTGCTGGAGATGGTTTCCCGGGTCAAGAAGCTCTCCAATTACACCCAGGTCATGGCCGGCAACATCTGTACCGCCGAGGGCGCGAGGGCGCTGGTCGATGCCGGCGCCGATGCGGTCAAGATCGGCATCGGACCGGGCTCGATCTGCACCACCCGCGTCGTGGCCGGCGTCGGCATGCCGCAGCTCACCGCCATCATGCAGGCCTCCGAGGTCTGCCACGCCGCCGGCGTGCCGGCCATCGCCGATGGCGGCATCAAGTTCTCGGGCGATCTGGCGAAAGCCATCGCCGCCGGCGCCGACGTCGCCATGATCGGCTCGCTGCTGGCCGGCACCGACGAGGCGCCGGGCGAGGTGTTCCTCTATCAGGGCCGCTCCTACAAGGCCTATCGCGGCATGGGCTCGCTCGGCGCCATGGCGCGCGGCTCGGCCGACCGCTACTTCCAGCAGGAAGTGAAGGACACGCTGAAATACGTCCCCGAAGGGATCGAGGGCCGCGTGCCCTATCGCGGCCCGGTCTCCAGCATCCTGCACCAGCTGGTCGGCGGGCTTAAGGCGGCGATGGGCTATACCGGCAACCCCACCATCGCGGCCATGCAGAAGAACTCGCAGTTCGTGCGCATCACCGGCGCGGGCCTGCGCGAAAGCCACGTGCACGATGTCGAGATCATGCGGGAGGCGCCAAATTATCCGCAGCGCACCTGATCCCGCTTACGCTTTTCGCATGAGGGCGCCATGACGCCCGGAGCACGGCTGCAAGCCGCCATCGACCTGCTCGACGACATTCTCGCCAATCCGCGCAAGCCCGCCGACGCCATGGTCGGCGCCTTCTTCCGCGCCCGACGCTATATCGGCGGCGGCGACCGGCGCGCCGTCGCCGAGCGGGTCTATGCCGTGCTGCGCCAGCGCGCCCAGCTCGAATGGTGGCTGGCGCGCGCCGGCGGCTCGAGCGCGCCGACCGGCCGGGGCCTGGTCG
>JBDZUM010000013.1:15534-50140 GCA_040255215.1 Rhodospirillaceae bacterium
TGGTGGCTGGCGCGCGCCGGCGGCTCGAGCGCGCCGACCGGCCGGGGCCTGGTCGCGGCCGATCTGGCGCTGCGCGAAGGCCTGTCGGCCGATCACATCGCCGGCCTGTTCGACGGCGGTCGCTTCCGCCCGCTGCCCTTCGAGCGCGACGAGCGGCAGGTGCTGCGCGGGCTGGCCGGCCACACGCTCGACCATCCCGACCAGCCGCTCGCCGTGCGCCACAACGTTCCCGCCTGGATCGAACCCGAGCTGCGCGCCGCTTTCGGCGAGGGCACCGAGCGCGAACTGGCGGCCATGGCCGAGCCGGCCTCGGTCGATCTGCGGGTCAATGTGCTGAAGGGCGACCGCCCGGCGGCGCAGCGTGCGCTGGCGGAGGAGGGCGTTACCACCGAGGAGACCGCGCTCGCGCCGCTCGGCCTGCGCGCCCGCGGTCGCCCGTCGCTGGTCGCCGGTACGGCCTTCAAGTCCGGCCTGATCGAGATCCAGGACGAGGGCTCGCAACTCGTGGCGCTGCTGGCCGACGCAAGGCCGGGCCTGCGCGTGCTGGACTATTGCGCGGGCGCCGGCGGCAAGACGCTCGCCATGGCGGCGTCGATGGCCAACAAGGGCTCGATCTTCGCCTGCGACGTGTCGGCCGCCCGACTCGAGCGCGCCGTCGTGCGCATCCGCCGCGCCGGCATCCACAACGCCACGCAGAAGCCGCTCGATGCCGCCGCCCGCAAATGGCTGAAGCGGTCGGCCGGCGGCTTCGACCGCGTGCTGGTCGATGCGCCCTGCAGCGGCACCGGCACCTGGCGGCGCAATCCCGATGCGCGCTGGACCCTGCAGCCGGTCGATATCGACGAACTCGTGGTCAAGCAGGCGGAGATTCTCGATGCGGCTGCCCCGCTGGTGAAGCCCGGCGGCAAGCTGGTCTACGCCACCTGCTCGGTGCTGCCGCGCGAGAACCAGGAGCAGATCGACGCCTTCCTCGCGCGCCATCCCGAATTCGAGCCGGTCGGCCTGGCCGAGGCCTGGCGCGAGGCGACGGGCGGTGAGCTGCCGGCCGCCATCGCCGACGGCAGTGCGCTGCGTCTGTCGCCGGGACAGCACGGCACCGACGGGTTCTACGTCGCCGTGCTGCGTCGCGCGGCCCGCGCCGCCCAATCGAGCGAGAGCGCGGCATGATCGGCATCCGCCCGGCCCGGCCGCAGGACGCTTTCGGCATCGCCACCGTGCATGTCGAGACCTGGCGCGCCACCTATCCGACCCTGCTGCCGCACGATTATCTGGTGCGCAACCTGTCGATCGAAACCCGCGCCGCCTACTGGCAGCGCACCCTCGATGCCGACCGCGGCGAATCGGTGCTGGTGGCGGTGGAGGCCGGCACGGTGGTCGGCTTCTGCAGCGTCGGCGCCGCCCGCAAGCGCCCCAGCGCCCGTCTGCTGCCCGAGGGGGCGCGGCTGGGCGAGGTCTTCACCCTTTATGTGCTGCCCGATTTCCAGGACCGCGGCACCGGCCGCATGCTGCTGGCCAACGGCTTCGTCCGCCTGCTCGAGGCGGACTGCGGCGCAGCCCTGCTCTGGGTGATCGCCGCCAATCCCTCGCGCTTCTTCTACGAGGCGATGGGCGGGCAGGCCGCCGGCAGCGATGTGGAGAAGTTCGCCGGCGCGCGCCTCGAAGAGACCTGCTACCTGTGGCCCGACCTGCCGCGCGCCACCGCCGCGCTGGCGGCACGCACCGACGCCAGCCGCCGGGCGCAGTCGTGAGTTATCTGCCGACCAAGGACCTCGCATGACCGACCGCATTCTCATCGTCGATTTCGGCTCCCAGGTGACCCAGCTCATTGCCCGCCGCGTGCGCGAGGCCGGCGTCTATTGCGAGATCCACCCCTTCAACGCCGTCGACGCCGACAGCCTCAAGAAATTCGGACCGAAGGGCATCATTCTCTCCGGCGGTCCGGCCTCGGTCTACGAAGGCGAATCCCCGTCCGTCCCGCGCGCGGTGTTCGAGCAGGGCGTACCCATTCTCGGCATCTGCTACGGCGAGCAGACCATCTGCGAGATTTTCGGCGGCAAGGTCGAACGCTCCGACCACCGGGAATTCGGCCGCGCCTTCGTCAAGGTGACCGACGACTGCGCTTTGTTCCGCGACGTGTGGAACAAGGGCGAGCAGCACCAGGTCTGGATGAGCCACGGCGATCGCATCGCCGCCATCCCCGAAGGCTTCCGCGTCGTCGGGGTCAGCGACGGCTCGCCCTTCGCCGCCATCGCCGACGAGACCCGCCGCATCTGGGGCGTGCAGTTCCATCTCGAGGTGGTGCACACGCCGGACGGCCATCGCCTGCTGCGCAATTTCGTGCGCGACATCTGCGGCTGCCAGGGCGACTGGACCATGGGCGCCTTCAAGGAGCGCGAGATCGACCGCGTGCGCGAGCAGGTCGGCAAGGGCAGGGTGATCTGCGGCCTGTCGGGCGGCGTCGATTCCTCGGTCGTCGCCGTCCTCCTGCATGCGGCGATCGGCGAGCAGCTCACCTGCGTCTTCGTCGATACCGGCATGATGCGCTCGGGCGAATCGGAGCAGGTGGTGCGCCTGTTCCGCGACCACTACAACATCCATCTCGTCCACCGCGACGCCTCGGAGCTGTTCCTCGGCAAGCTGGAGGGCGTCTCCGATCCCGAGCGCAAGCGCAAGATCATCGGCGCCACCTTCATCGACGTGTTCGAGGAGGAGGCGAGGAAGGTCGGCGGCGCGGATTTCCTGGCCCAGGGCACGCTCTATCCCGACGTCATCGAATCGGTGTCCTTCACCGGCGGCCCCTCCGTCACCATCAAGTCGCACCACAATGTCGGCGGCCTGCCCGAGCGCATGCGCATGAAGCTGGTCGAGCCGCTGCGCGAATTGTTCAAGGACGAAGTGCGCGTGCTGGGCCGCGAGCTCGGCCTGCCCGAGGACATGGTCAACCGCCACCCCTTTCCGGGGCCCGGCCTCGCCATCCGCGTGCCGGGCGAGATCACGCGCGAGAAGCTCGACATCTTGCGCAAGGCCGACGCGATCTATCTCGAGGAGATCAGGAACGCGGGCCTCTACGACGCTATCTGGCAGGCCTTCGCCGTGCTGCTGCCGGTGCGCACCGTCGGCGTCATGGGCGACGGCCGCACCTACGACTACGCCTGCGCGCTACGGGCCGTCACCTCGACCGACGGCATGACCGCCGACTACTACCCGTTCCCGCACGAGTTCCTCGGCCGCGTCGCCAACCGCATCATCAACGAGGTGCGGGGGATCAACCGCGTGACCTACGACATCACCAGCAAGCCGCCGGGGACGATTGAGTGGGAGTGAGGGAACCCAACGCAACAAGCTACGCTGGTGGACACAATTTGAGACGTTCTTGTCTTCTGCTATACTTAAACGATTTTGAGAATCTGAACTCCGGCTTGGGTCAGCAAATTATACAGGGCGGCAATTTTGGTACGCGCTCCTCGCCGCGCGCAGTAAGTAAAAATGACGCGCTGCTTCGCGCGTGTGAATGCCACAAAAAATCCCGCGGTTCCTTCTAATTGATCGCCCGCGAAACTCCACCAAGCGCCATCATCAAGACCAACAAAAATTACGGTATCATATTCAAGCCCTTTGCTCTTGTGTATCGTCATCAATGGGATTGCATGAAGCCCCTCATAAGCATCGAGAGCATCAGACCAATCCTCTGCCGCTTTTGCTGATCTAGACAAGTGTGTCGTAGCGGATACAAGCACCTTCTCCAGCCAATCTCCTTGACCGTAAGCTGGAAAGGCGGCGACGAGACGATTGAGGCCGATGAATCCGACTATGTCGTCTATGATCTTTCGCGCTCGTTGTTCAGTAGTTGGCGGTTTTGGATAGCTGCGTGCAAGGCCTGTAGCATAAGCGTCGAGCTCTTTCGCGAAACGTGATTGCGCGTTCTCATCATCGGTTCCGATGCCGCGTAATATGCCAAGTGCTTCCTGACACTGTGTCCAGTACCGACCCGCACGCTTTGTCATCGCCAATCTTAGAATACAAATCGCAAGTTCGGATGCCTCTTCGGCGAGAAGTTCCTGTAGCATGATCTCTCCCGCGTATCCGGCTTCATTACGGAGTGGGATTCCTTCAGCAGCAAACGCCGGCTGCAGTATCTCTGCATAGTCACCTGCTTTTTGGCGCACAAGGAGCACGAAATCGCGCGGACCAAGATCGCGCGCTTTCATTTCAGTCACCACAAATGCTGCCAGTCTATCCGCCTCGCGTTCAGGTGACGAAAAGTCCCAAATCGCGCAGTTATCGCTTTCGATTGCATCCTTTGTCTTTGAAATCGGCTTGACTGACTCTGCATCGAGGGCCTGAGCCAGAACGTGTTGGATTCCAACAAGCTTTGGTGACGATCGGTAGTTGTTGTAGAGTGATGTACGCGTCGCCTTGAAATCCGCATCAAACGCGGCGAAAGGGTCGTCCATCGCCATTGCCCAGCGCATAATTTGTTGCTTGTTGTCGCCGACAGCTGTGACAACCGTATTAGTTCCGAGAAAGATCGTTCGCACTAAGTCATATTGAATTGGTGTCGTGTCTTGGAATTCGTCCATGAACAGATGAGAATATGTTAACTGCAGTGCATTTCGTGCTGTTGGATTTATTCGCAGCAAAAGTTCGGCAAGACGTCCGATCATTTGGAAAGATAAGCGGCTTTTCTCTCCACTCCGGAGTGATGATTGCCAATATTGTTCTGCGGCCCACTGGCCCGGTGATGGTTCAAGGCAGTCGTCGACTGCTAATGGCGAGCCGAAAAGATAGCGCCGCTTAAACCGCTCCGCGGTTATTGCCATGAGGTCAGCATAAGTACCGACCGACTTCGGCGGCCGGCCAAGCGAATGCTGGAGGTAGTCTCGGTAATCGCGATCTGTTGGAAACGTGATCTCATAGTCAGGTGAAGGGCGCCAACGATCCGGCAGCGATTGTCCGAAGCGATCAATCAGCCCTTTGGCGAACGCATCAAAGGTCATTGAATCGAAACGACTAGCTTGCAGACGATGGCAACGCTTCCGAACACGCGCGCCAAGATTCGAAGCTGCGTCGCGCTTATAGCTAATCGCGAGAATTCGCTGTGGAGCGGGGGACGCTCCCGTTTGCAAAAGATACGCCGCGCGCTGTGCCAATAACTCGGTCTTGCCTGCGCCCGGACCGGCAATTACCGACCTGTTTTTAGTTGAACGGACAACAATTAGTGCATTCGTCTCGAGTTCATCAACGTCGATCGGTTTCCAATCGTCGGATCGTATCTTCCGCATTGGAATTACCATTTTTAACTCAGGTTCAAGCTTTTCACGATGTATGCAAGCACGTCTGCGAGTACCACCGGCATGTTGGCTTTCAGATCGCTGGTTCTAATGTGCGCCAGCGCTGCGAGATGCGTTGCCGGCTTGCTATGGCCTAGAAAGTGATAGCGATACTCTGGAAACAGGGCTGAATAGCTTTTGTAGGGCCCGATATAGAGCGTTAGTCCAGGTCCAGACGTTCCTAGCACTGCTTCTGTTGCCTTGTCGGCCGTCATTTTTGGGCCACCGCCTTTCGGTATTGTCGCTGCATAGGCCGCCGGAAATGCACCGAGCATCGCGAGATCAAGGTCGAGCGGGGCAGAAAAGAAAACGCCGTACTCCTTAAGGCAGTCTACCCAATCTCCCAGGATTTTTTGGTCTTCTACATCCTGCCAAGTGTGCATGGCAGCAAAACTATCGTCGGTCAGCGTGCCTTCGTCGATTTTAAGCAAATCTGCCTTGGACGCACCGATCTCAATAAGATTCTCGATTGCGGTTTTGACGCGGCCGAATCCCCCGCCCGACCGTCCCAAATCAAGATCTAGGAGTGTCGCATGAGGAATACCGAGCTGCGACAGTAGTCGCCAGAAATGCTGAACATGACGGCCGCCGAGAGGCACGATTGCAACGAAGGCCGGATCGACCAGCAAATCGAGCGCTGCGGCCAATCGTGGCAACACTACTCGTTCGGAATCACCTTCGACGAGTAACACAAACCGTGCGAAGTACAGTTCTGGGAAGGCCAGCATTGCGCCACGAACAAATTTGCCTTCTTCGGAGCCATGTGACGGAAGCCTAATTTTATTGACGGACGAAAGGTGTGTTTTTGGATCGTATCGGCAATAGCGAACTTCACTGGGCTTAACGCGGCTAAGAACTGCCGGCGAATGGCTGGTAATCAGTGCCTGCGCGCTTCCATCCTGGGTTAGGGAGCGCACTTGGTTAATGATGCGTGCGAGGAAATAGGGTGAGAGGTGGTTCTCTGGCTCTTCGAGCGCAAATATCGATAGCGCCGGAATGCGTAGCTGATCCTTATGAAAGCCCTCTACCTCTCCGCCTGCGACTTGCCGTTCCATATCGAACACAGCAGCGACAAGCGCGAAATAGAACAGTGACTGTTGACCGTCGCTGAGCGCATCAAGCCCCCGTTCTCTTCCGTCTGGGCTCTGCTCGAAAATTACTGCAATCTTGTTGACTACTTCCTCGAACCGGCGACTAACCAAGTTCAGCCGTGGCTTGGTATCGACTTTTTCGTCGTGGAGTGAAGACCAGCGCTGTTGAAGCGCTCTGCCGATGGCAGTGATCGCTGCTTCGCCATCGAAGGTATCAGCCAAACTCTTGGTCGCTTCATCAACGCGGTTGCGCGCTGTGTCTGACCACTCGATGGCACGAAGCAACCGCGCAGCCAGAGCCCCAGTTGTCGCGCGAATTTGCGCCTGTGCGTCACGGTTCGCCGGTGTGTAGAAGAGCTGAATGAGGCCGCGATCCGCTGGTGCAACGGGATGTTTTCTGTCAGTTTTCGGATCGTCATCGAGCGCATGGACCCAATACAGCTCTTGTGAAACTTCGCCGTCCACGGTGCCGTCGTCTTCCCATCGCGCCTCAAGTCGCAGTCGGCAGACTGGTGGTTTGTCCTTCCGATCAATTAACATATGCCGAAATGACGGGGCGATGGTTTCGGGCGTCGCTGTACCGTCCGTCAGTTCCGTAAATGCAACGAGGACGTCGACCAGAATATCTTTAGGATTACGATCGTCAGGATCCTCATCGGCGGCGCGGTGAAAGTCGGATCGTTCAATCGTCCGCTGCGCACGAGTGATGCCGAAGACCTTACCGAGCGCCTGAAGAAGCGCTGTTTTGCCGGCAGCATTTGCTCCAACTAAAGCCGTAATCTCCGGCCTTAGTTTGACAGTCACTTTTCCGCCGAAGCAGCGAAAACCCGATATTTGGATGCTTTCCAGACGCAAGAAAGAGCCTTTGAAGTGGAGATCTAATCAATCAAAACGTGCATTTGATTTCGCTTAGTCGCCCCAAATGAAAGCATGAGTTTGTCGAAACGCCCAGCCTATTTTATAATTACACTCAGAGCACCCCCACCCCATGTTCCCCCTCTCCATCCTCGAACTCGGCCGCATCCGGCAGGGCTCCGACCGCCGCGTCGCCCTCGATGAGGCGCGCAGCGTTGCGCAGCAGGCGGAGCGGCTGGGCTATCGGCGGATCTGGGTGGCGGAGCATCACAATCTGCCGGGCGTCTCGACCGCGGCGACCGCCGTCGTCATCGCCCACATCGCCGCCGGCACCAGCACGATCAGGGTCGGCGCGGGCGGCATTATGCTGCCCAACCACGCGCCCTACGTCATCGCCGAGCAGTTCGGCACGCTGGAAACCCTGTTTCCCGGCCGCATCGATCTCGGGCTGGGCCGCGCGCCCGGCACCGATCAGGCGACCTTGCGCGCCCTGCGCCGCGATCCGATGAGCGCGGAGCATTTTCCGCAGGACGTGCTGGAGCTGCAGGCCTTCCTGGGCCCCGTGCAGGCGGGCCAGCGCATCGAGGCGATCCCCGGCTCGGGCACCAACGTGCCGCTGTGGATCCTGGGCTCCAGCCTGTTCGGCGCGCAGCTTGCCGCCGCCCTTGGCCTGCCGTTCGGCTTCGCCTCGCATTTTGCGCCCCAGGCGCTGCATCGCGCGCTTGAGATTTATCGCGCCGGCTTCCAGCCGTCGGCGCAGCTCGACAAGCCCTACGTGGTGGTCGGCGTCAACGTGATCGCGGCCGAGACGGACGCGGAGGCGCGCCGGCTGGCGACCTCGCAGCAGATGTCGTTCACCAACATCATTCGCGGCACGCGCGGGCTGATGCAGCCGCCGATCGACGACATCGACACCTACTGGACGCCGCACGAAAAGGCCCAGGCCGGCCAGATGCTGAGCTGCAGCGTCGTCGGCAGTCCGGACACCGTGCGCGCCGGCCTGCGCAAGCTGATCGCCGACACCGGCGCCGACGAGCTGATGATGGTCTCCGACATGTTCTATGCCGACAAGCGGTTGCGGTCGCTGGAACTGACCGCGCAGGCGATGGCCTGACGCTCGACAGGCCTCAGCCGTCCATCCTGTGCTCCGGCGCGCCGTGCAGCAGCTGCGTCGCCGGCGACTGCACGATGTTGAGGTAGCGCTCGAACTGCACCAGCACGTCGGCGATGAGCTGCTCGCGCGTCATGCCCATGACGTCGTAGCCGCGTCCGCCGCTGGAGAAATAGGTGCGCGCCTCGTGCGCGTATTCCGGCTTGCCGGCGCCGGCGATCAGGGGCGCCGGCAGGCGCTGCGTCGCCGGTCCGACGCCGTAGAGGAAATCGCGCACGCCTTCGGCCGGCGCCCGCAGCGCCACGGCGCCGCTCTCGCCTTCCTCGATCTCCGCCGTACGGCCGCGCCGCGTCAGCTCGGCCGCCACCTGCGCCAGCGCCGGCCGCACCTCGGCGGCGATGAAGCGCTCGATCTCCTTCTGCGTCGGCGCATGCAGCAGCAGCGCCAGCCGCCGCTGCCAAGTCAGCCCGGCCGCCGGCCCGGCATGCGCCGTCGGCAGCCCCCGGTGCGCCAGCTGTTGCGCCCGGTCCGCCCGCATGCCCTGGAACAGCGCCCAGACCAGCGCCAGCATGACGATGCTGAAGGGCAGGGCGGAGGCGATCGTGGCCGATTGCAGCGCGCCAAGGCCGCCGGCCAGCAGCAGCCCGGCGGCGACCAGCCCCTCCAGCACGCACCAGAACACGCGCTGGCCGGTGGTGGTCTGCGTCTCGCCGCCGGCGGCGATCGAATCGACCACCAGCGAGCCGGAATCGGAGGAGGTGACGAAGAACACCGCCACCAGGATGATGGCGAGCGTCGAGGTCACGGCCGGCAGCGGCAGGTATTCGAAGAACCGGAACAGGCCGACCGAGACGTCGTTCGCCACCGCCCGCCCCAGCTCGCCCGCCGCGACGCCGGTATCGACGAAGATGGCGGTGTTGCCGAACACCGTCATCCAGAAGAAGGTGAATCCGGCCGGGATGAACAGCACGGCGACGACGAATTCGCGCACCGTGCGGCCGCGCGAGATGCGGGCGATGAACATGCCGACGAAGGGCGACCAGGAGATCCACCACGCCCAGTAGAACAGCGTCCAGGAATCGACCCAGGGCGTCGGCTGGTAGGCGTAGATGTTGAAAGTGCGCAGCACCAGCGTGTCGAAATAGAGGCCGATATTCTGCACGAAGTCCCGCAACAGCTGCGCCGTCGGCCCCACCGTCAGCACGAACAGCATCAGCAGGATGGCGACCACCAGGTTCGTCTCCGACAGGATGCGCACGCCGCGATCCAGCCCGGTGACGACCGAGACCGCGGCCAGTGCTGTGATGGCCGCGATCAGCGGCAGCTGCACCTGCGGCCCGATCGACAGGCCGGTCAGGTAGTTGAGCCCGGCATTGATCTGGCTGACGCCCAGGCCGAGCGAGGTGGCGATGCCGAACATCGTGCCGACGATGGCGAAGATGTCGACCGCATGCCCGATCGGGCCGTTGATGCGCTCCTTGAGCAGCGGATATAGGCCCGACCGCACCGTCAGCGGCAGGTTGTAGCGATAGCCGAAATAGGCCAGCGACAGGCCGACCACGGCGTAGATCGCCCAGGCGTGGATGCCCCAGTGGAAGAAGGTACCGACATCGCCTCGCGCATGGCGGCGATGGAGCGCGGCTCGGCGGTCGGCGGCAGCATGAAATGCGTCATCGGCTCGCCGACGGCGTAGAACATCAGGCCGATGCCCATGCCGGCGGCGAACAGCATGGCGATCCACGACGAGAAGCGGAAATCGGGCGTCGAATCGTCGGGCCCTAGCTTCAGATTGCCGTAGCTGCCCATGCACATCACCAGCACGGCGGCGAGGAAGATGCCGACCGACAGCAGATAGAACCAGCCGAAGGCGGAGAGGATCGCCGTCTGCAGCGCGGCGAAGATGCTGCCGGCGCTCTCCGGCGCCAGGATGCCGACGCCCAGGAAAACGCCGATGATCGCGACCGACCCGAAGAATACGGGCGGGTTGATGACGAAGGCTTTCGGCATGGCGGACCCCGGCGATTGCTGCGGCGGCAGGATTTGCCTCCAGTTACCGAACCCGTAGGTCGCTTGGATGGTTCCTCCTGACAAAGCGGGTTACAATTCCCACAGCAAATCGCCGCAAATCGGCGTCGGAGTTGCTATTCGACGAGCGAGGCTGGATTGACATCTGCCGACGATTCGGAAAAGAGAACTCATTTTTCGTTCACGATCAGTCTGCGCGTGCGCCACCCGACGATGGACCCCGTCATAATCGGCGACGCGTTGGCGATCGAGCCCGGAATTTCCTGGAAGGCCGGCGAGCCGCGCCAGACGCCGACAGGAACGCCATTGCCCGGCGTCTATCCAGATACCTATTGGACCGCGAAAATCGCGGCCGGCCATTGGCCGCTCAACATCAACGATGCGATTCACAAAGCACTAATTGATCTCGTCCACCACCGACCCTTTTTTCATCGCGTTCGCAAGGAGGGCGGGACAGTGGAGTTCTTCATTGGCTGGTTTTTCGAGAATCAGAGCGGCGATGTGCTGACGCACCAATGCCTTGCGTTGGCCGGCGATCTTCAGATCGATCTGTCGTTCGATATCTATTTGTCCGGTTGAGCTCGGCACGGTTTCGTCTAGCCGGCTGATCCTCCGCGGAGATAGACCGCTCGCTGCGCCTCGAACGTGCGTTCGAAGGCCGACCGCGCTTCGCCGCGGGCGACATAGGCGGCGAGGGTCGGATACGCCTCCAGCAGGCCGGATCCGCGCAGCCGTCGCAGCACGCTCACCATCAAAAGATCGCCGGCGCTGAAGGCGCCGTTGAGCCAGTCGTCGTCTGCGAGACGACGGGAGAGATCGTCCAGTCGTTTCCTTATGCTGTCGCCGAGCACATGAAGACGTTTCTCGTACCAGGGCTCGTTGCGCTCGAGGATCATGGCGAGGGAGCGTTCAAAGATCGGCGGCTCCATCGTATTGAGCGCGGCGAACATCCACGCGATGGCGCGCGCTCGCGCACTCGTTTCTTGTGGCAGCAGTCCGGCATGTCGTTCGGCGATGTGCAGGACGATCGCACCCGATTCGAACAGGGTAAGATCGCCGTCTTCGTATGTGGGGATCTGACCGAAGGGCTGCAGCGCGCGATGCGCCGGTTGCTTCATCGTCTCGAACGAGACGAGGCGAACTTCGTAGGGTTGCCCGACTTCCTCGAGCGCCCAGCGGACCGGCATGTCGCACGCCAGGCCCCTGCCGCCGTCGGGAGATCGTTCGAAGGCCGTGATGATCGGCACCATCGCGACTGCCTTCAAGCCTTCGCCACCGCCGCCTCGAGCTTGGCGATATCGATCTTGCCCATCGTCATCATCGCTTCGAAGGCGCGGCTGGCGACGGCCGGGTCGGCGCTGGTCGTCAGTTCGATCAGCCGGCGCGGCGTGATCTGCCAGGAGAATCCCCAGCGGTCCTTGCACCAGCCGCAGGCGCTCTCGACGCCGCCATTGCCGACGATGGCGTTCCAGTAGCGGTCGGTCTCCTCCTGGGTCTCGGTGACGATGACCAGGCTGACCGCCTCGTTGGGCGTGAAGATCGGGCCGCCATTGAGGCCGAGGAAGGGCCGGCCCAGCACGGTGAACTCGACGGTCAGCTCGCTGCCAGCCGTGCCGCCGGGAAAATCTCCCGGCGCCGTGTTGATCCGCCCGACGCGGCTATCGGGGAAGGTGGCGGCGTAGAATTGCGCCGCCTTGCTGGCTTCGCCGTGGTCGAACCACAGGCAGGTGACGAACTCGGTCATGGCGGTACTCCCGTAACTCTCGTTTCTGTCGTTCGTGCTGGCGCGATCCTGTGCGCCGCACTATGGCCGATCTGTGGAGATCACATGTTGATCTCGGGTTCGACCAGGCGGCGGAATTTGTCGAGCGAGTCCTGCCAGCCGAGATAGCAGGCTTCCTGCGGGATCATGTCGGGCACGCCTTCCTGCACGATGGTGACGTCGGTGCCGGTCGATACCGCCTTCAAGGTCACGGTCACCTTCATCTCGCCCGGCATGTTGGGATCGTCGAACTCGTCGGTGTAGACCAGGCGCTCGCCCGGCACGATCTCGAGGAACCTGCCGCCGAAGGAATGGCTGTCGCCAGTGGTGAAATTGCGGAACGACATGCGGTGCCGGCCGCCGACTTTGGCGTCGAGCTCATGCACGGTGCAGAGATAGCCGTAGGGCGGCAGCCAGCTCGCCATGGCGTCGGGCTCGACGAAGGCGCGGAACACCTTCTCGGGCTTGGCGGCGATGACGCGGTGCAGGCGGATGGTGCTGGGCATTGTCATTGTCCTTTTTGTTCGAGGGCCTGGCTGCCGGTCGATCCGAACAGCAGGGTGAGATAGCGGCGGAGGTGATCGATGCTGTCGGCGGCGATCGCGGCGCCGCCCTTGGCCTTGGCGAGAACGAAGGCGCCCTGGATCACCGCCTGCATGTGCAGCGCCAGGCTTTCGGCGGTCCACTCGCCGTCGGCGCCGTAGATCCGCATCACCGCGCGGATGTCGTCTTCCAGGGTGCGGGCATGGTTGGTGATGCTGCGGCCGCAGTCGGCGACGATGTCGGGCCGCGTTTGATAGGCCTCCTGCGTAATGGTGCCGACGAAGCAGGTGAAGTCGGGCAGGTCGCCGGCCAGCAATGCCTTGCGGTAGTCGACATAGGCCAGCAGCCGGTCGAGTGGGTCGGCGAGATCGTGATAGGGGGCCTGCGCGAACACGCCGCCGGTCATCGTGTCCCAATGCGCCACGGCGGCCAGCACCAGGTCGTCCTTGCTCTTGAAGTGGTGGAAGAAGCTGCCCTTGGTCAGCCCGGCCTCGGCGCAGATATCCTCGACCCGCGTCGCCGTATAGCCCTTCGATCGCACGACTTTCAGCGCCGCGTCGAGAAGCCTGGTCCGAGAATCCTGTTGTGTGTCGGTCATTTCCATCACCATACCCACTGGTTGGTCAAATAAATACCGACCAGTTGGTATGGTGTCAAGCGCCTCTTTTTCGACAGACTGCGATGCCAGGTCTGACGGGCATGAGTGCCATGGTTCTCCTCATGCTGGCCGTCTGCGTCGGCATCCCGTTGGTCTATAGCCTGAGATTGCTGCGTCTGGACGAGGCGTCGCTGGCGGCGTGGGCTCTGGCCGCGGCCGAAGCGGCCGTCATCGTCGCGTTGGTGCTACTTCTCGGCCGCTGGGACATGGCCGGGTACTACACGCGCATCGTTCTGCTGCTCGCCTTCCTCGCCGCTCTGGTCTGGTCATTGGTCCGTCACCTCGCGCGTCCACGCTGGCTCGGACCCGACACCCTGCGCAACCGGTGGCCATCGCTGCTGTCGCTGTTGCTGTTCGGCGGAGCGCTCGCCTATGCGATCGCCGGCATCGTGCCGTCCGACCGCTCACGCGCGCTGGCATTTCCGCTGGCCGATGGCCGGTTCATGGTCGGGCAGGGCGGCGGAAACTTTCTGCTCAATCGCCATGCCGGACACGAGGCGCAGCGTTACGCCGTCGATATCACGGCCCTGAACGCCTTCGGCCTGCGCGCCAGCGGATTGCTTCCAGACGATCTCGACAGCTACGCGATCTTCGGCGCAGCGGTGGTCAGCCCCTGCGATGGCCGGATCGTCGACACGCGTGACGGTCTGCCCGATCTGACGCCGCCACAGCGCGACCGCGACCATCCCAGCGGCAATCGCGTCGTCGTCGATTGCGGCGGTTTCGACGTCGAGATGGCTCACCTTCGCAAGGGCAGCGTCGCCGTCGCGACGGGCGACGAAGTCGCAATCGGCGACCGCATCGGCGCGGTCGGAAACTCCGGCAACACGACCGAACCGCATCTGCATATCCATGCGATCGACCGGCGAACCGGGACAGGGCTGCCGCTGACGTTCGACGGCAGAACGCCGGTCAGGAACAGCCTGTTCGTCGAGTGAAAACGAAAAACGGCATCCCGGCCGCCTGGAATGCCGTCTGTCGTCGTTGGAGTGTCCGGATCGGCGCGTCTACGCCGCCAGATCGTAGCGGTCCGCGTTCATCACCTTGTTCCACGCCGCCGCGAAGTCCTTCGCGAATTTCTCTTTCGCATCGGCGCAGGCATAGACCTCGGCGAAGGCGCGCAGCTGCGAGTGCGAGCCGAAGATCAGATCGACCCGCGTGCCGGTCCAGCGCTTCTGCTTCGTCTTGCGGTCGTGGCCATCGTAGACGCCCTCGGTGCCGCTCGGCCGCCACTCGGTGCGCATGTCCAGCAGGTTGACGAAGAAGTCGTTGCTCAGCACGCCCGGCCTGTCGGTGAACATGCCGTGCCTGGAGCCGGCGACGTTGCCGCCCAGCACGCGCAGCCCGCCGACCAGCGCGGTCATCTCCGGCCCGCTGAGATTGAGCAGCTGCGCCTTGTCGATCAGCGCTTCCTCCGGCGCCATCAGATGCGGCCCGCGATGGTCGTTGCGGTAATTGCGGAAGCCGTCATTGATCGGCTCCAGCGGCGCGAACGAGTCGACATCCGTCTGCTCCTGCGCCGCGTCCATGCGGCCCGGCGCGAACGGCACCTTCAGCTCGACGCCGCCATCCTTCGCCGCCTTCTCGATCGCCGCCGCACCCGCCAGCACGATCAAATCGGCCAGCGACACCTTCTTGCCGCCCGAAGCCGAGGCGTTGAACTCCTTCTGGATGGCTTCCAACTTCTGCAGCACCGCGGCGAGCTGCTTCGGTTCGTTGACTTCCCAGTCCTTCTGCGGCGCCAGGCGGATGCGCGCGCCGTTGGCGCCGCCGCGCTTGTCCGACCCGCGGAAGGTCGAGGCCGAAGCCCACGCCGTCGAGACCAGTTGCGGCACCGTCAGGCCCGAGGCCAGGATCTTCTGCTTCAGCGCCGCGACGTCCTTGTCGTCGACCAGCTTGTGGTCAAGCGGCGGGATCGGATCCTGCCAGATCAGGATTTCCTGCGGCACCAGTTTGCCGAGATAGCGCGGCCTCGGCCCCATGTCGCGATGGGTCAGCTTGTACCAGGCGCGGGCGAAGGCGTCGGCGAATTCCTCCGGATGCTCGTAGAAGCGGCGCGAGATCTTCTCGTAGGCCGGATCGAAGCGCAGCGACAGATCAGTCGTCAGCATGGTCGGCACGTGTTTCTTCGATTTGTCGAAGGCATCGGGCACGTCGGCGACGGCATTCTTCGCCGTCCACTGCTTGGCGCCGGCCGGGCTCGTGGTCAGCTCCCATTCGTACTTGAACAGATTGTCGAAGAAATGGTTGCTCCATCTGGTCGGCGTCTGCGTCCAGGTGACTTCCGGGCCACCGGTAATGGCGTCGGCGCCGAAGCCGCTGCCGTGCCTGCTCTTCCAGCCCAGGCCCTGGTCCTCGAGCGCAGCGCCTTCCGGCTCGGGTCCGATCAGCGAGGGATCGCCCGCGCCATGGGTCTTGCCGAAGGAATGGCCACCGGCGATCAGCGCCACGGTTTCCTCGTCGTTCATCGCCATGCGCGCGAAGGTCTCGCGAATGTCGCGGGCGGCGGCGACCGGATCGGGATTGCCGTTGGGGCCTTCCGGGTTGACGTAGATCAGCCCCATCTGCACCGCGCTTAGCGGGTTCTGCAGTTGGCGCTCGCCGCTGTAGCGTTCGTCGCCCAGCCAGGTGCCCTCAGGCCCCCAGTAGAGTTCCTCCGGCTCCCAGGTATCGGCGCGGCCGCCCGCGAAGCCGAAGGTCTTGAAGCCCATCGACTCCAGCGCGACGTTGCCGACCAGCACGTAGAGATCGGCCCATGACAGGGCGGCGCCGTATTTCTGCTTGATCGGCCACAGCAGGCGGCGGGCCTTGTCGAGGTTGGCATTGTCGGGCCAGGAATTCAGCGGCGCGAAACGCTGCTGGCCGCCGCCGGCGCCGCCGCGCCCGTCGGCGATGCGATAGGTGCCGGCGCTATGCCACGCCAGACGAATGAACAGGCCGCCATAGTGACCGAAATCCGCCGGCCACCATTCCTGCGAATCGGTCATCAGCGCGTGCAGGTCCTTGATCACCGCATCGAGATCGAGGCTCTTGAACGCCGTGGCGTAGTCGAAATCCTTGCCCATCGGATTGGAGCGCGGCGCGTGCTGATTGAGGCGCTGCACGTCGAGCTGCTGCGGCCACCAGTCGCGATTGCCGCGCGTGCCCGCGCTGCCGTGGCCGAACGGGCATTTGCCCGCGCTCTTGTCGTCGGTTCGCGTGTCCATGGTTCCCTCCACTGGCGATAGTCGATGGAGGAAAGTCTAGCGCCGGCATCCGACATGTATAATTGATTGTTCGACACGGTATGATCGACTTGGTCGATCAAAGGTTCCAGCGCCGGGCGGCTCTGGACGCCGCCCGATCGCCGGTTTTCGCTAGCGCTTGGGCCGCTTCACCACCCGGATGCGGCCGCTCTTGCCGCCGCCGCAGTAGAAGCGGTTGGCGCCGTCGGATTCCAGGCCCGAGAGGCCGGTGCCGTCCGGCAGCTTGAGGATTTCTAGCGGCTGGCCGGTCTGCGGATCGATGCGGCGCAGATCGCTTTCCTCGCCCTCCCAGGTGCCGTGCCACAGATCGCCATCGACCCAGGTGACGCCGGTCACCATGCGCGAGCAGTCGATGGTGCGCAGGATCGCGCCGGTCTCGGGATCGATCTTGTGGATCTTGCGCTCGCGGTACTGGCCGACCCACAGCGCGCCTTCGGCCCAGGCCATGCCCGAATCGCCGCCATTGCCCGGCGCAGGGATCGTCGCCAGCACCTTGCCGGATTTCGGATCGATTTTCTGAATGCCGCTCTCGGCGATCTGAAACAAATGCGTGCCGTCGAAGGCGCTGCCGGCATGGCAGGGAATCTCCAGCGCGCCGACCAGCTTGCCACTTGCCGGATCCAGCGCTTTCAGGCTGTCGCCGACGGCGAACCAGACGCGGCTGCCGTCATAGGTCACGCCATGCACCGCCTCGACGCCGGGGAAGGGGCCGTATTCCTGCACGATCTCTGCTTGCGACGTATTCATGGTCAACTCCTGTCGTTGCGTCCGGCCCTCTATCTAGTCGCCCGGCAGCGGGGCCGGGAGTAACAAGCTCGTCGTGAAACCCGGCAGCGGCGGGGTGATCCAGCGCTGCGCCCGGCCGCGACCGAAGGACTGCGCCTTGCCGGCCTCCGCCAGCGTCTCGAGCGCGCGCTGCACCGTGCGCTGCCCCGTGCCGAGCGCCAGCGCCAGCGCCGAACTCGACCACGCCTCGCCATCGGCCAGCAGCGCCAGCACCGAAGCGTTCTCGTCTTCCACCGGCGGCGCCAGCACCACGATGCGTCTGCCGCGCGCGCCGAGCGCGAAGCCGTCTTTGGTCGCCGTCACGTCGAGCAGCGGGCGCAACGCCCGGCGCAGTCGCCCGATCTCCACCCGCAGCCGCGCGCGATGCGACTCGTCGGCCTCCCGTCCGCCGAAGGCATTTGCGATCAATGCATCGCGCCGCGCATCGCCGGGCCACGCCTCGGCCAGCGCCCGAACCAGCGCGAACAGTACCGGCCGCCGCTTCAATCCCACCACGCTCTCGCCGGCGCGTACGAGGTGGCGGCAGGCATCGACCACGATCGCGCCGGATGCCAGCAGGGCCTCGACTTCTTCGAGCCGCAGCAACTTCTCCTCGCCGGCCGCGATCGATCGCGCCGCCGGTGCGGTCAGCATCGACCGGGCGGTTTCCACCTCGGCGGTCAGCGCCTCGATCCCGGCCTGTTGCGCTGCGCGGCCGGCGCGCTCGATGGCGGCCTGCGCCTCTTTCGTGCGCAGTCGGCGCAGCGCGATGCCCGCCACCACCAGCTCGTGCGCTGCCAGGGCAGGGGGCGGGAAGGGCTCCGGATCGAGCAGCGTCAGCATCCGCTCGGCCTCGTCGAGCCGGCCGATCAGCAGCAGGCGGCGGATCTGCAGATGCCGGGCATGGGCCGCGTTCATCCAGTCGCCCCGCTTCTCCAGCGTGGCGCGCGCGGCTTCCAGCGTCCGTGTCGGCCAGCCCAGCTCGCGGGTCACCAGCGCGATCTCCGCTTCGGCCACCACGCAGCGCGCCCGCGATACCGCTTCGCGTGGCCCGAAGCCGCGCGCCGCGAGCTTCAGGAGGACCCGCGCCCGCTCCAGATCCCCGAGCCGCGCCATGGCAATGCCGCGCAGCGCCAATGCCGGCGCATCGCCGCGCAGGGCCACCAGATTGAGCGCGGCCAGCGGACGACCCTGCGCCAGCGCGCGCGCCGCTGCCGTGATCAGCGAGTCCATCGTGCCCTCGAAACGGCGAATCCCGTCACACTTGTCACTCTCGCTCCTGCGCTCTGATGCCCATCCTAGCGCAAGCCATCACAGCGCACAGGAGACAGACCATGACGATGCACAGAACCGGCAGCCGCGAGGAATGGCTTGCCGCGCGTCTCGAACTGCTCGAGGCCGAAAAGGCCCTGACCCGCCAGAGCGACGAGCTGGCGCGCCGCCGCGAGGCGCTGCCCTGGGTGCGGATCAATAAGGAATACCGCTTCGACACCGAAGGTGGCGTCGCGACTCTGGCCGATCTCTTCCAGGGCCGCTCGCAGCTTCTGGTCTACCATTTCATGTTCGGTCCCGGCTGGAAGGCCGGCTGCCCGTCCTGCTCGGCCATCGCCGACGGCTTCGACGGTTTCGCCATCCATCTCGCCAATCACGACGTCACGCTGACCGCCGTGTCGCGTGGGGCGCTGCCGAGCCTGCTCGCCTACCGCCAGCGCATGGGCTGGCGTTTTCCCTGGGCCTCGGCGCGCAACGGCGCCTTCGCGCTCGACTTCGACGTTTCCTTCACCGAGGCGCAGCAGCGCAGCGGCGCCATCCGCTACAACTACCGCCAGGGCGGCCATGCCATGGATGCCGCCGAAATCCCGCCGCCAGTGGCGCAGATGGCGGCCGGCTGCGGCACCGACGGCGCCAGCTTCACCCGCGACCGGCCGGGCATGAGCGCCTTCGTGCGCGACAACGAGGCGATTTACCACACCTATTCGACCTATTCCCGCGGAGTCGACGGGCTGTGGGGCATGTACCAGTGGCTCGATCGCGCACCACTCGGCCGCAACGAGGCTGGCGTCTGGTGGCGTCGACACGACGAGTACGGCAATGGCTGACGCGGGCATCTCGCGTCCGGCGGCCGGCAGCAGCAAGATGCTCGCTGCCGGCGTCGCCGACTGGCTCGGTCTCGCCGCCGCGCCCTGCTTCGCGATCATGGCGCTAATCACCGAGACCGCCGCCGCTGGCCAGCCGGACATCCTCTGCCTGTCGGCGCATGACGGCTTGCCGCTGAGCGGCATGGGCCTGATGTACGCGCTGATGGCCGCCTTCCATCTCTCGCCATGGCTGCGCCTGTTCGGCCGTCGCGCCCGAGACTGACCGTCACTAGGGCACGCGCCGCATGCGCATCGCGGAGCGGCAAGCTGTCTTTCGCGACCGGTGTATTTCCAGTCGACGACGTTCGATCTCGATCCGCTGGTTGAATAGCGTTGTATCGGTGGTTGAATCAGGTGCTTCCTTGCAACGCACGCTGTACACTGGGTCGACGATCCAGGCGTGAATTGCGACGGGATTTTGGGTGTTCGATCATTCCACGATTGAGGCGCTGGCGCCGGATCAGGCATCTCTCAAGGCGGCTTCCAGGCTGAGAGGCAGGACGCAATGGTCGCGACTTGAGCGAAGTGCGTCCGGTTCGTTGTATTGGGGAGAATGCCAGGGGTCGGGTGCCAATCCCTATCGCGTCGTGGTGGATGGAGCGGATCGCGGCTACAAATGCAGCTGCCCGTCGCGGAAGTTTCCTTGCAAGCATTCGCTGGCGCTGATGTGGGTCGTCGCCGACGATGCGGCCGGATTTCAAGTCGCCGACAATCCCGACTGGGTCGATGAATGGCTGGCCCGTCGGCGGCCGGCGGAGTCGTCGAGATCCCCGCCGGGGCCGCCTCCTGCATCGACTGACAAGAGCATCGCGACGGCGACCGAGCAGGATCGTGCGTCGGAAAAACCGATCGTCCGGCGCGACGCTTCCGCCGATCGGCGACGCGAGCGCAATCGTGCGGCGATCGCCGAGGCGATGGACGAGCTGGACCAGTGGGTTGGCGATCAGTTGCGCACCGGCCTCGATCAGTTCGTCGCAAACCCGGCCGAACGATGCCGGCGCATCGCGGCGCGTATGGTCGATCTCAAGGCCGGCGCGCTGGCCGGCCATATCGACGAAATGCCGTCCCGTTTGCTGCCGCTCGAGCCGGAGGAAAGGCCGGGGGCGGCGATCATGGAACTGGGTCGGCTCGTCGTTATCGCCAACGCCTGGCGGCGCGATCCCGAAGACGCCGAGATCCGACGCACTGTCGCGACGACGGAGAACCGCGAACAGCTTCTGCAGGACGCCGAGGCGCCGCGGGTCGACAGCGTTTGGGAAGTGTTGGGCGAACAGTTCGGCAGCCGCCGCGACGGGCTGGTCAGCCACGCCACCTGGTTGATCGACCTCGGCAGCGAGAAGGCCCGGTTCGCGCTGCTGCTCGATTTCCATCCGGCGTCCGCCGGACGACGCAGCGCGGCTTTCGTGCCGGGAGAACGCTTTGGCGCGGAAATCGCCTTCTATCCGGCCCGGTCGCCGCTGCGCGCGGTCATCGTTTCGCGAACTCAGGTCGGGGACGAGGCGACGCGCGACTGGCCCGCGCCTGCCGCGCACGAGGCGGTCGATCCCCTGCTGGCCTTCGCCGACTTGCAGTCCCGGTCGCCCTGGATGGCGAACGGGCCGCTGCTGCTCGGCGAGGGCATGGTGAAGGAGACGTCGGGTGGCCGGCTGTGGTGGTTGTCCGACGGCGGCGACGCCGCGCTTCCGCTGGCCTCGGCGGTGCCGCCGGCGATGCTGGGAATTCGGATGACGCGCGCCTTCGGCATCTGGAACGGCACGCGGCTCGATCTGCTGTCCGCGCGCACCGCGCTGGGTTCGGCGTACTTCGATGGCTGAGCGCGTTGCCGAGGCCTTGGCCGCCATGGAACGACGCTGGTTTTCCGGCGGCAATGCGTTCGAGCTCGCGCCGACGGCCTGGCAGGCGGCGGTCGCCACTGAACCGGACGAGCGCGAACGCCGGCTCGCCGCCATCGCCGGCCAATCGATGCAGGTTCTTTTCCGACCTGCCATACCCCCGAACCTGGTGGAACGGGGGACCTTGCCTCTGCCGGGCCTCCCGATCGTTTCGGAACGCGGTCGCGTCCTGTTCCGCACGGCTCTGAAACTGAAGCAACACAACGCCGACGTTCTAGCCGGCCATTTGCTGGGATTGCTTGAAAGTCGCGGTTTGGCAGCGCATCCGCTCGACTGGATGCCGGATGATCGAAGCCCGTTCGTGCCTGACGTCTATCTGCCGCTGGCGGCATGGGTCGCTGGACGTGCCGTTCAGGGTCCGGCCGAACTCACCGCCGATACCTGGGGCGATTTCTTGCCGGCGGCGCGCCGTTCTGCGTTGTCCGCCATTCGCGCCAATGATCCCGCGCGCGCATTGGCGCTGATGACCGAGAAGATCGTGGACGAGCCGGCGGAGGTCAGGGCAGGCCTGCTCGACGTTCTGGATGTCGGTCTGTCGGACCTGGATGCGCCTCTGCTCGAGAAATTGCTGTCCGACCGCTCGGGCAAGGTCCGGGCGCAGGTCAAGCGGCGGCTGGCCCGGCTCGGACGCGTCGACGTGTCGGAATACGACGCCGGACTGGCGAAGAGCTACATCAGGGAGGGCCGCGCCGGCATTTTCCGACGCCGGCTGCAATTCGAGCCGCTGCCCATCAAGGAAGGCGCCGAGACCGCCGCCCGCGATGCGTTCTTCAGGGGCATGACGCTTGCCATCGTCGCCCGAACCATGGGCAGCGAAGACATCCCGTTTCTGCAGCACTGGAAGTGGAACAGCGACAGCGAATGCGATCATGCGCTTGTTCGATTGGTCGAAAGGACCGGCAGTCAGGCGGCGGTCGACGCGTTGGGGAATATTCTTCTGGCAGACGACGGCGAATTGGCGCGCTTCGTCTGGACGATCGTGCCGCGGCTGCCGCTCGAGATGGTGCGACGATGGCAGGAGCGGTCGATCGACGATGACAAACAGTCCTATTGGGGGCCTCTTTACGGCGATCTCCGCGTCTATGGCTGGATGCCGGCGGAGCGCGTGTTGTCCAGCCGGGCGTTCAAGGACGTCGTGAAGGCCTGCCGAAACGATGCATCTGATCTTTCGTCTCCCATTGAGGGCGCTCTGATGCTCGTCAGTCTGCTGGCAAGCGCCGAGGCGGCTACGCGCGCTCTCGTGGAACTCGAAGCGGCAGGCATGAGTCCGACCGAACCGTACGCGGTGATCATGCGCCTCAACGCCACTCTTACCGATCTCCAATAACTGAAGCGGAACCGACGACCATGGCCGACGACCTCAAAAGACCCGCCGAGATCGCCTATGCCGCCGAACTGGAGGCGCTGAAAAAGGACGACCAGGCGGCGCGCCCCGCCGGCTGGGTGCTCTCCCCCAAATCGGTCCTCACCTACCTGATGGGCGGCAGCGCCAAGGATGGCACGTCGATCTCCGCGAAATACATTGGAGACCGACGGTTGATCGAAACGGCGATCGCGACGCTGGCGACCGATCGCGCGTTGCTGCTGCTGGGGGTGCCCGGCACGGCGAAGTCCTGGGTGTCGGAGCATCTGGCGGCCGCGATCTCGGGGGATTCGACGAAGATCATCCAATGCACCGCCGGCACGGACGAGAACCAGGTGCGCTACGGCTGGAACTACGCCGAGCTTCTCGCCAGAGGTCCGAGCGCCGCAGCGCTGGTGTCGACGCCGCTTTACCGGGCGATGGAAACCGGTTCCCTGTGCCGGCTCGAGGAACTGACGCGCATGGGGTCGGACGTCCAGGACACGCTGATCACGGTCCTGTCCGAGAAGATGATGCCCGTTCCCGAGCTCAACACCGCGATCTACGCCCGCCGCGGCTTCAACGTGATCGCGACGGCGAACAATCGCGACAAAGGGGTGAACGAGCTGTCATCGGCGCTCAAGCGGCGCTTCAACGTGGTTGTGCTGCCGTTGCCGGACGACATTGAGGAGGAGATTCGGATCGTCAACAAGCGGGTCGGAGAAATGGCGATCTCGCTCGACCTGCCGGCGCCGAAGAACGTCGCCGAGGAAGTCGCCCGCGTCCTGACGATCTTCCGCGAACTGCGCAGTGGTGCAACCGCCGACGGCAAGATCACGCTCAAGGTGCCGAGCGGAACCCTGTCCACGGCCGAGGCCATTGCGACCGTGGTTGGCGGGCTCAGCCATGCGGCCTGGTTCGACAACGGCAAGCTGACGGCGGAAGGCCTCTGTCCCAACCTGCTCGGGGCTATCGTCAAGGATCCGGTGCAGGACAAGATCGTGCTCGAGGAATATCTCGAGACGGTTCTGAAGAAGCGGCGCGACTACGCGGCTTACTACGCCACCCTCGCGGATCTCGTCTGACAGCGCCATGGCCGATCCTGCCCGGATAGCGCTTCTTGGCGTCCGTCACCACGGCCCGGGCTGTGCCCGGCAGGTGGTCGCGGCGCTGGAGGAACTGCAGCCGCTTGCGGTGTTGATCGAGGGGCCGGTCGACGCGACGGATGTCGCCGAACGCCTTGCCGACGAGGCAATGAAGCCGCCGGTGGCGCTGCTCTGCTATCCCCAGGATGATCCCTCGCGAGCCGCGTTCTGGCCCTTCGCGGTGTTTTCGCCGGAGTACCAGGCGATCCTCTGGGCCCGGCGCAATGGCCGGCCGGTCCGGTTTATCGATCTGCCATCGACGGAGCGTTTCGCCGCCAACCCTGCCGACGGCGACGCCGACGAAGCTTCGGCGGCGAAAGCCGAAGACGAAACCGAAACCGAAAGCGAGACCGAGACCGAGACCGAGACCGAGACCGAGACTGATGACGGTCTCGTCCGCGATCCGATCGCCGTTCTTGCCGGTGCTGCCGGGTACGAGGACGGCGAGAGCTGGTGGTCGGGTCTGGTCGAGGAGAACCCGGCGCCCGGCAGGGTATTCGATGCGATCGGCGATGCCATGACGGCGCTGCGGGCCGACGAAAGGCGGGTGCCGGCACGGGAGATGCGGCGCGAAGCGCATATGCGCCTGCAGATCGCCGCTGCGATGCGCGACTTCGACGGGCCGCTAGCCGTGGTCTGCGGCGCCTGGCATGTGCCGGCGTTACGCGCCCGGGTGCCGCTCGCGCGCGACCGCGAATTGCTGAAGGGCATGAAAAAGGCGAAGAGCGCCGCGACCTGGGCGCCGTGGACGGCGCCCCGACTGGCCAGTGCCAGCGGCTATGGCGCGGGCGTGCGATCGCCCGGTTGGTACCTGCATCTGTGGAATGGCCATGACACCGGCCAGGTTACGACCCGCTGGCTGGCGAAGATCGCGGCCCTGTTGCGGGCCAAGGGACACCTGGCGCCGCCGGCTTCGCTGATCGAGGCCGAACGTCTGGCCGTGGCGCTGGCGGCGATCAGGGAAAGAAGCAGCCCCGGTTTCGAGGAGCTGCGCGACGCGGCGATCGCCTGTCTGTTCCACGGCGAGGCGACGCTCTGGCGCAGCATCTCCGACGAGCTTCTTGTCGGGGCCGATGTGGGGGAAATCCCGGATGGATTGCCGCTGGCGCCGCTGCTCGAGGACATGAAACGACAGCAGAAGGCGGCGCGTCTGAAACCGGAAGCGCTCGAGCGGGACCTGTCGCTCGATCTGCGCTCGGACAGCGGATTGTTCCGCTCGACCTTGCTGCACCGGCTGACGATTCTCGGCGTCCCATGGGGAGTGCAGGCCGGCAGCGGCAGCAGCCGCGGCACCTTTCGCGAAACCTGGAAGCTGCGATGGGATCCCGAATACGCCGTCAGCCTTGTCGTCAATCTGGTCCACGGCCCGACCATCGAGCGCGCCGCTTCCGGCATGCTGCACGAAAGACTGCGCAATGCGGCCTCGCTGCATCGGATTGCCGAAACGGTTCTCGACGCCATCACGGCCGACCTTGGCACCGCGGCCGAGGCGGGCATCGCGCTGTTGCGCCATCAGGCGGCGCTGTCGTCCGACTGCCTGGCCGTCCTGCGCTCGATGCCGCCGCTGGCCGACATCGTCCGCTACGGGCAGGCGCGCGTCGTCGAAAGCGGCTCGTTGTCCCAGTTGCTCGAGCAACTGACCACCAGCTCCGCCATCGAGATGGAATATGCCGGCCGCAACCTCGATGCCGATGCGGCGCGGGAATTCGTGCAGGCGCTGCGGCAGGCGGATGCGGCGATCCGGCTGGTCGAAATGGCGCCCGACGTCGTCGCGCAATGGGAGGACGGCTTGCTGCGCCTGGTGCACGCAGCGGCCACCGCGCCGCTGGTGCGCGGCGCGGCGACGCACCTGTTCTACGAGGCCGGCCGGCTCGATGCGGCCGAGGCGTCGACGCTGCTGGAGAGCCGGCTGTCGCCGGGCACGCCGGCTGCCGACGCCGCGGCTTTCTTCGAAGGGTTCTTCGAGGCGGCGGCGAGACGGCTGGTGATCGATGCGCCGCTGCGCCAATGCGTCGATCGCTGGCTATGCGGGCTCGACGAGGAGGAGCTCCTCGGCTCCCTGCCGCTGTTTCGCCGCGTGTTTTCGCCGCTCGACGCCACCGAACGCCGGCGGCTGCTCGATGCGGCCGTCGGCAAGACGTCGTCGGGCGGTCCGGCGGGGCTGGTGCCGGCACGCGATGTCGACGAGATCTGGCAGCGCCAGATGCGGACGCTTGCCGCCATTTTCGGCGCGGAGGGCGAGGGAGCATGAGCGACGAAATCGAGGCGCGTGAGCGCGAACGTCGTTGGCGGCTGGCGATCGGCGCCGAGACGGGCGAGGAGGGCGATGGCGCGCTGGCCGGTCGCGACCTCAAGCTGAGCCGCGCGCTGTCGGCTCTCTACGATGCGCCGCTGCAGCCGTCCGGCGGCGGCCGCCGGGGCGGTCTTGGCCGTTCGGCGCCGAAAGTGGCGGCATGGATGGAGGACATCCGTTCGTTCTTTCCCGCGTCGGTCGTGCGCATTCTGCAGCAGGACGCCTTCGAGCGACTCGACCTCAAGCAGATGCTGATGGAGCCGGAATTCCTTCAAGCCGTCGAGGCCGATGTCGGGCTGGTCGCCGATCTGATGTCGCTGCGGTCCGTCATGCCCGAACGCACCAAGGGCGTCGCGCGCGACATCGTCGCGAAGATCGTCGCCGAGCTGGTGGAACGTCTGGAGCGGCGCATGGCCGATGCCCTGCGAGGGGCAAGCAACCGGGCCCGACGCCACAACCGCCCCCGGTTCGCCGACATCGACTGGCCTCGCACCATCCGGGCCAATCTGCGGCACTACCAGCCGGATCACCGCGCCATCGTCGCCGAGAAGCTGGTCGGCTTCCAGCGTCGGCAGCGGCGCATCGTCGATCTCGACGAGGTCGTGCTCTGCGTCGACCAGTCCGGTTCGATGGCGAGTTCGGTGGTCTACGCCTCGATCTTCGCCGCCGTCATGGCCTCGCTCCCTGTGGTCAGGACCAGGCTGGTGTGCTTCGACACCGCGGTGCTTGATCTCACCGACGATCTCGCCGATCCGGTCGACATGCTGTTCGGCATCCAGCTCGGCGGCGGCACCGACATCAACCAGGCCGTGGCCTATTGCGCCGACCGCATCGAACGGCCGTTGCAGTCACATTTCGTCCTCGTCACCGATCTCTACGAAGGCGGCGACGGCAACGAGCTCCTGCGCCGGCTGGGCGCGATGGTGCGATCCGGCGTCAACGTCGTCGTGCTGCTGGCGTTGTCCGACGAAGGCCGGCCGGGGTTCGACGAGGATATGGCGGCGAAGGTGGCGGCTCTGGGCGTGCCGGTTTTCTCCTGTACGCCGGACCACTTTCCCGATCTCATGGCAACGGCGCTGCGGCGCGAGAACATCGCCACATGGGCCGGCCTCAACGATCTCAAGCTCGTCGCCGCCCGGCCGTGAACCTCGCGCTCTGGCGCAAACGCTCTCAGGTCGAAGAGGCATCCAATGGCGAAACGGAAGGTCACCATCTACGGCATCAAGAATTGCGACACGATGAAGAAGGCGCGCGCCTGGCTCGAGGCGCAGGGCGTCGACTACGCCTTCCACGACTACAAGAGCGCCGGCATCGATCGCGCCAGCCTGGAGCGTTGGGCGAAGCAGGTCGGCTGGCAGATCTTGCTCAATCGTGCCGGCACCACCTTCCGCAAGCTGCCCGATGCCGAGAAGGAGAACCTCGGCGAGAGGAAGGCGATCGCGCTGATGCTGGCGCAACCTTCGATGATCAAGCGGCCGGTGCTGCTGGTCGACGGCAAGCCGCCGCTCGTCGGCTTCCGCGCGGAGGATTATCGCCAGGCGCTCGGTTGATTCTCGATTGCAATTCGCAGGCTGTATAGAATTACCTATAGAAATCAATGTATTGTCGTCGATCTCTGATGTAAATTCCGAAGGGATATGTGGCCGCGCTGCCACGTATGAGTTGGCGAGGGCAGGACGCCGGAACCGCATAGTCGATGCCTCGTTTCGGTCTTAGTCGTTGCCTAGGCTGTATTCCACGGAGCCGTGCCGGGTGGGTTGCCGGCCGGTCGAAGCAAAGGAGAGCATCATGAAGGTCAAGGTTCTGGCGATGGTTGCCGTTCTGGGGCTGGCTACGGCGGCCTGCGGCGATACGTGGGGCCAGCGCGCAGTCACAGGCGGCGCGATCGGCGCCGGCACCGGCGCGGCCGTTGGTGCGGCGACCGGCGGGCTTTCGGTGCTGGGCGGTGCGCTGATCGGCGGCGCGGTCGGCGCCGGCGTGGGTGCGGCGACGACGCCGCAGCGCTAACGCCCGAAGATCTTCGCGCCGATTTCGCGACCGGCGCAGCGAAACGCGGCGGCGTCCCTCGGGCGCCGCCGTTTTCTTTGTCCTGGTCCTAGTTGCTGTAGACGAGGTGCAGCTTGCGCTCGAGCGCGGCCAGCACTTCGGCGATCGTCTTGCCCTGCGCCAGCTTGCGCGGTCCGCTGACGATCAGGAAATCGCCCTGGCGCTGCGAGCCCGGCGCCATCTTGGCGATGGCCAGCAGCGGCTGCTCCGCCGTGTGCCGGAAGATCGAGAACACCGCCATGCCGGCGCGGAAATCGATGGCGTAGTCGCGCCATTCCCCGGCCGCCACCCGCTTGCTGTAGAGATTGAGCAACTGCCCCAGTTCGGCCCGGTCGAAAACCACGAGCCGGCGGCGGTGCCGCTGGCGCTCGGGAAGCCGAAGAATATTGCTCATTATGGCTGCTGCCGCCGGTTTCGGGGCGCCCGTGAGGGGGCTGCCGCAAAAGTGTCGCGCAATTTTCCGGCGGGGTAAAGACTTGGCCTAAGCCATTGCGATCGAAAACGGAATCGCGGGAAGGCGAGGCCGGATCCAAGCCCCGGATCAGCCTCGATAAGCCACCAGTACCGCACCGGAGCCGATCAGCGCCACGCCCAGCCAATTGGCGCCGCTCAGCTTCTCGCCAAGGAACACGACGCCGAATATCGCCACCAATACGACCGAGAGCTTGTCGATCGGCGCCACGCGCGCGGCGTCGCCCAGCTTGAGGGCGCGGAAATAGCACAGCCACGACGCCCCCGTCGCCAGCCCCGACAATACGAGGAACAGATAGCTGCGGGCCGAGATCGAGCGCGGCGACTGCCACTGGTCGCTGGCCAGCAGCATGACGGCGATGGCGAAGAGAATGACGATGGTGCGCACGAAGGTCGCGAAGTCGGAGCCGACATTCTCCACCCCGACCTTGGCGAAGATCGCCGTCAGGGCGGCGAAGCCCGCCGCGCACAGCGCCCAGAACTGCCAGGAGTAAAAAATACCGGCCATCGCCCGACCGCCCGATCGTGTCGCCTGCGTCAGCCGCCGGTGCCGCTGAGCTGCGCGATGTTGAGCGGCGAGCCGTCATGCGGGATGTCGAGGGTGCTGGCCTTGCTGCGGCAATGGGCCAGCAGGCGGCGCGCGGTCGGATCGACGGCGACGTAGCGTTCCTCGGCGCCGACGAACACCGCGTAGGAGCGGCTCTTCTCGCGCGTCAGCGCGTCGTAGCGGCCGGGCATGTCGAGTACGACCGCCATCGAGCGGCCGTCCGGGCGGAGGCGGAACTCGGCCTTCACGTCGCCGGCCTTGTCGTAGGTGCGGGCGCAGACCGGCCCGAGCTCGGCGTCGAAACGCTGCACCATGGCATAGGCGGGGTTGGGCTCCAGCTCCGCAGTCGAGTTCACGTAAGGGGAGCCGGTGCGCGAGCGCTGCTTGTCGAACTGGAACGTCGCCGTCACCAGATAGCCCAGCGGGAAATACATCGTATGGCCTTCGGTTACCGTCACCCGGTCGCCCATGCGGCCGTTGACCACCGGCAGGTCGCGAATGCGGTTGGCCGGAACGGCCGCGATATGCTCGTTGAACGACATGTAGGAGCGGTCGCGCCGGTTCTTGGAAAGCTCGACCTCGAACGGCACCGGCGCGCCTTTCGGCGTGCGCTGGGCCTGGGCGGTCGTTGCGGCGCCGCCGAAGGCCAGCAGACCCGCCAGAACGACCACGATCAACCTGGCGGTTGCGTTCATGCGTTTCCTCTCGAATGGTTTGTTCGCCTGTCGGCGTCGCCGCGGCGCATCCTGTGCGGCCGGCGGGGCGTTCATTGTTAACGGCCGCCCCCGCAAAAAGCCAGCAATTTGCCCCGGACGCCGCAATTGCGGCGGAGAAGGGGCAAACTCGCTGGAAAATCATGGTTCTGGCCCGTCCAGCGCCGATGCCGCGCGAATTGCAAAACCCCCGCCCGCGGGGTAGAAAAGCCGCGCATCGGCGGGGCGGCCGGACGGGAAAAACATGCCCCGCTGACGATCCGCGAACGACGGTCCGCAATCAGGGAGAGCAGCCGGGTGGCCGACATTTTTCAGGAAGTCGAGGAAGACGTCCGGCGCGAGAAGGCGGCTCGACTCTGGAAGCGTTACGCGCCGCTGGTCATCGGCATCGCCGTCGCCATCGTGCTGGCCGTGGCGGCCGTCACCGGCTGGCGCCAGTACGTCGCCTCCGAGCGCACCGAGTCCTCCAACCGCTACAATGCCGCCATCGATCTCGCCGCCGGCGGCGATCGCAGTGCGGCGATCGAGCAGCTCGCCGCCCTGGCCCGCGACGCGCGCGAACCCTATGCCACCCTGGCCCGCCTGCGTCAGGCCGGGCTGATGTCGGAAGCCGGCGACAAGGCCGCCGGTGCGGTGTTCGCCGAGGCCGCGGAAAAGACCGACGACCCTCTGCTGGCGGACTACGCCCGGCTGATGGAAGTGGTGCAGACGATCGGCAGCGAGGACGCCAAGACCGTGATCGCCCGGCTCGAGCCGATGGCGGCGGAAGGCAAGGCGTGGCGCTCGCTCGCCAACGACTATATCGCGTTCCTCGCCTACGATAGCGGCGACGTGGCGCGCGCTCGCGCGGTCTGGGAGCAGATCGTCAAGGACGAGCGCGCCGCGCCGGCGCAGAAGCAGCGGGCCAACGAACTTCTGGCGGCGACTTCCGCCGCCGCAGGCGAAAGCAAAGGCAAGGAATGATGCGTTCCATCAGGCTGCCCCTGGGCATGGTGCTGCTGGCCGGGCTGCTGTCCGGCTGCAGCGCACTCGACAGCGTCACCGACATGTTCCGCTCGGATCCGGCGCCGCTGCCCGGCGACCGCATCGCCGTCCTGCAGGGCGAGCGCAGCCTGCAGGCCGACGATTCGCTGGCCGGCCGCGAGGTGCTTCTGCCGCGCCCCTTCGTCAACCCGGACTGGCCGCAATCGGGCGGCTATCCCAGCTTCGCCATGCAGCACCTGCAGGTCGGCGACCTGCCGCAGGTCGCCTGGCGGGTCAGCGTCGGCTCGGGCTCGTCCAGCGACAGCCAGATCATCGCCCCGCCGGTGGTCGCGGCCGATCGCGTCTTCATCAAGGACGCCACCACCACCGTCAGCGCGCTCGACGCCAACAGCGGCAAGCTGATCTGGCGCACCGACGTCGCGCGCAAGAACAGCCGCGACCGCGAGGGCTTCGGCGGCGGCGTCGCCTGGTTCGGCGGCCGACTGTTCGTCAGCACCGGCTCGGCGCAGGTCATCGCTCTGGACCCGGCCGACGGCAAGGAGATCTGGCGCTCCAACGTATCCGGTCCGGTGCGCGGCGCGCCGACCGTGTTCGCCGATCGCGTGCTGGTCGTCAGCATCGACAACCAGACGCATGCGCTCTCCGCCGTCGACGGCTCGGAACTGTGGAACCATACCGGCCTCAGCGAGACGGCCGGCCTGCTGGGCGGTTCGAGCCCGGCGGCCACCGCCGAGCTGGTGGCCTCGCCCTATTCGTCGGGCGAGCTGGTGGCGTTGCGTCTCGAAAGCGGTCGCGTGCTGTGGTCGGAAAACCTCATCACCGCCCGCCGGTCGGATTCGGTGTCCAACCTCGCCGATATCAGCGGCCGGCCGGTCATCGATCGCGGCCGCGTCATCGCCATCGGCAATGCCGGCGTGATGACGGCGATCGACCAGCGCACCGGCACCCGCATCTGGGACAAGCCGATCGGCGGCACGCAGACGCCATGGGTGGCGGGCGACTGGATTTTCGTGCTCAGCAACGACTCCGAAGTCGTGGCGCTGAGCCGCGAGGATGGCCGCATCCGCTGGGTCACCGCCCTGCAGCGCTACCGCGACGAGCAGCGCCGCCGCGATCCGCTGCGCTGGCTGGGGCCCGTGCTGGCCGGCGACCGCCTGCTGGTGGCCGGCGCCAGCGGCCAGATGCTGGCGATCTCGCCCTATGACGGGCGCATCCTCGGCACGCTCAATCTCGGCACCGACCTGACGATGCCGCCGATCGTCGCCAAGCAGACGATCTACCTGCTGACCAACAACGCCGATCTGATCGCGCTGCGCTAGCCCACGCGGCGGCAGGAACCGGAGATGTCGTTTCGCGTCGCCATCGTCGGCCGGCCCAATGTCGGCAAGTCGACCCTGTTCAACCGTCTTGCCGGGCGCAAGATGGCGATCGTCGACGACACGCCCGGCGTGACGCGCGACCGGCGCGAGGCCGAGGCCCATCTCGGCGATCTCGATTTCACCGTCATCGATACGGCCGGCCTCGAGGAAGCGGCGCCGAAGGCGCTCGAGACGCGCATGCGGCGGCAGACGGAGAAGGCCGTCGAGGAGGCCGACGTAGCGCTGTTCCTCGTCGACGCCCGGGCCGGCGTCACCCCGCTCGATCGCCATTTCGCCGCCTGGCTGCGCGCCACCGGCAAGCCGGTGATCCTGGTCGCCAACAAGTGCGAAGGCCGGGCCGGGCAGGACGGGCTGGCCGAAGCCTTCGCCCTCGGCCTGGGCGATCCGGTGCCGGTCTCGGCCGAACACGGCGAAGGCCTGGCCGATCTGTTCGACGCCGTGCGCCAGCACGCGCCGGCCCCGGAGGCGCGCGACGAGGACGCGACGGATGCCGATGAGGGCGACGAATCCGAGGATGGCAAGCCCCTGCAGCTGGCCATCATCGGCCGGCCCAATGTCGGCAAGTCGACGCTGATCAACCGCCTGCTGGGCGAGGACCGGATGCTGACCGGGCCCGAGGCGGGCATCACACGCGACGCCATCGCCATCGACTGGCGCTGGAAGGACAAGCCGATCCGCCTGATCGACACCGCCGGTATGCGCCGCAAGGCCAACGTCGTGGAGAAGATCGAATACATGTCGGTCGGCGAGACCCTGCGCGCTGTGCGCTTCGCCGACGTCGTCGTGCTGGTGCTGGACGGCGAGATGATGCTGGAGAAGCAGGATCTCGCTCTGGCGCGCATGGTGGTCGAGGAAGGCCGCGCGCTGGTCATCGGCGTCAACAAGTGGGACGCGGTGAAGGACAAGAAGCAGGCGGTGCAGAAGCTGTCGGACCGGCTGGAATCGTCGCTGGCGCAGATCCGCGGCATCCCGATCGTCGTATTCTCGGCCGCCACCGGCCAGGGCGTCGACAGACTGATGCCGACGGTGATGAAAACCGCGGGCGTCTGGAACACGCGCATCTCGACCGGGGCGCTGAACCGCTGGCTGACGCCGGTGGTCGAGGACCATCCGCCGCCGCTCAACAAGGGCCGGCGCATCAAGATCCGCTATATGACGCAGGTCAAGGCCCGGCCGCCGACCTTCGCCATATTCGCCAGCCAGCCTTCGGCGATGCCGGAATCCTATCTGCGCTACCTGATCAACGGCCTGCGCCAGCGCTTCGGGCTCGAAGGCGTGCCGATCCGCATGATCATGAAGGCGCAGAAGAATCCCTACGCCGGAAACGAAGACTGACGCATCGCTCCAATCGATGCGCAGCGGCAGGCGCTGGTCTCACGCCTCCCTTCATCCCGAACTCCACCATCCCTCATCCTGAGCCCGTCGAAGGATGCGCTAAGGAGAGCGTGCCGGCTGCATCTCATCCTTCGACGGTCTCAGGATGAAGAGCATGGAGTCATGCTCGCGCTAACGCTGCGTCAATTTTTGCGCCGCCGGGGTCTGCCGGTTCCGTCCACGATCTAGTAACGAACTCACCACGTTCTAGCGTAGGAAAATCCGTCATCCGCGATTTCGACCCTGTATCCCATAGCGGTAATTGATTTGTCTTCTTTGGACCTGAGAAGGAAAGGCACGATTGTGTTCGCAAAAGCGTCGGGAGAGAATGAAGAAGTTTCTTCGAAGACCACGGTTGGCTGCAGTTCCAGTCTTTCAGACGCGTCATGCAGCAATGCCAAAATCAATATGGTGTCGCGTGCGTCAGATTGTGTTGTGCTCGCCAGCAGAGCGATAGAACCATAGAAAATACAACTCGGATCTTCATATCTGACGCTTGCGATGGCCATGCGTTCGGCGAAAGCATTCAGGACTCGCGCCTGACCTTCGCTGAGATACTGCAGAGCCTTAGTACGCTCTGACACGGTCATATTCCTCAGTTGATCCATCAGCGTCGTTATTTTTTTATCGATCTTGCTGGGGATTCTTGTGAGGCCATATCCATGGTTGGCCTCTGCCTCAAGCCAAATGGCATCCTTTTTCAAGGCCAACTGTTTCACTTCGACCTCTCATTGTGACGAAGTACGTAGTTGCCGACCTGACGAGGGCGTCACGCAATTCCCTCGGCTAGAGACGCGTGGGATAGGAACTCGCGCTACTGCCGCGGCAGCTTCCGCGCCGCGAGCCACTCGTCGGCGGCGATCCATTCGCCGTTGAGCTGGCACGAGGCCTCGGCCA
>JBDZUM010000226.1:0-2094 GCA_040255215.1 Rhodospirillaceae bacterium
CGATCAAGGACTACGAGTGCCTGTGCGGCAAGTACAAGCGCATGAAGTATCGCGGCATCATCTGCGAGAAGTGCGGCGTCGAGGTCACGCTGACCAAGGTGCGGCGCGAGCGCATGGGCCATATCGAGCTGGCCTCGCCGGTGGCGCATATCTGGTTCATGAAATCGCTGCCGAGCCGCATCGGCCTGCTGCTCGACATGACGCTCAAGGAGCTCGAGCGGGTTCTCTACTTCGAGAACTTCGTCGTGGTCGAGCCGGGGCTGACCCCGCTCAAGCGCCGTGAGCTGCTCAGCGAGGAGCAGTTCATGAACGCGCAGGACGAGCATGGCGACGACGCGTTCCGCGCCGAAATCGGCGCCGAGGCGCTGCGCACCATGCTGTCGGCGATCGACCTCGAGGAGGAGCGCAACACGCTGCGCGAGGACCTGCGCGAGACGACGTCGGAAGCCAAGCGCAAGAAGCTGGTCAAGCGTCTCAAGCTGATCGAGGCTTTCATCGAATCCGGCGCCCGTCCGGAATGGATGATCCTCGAAGTGGTGCCGGTCATTCCGCCCGAGCTGCGCCCGCTGGTGCCGCTGGACGGCGGCCGCTTCGCCACCTCGGACCTCAACGACCTTTACCGTCGCGTCATCAACCGCAACAACCGCCTGAAGCGGCTGATCGAGCTGCGCGCGCCCGACATCATCGTGCGCAACGAAAAGCGCATGCTGCAGGAATCGGTCGATGCGCTGTTCGACAACGGCCGTCGCGGCCGCGTCATCACCGGCGCCAACAAGCGGCCGCTGAAGTCGCTGTCCGACATGCTCAAGGGCAAGCAGGGCCGCTTCCGCCAGAACCTGCTCGGCAAGCGCGTCGACTACTCGGGCCGTTCGGTCATCGTGGTCGGTCCGGAGCTGAAGCTGCACCAGTGCGGCCTGCCGAAGAAGATGGCGCTGGAGCTGTTCAAGCCGTTCATCTATTCGCGCCTGCAGACCTACGCCATGGCCAACACCATCAAGGCGGCCAAGCGCATGGTCGAGAAGGAGCGGCCGGAAGTGTGGGACATCCTCGAGGAGGTCATCCGCGAGCATCCCGTGCTGCTGAACCGCGCGCCGACCCTGCATCGCCTGGGCATCCAGGCGTTCGAGCCGGTGCTGGTCGAGGGCAAGGCGATCCAGCTGCATCCGCTGGTCTGCACCGCCTTCAACGCCGATTTCGACGGCGACCAGATGGCGGTGCACGTGCCGCTGTCGCTCGAGGCGCAGCTCGAGGCCCGCGTGCTGATGATGTCGACCAACAACATCCTCAGCCCGGCCAACGGCAAGCCGATCATCGTGCCGTCGCAGGACATCGTGCTCGGCCTCTACTACATCACGATGGAGCGCGAGCACGAGCCGGGTGAGGGCATGGTGTTCGCCGACATCGGCGAGATCCAGCATGCGCTCGACGCCGGCGTGCTGAGCATGCACGCCAAGATCAAGGCGCGGCTCAACACCGTCGATAGCGAAGGCAACGACGTGGTGCGCATCGTCGAGACCACGGCCGGCCGCATGCTGCTGTCGGAGATTCTGCCGCGGCACCGCAACGTGCAGTTCTCGTTGATCAACCGGCTGCTGACCAAGAAGGACGTGCAGAACGTCATCGACGTGGTCTACCGCCACTGCGGCCAGAAGGAGACGGTGATCTTCGCCGATCGCCTGATGGCGCTGGGCTTCACCCAGGCCTGCCGCGCCGGCATTTCCTTCGGCAAGGACGACCTCGTCATCCCGCCGGCCAAGGAGAAGCTGGTCGGCGACACGCAGTCCATGGTCAAGGAGTTCGAGCAGCAGTACATGGACGGCCTGATCACCCAGGGCGAGAAGTACAACAAGGTGGTCGACGCCTGGTCGCGCTGCACCGACCGGGTCGCCGACGAGATGATGAAGAGCATCTCCTCGCCCAAGAAGGGCGAGCCGATGAACTCGGTCTACATGATGGCCCATTCCGGCGCCCGCGGCTCGGCGGCGCAGATGAAGCAGCTCGCCGGCATGCGCGGCCTGATGGCCAAGCCGTCGGGCGAGATCATCGAGACGCCGATCATCTCGAACTTCAAGGAAGGCCTGACCGTGCTCGAGT
>JBDZUM010000134.1:0-10070 GCA_040255215.1 Rhodospirillaceae bacterium
GGCGGCGGCATCTTCACCAAGGGCGCCGACGTCGGCGCCGACCTGGTGGGCAAGGTCGAAGCCGGCATTCCCGAGGATGACCCCCGCAACCCGGCCGTGATCGCCGACAACGTCGGCGACAACGTCGGCGACTGCGCCGGCATGGCTGCGGACCTGTTCGAGACCTACGCCGTGACCGCGGTCGCCACCATGGTGCTGGCCTCGATCTTCTTCACCGGCGTCGAGGCGGCCAATCTGATGATGTATCCGCTGGCCATCGGCGGCGCCTGCATCATCACCTCGATCATCGGCATGTTCTTCGTCCGCCTCGGCGCGAACGGCAACATCATGGCCGCCATGTACAAGGGCCTGATCGTCGCCGCCGTGCTGTCGGTTCCGGCCTTCTACGCCGTCACCGAATGGATCGTCGGCAACGGCACGGCGCTGACCGTCGCCGGCCGCAACTTCACCGGCATGTCGCTGTTCTGGTGTTCGCTGGTCGGTCTGGCCGTCACCGGCCTGATCGTATGGGTCACCGAGTTCTACACCGGCATCGGCTATCGTCCGGTGCGCTCGGTGGCGCAGGCATCGGTCACCGGTCACGGCACCAACGTGATCCAGGGCCTGGCCGTGTCGATGGAAGCGACGGCGCTGCCGGCGCTGATCATCTGCGCCGGCATCGTCGGCTGCTACCTGCTGGCCGGTCTGTTCGGCATCGCCATCGCCACCACCGCCATGCTGGCGCTGGCTGGCGTGATCGTGGCGCTCGACGCCTACGGTCCGGTCACCGACAACGCCGGCGGCATCGCCGAAATGTCGGGCCTGCCGAAGGAGGTGCGCAAGAACACCGACGCGCTCGACGCGGTGGGCAACACGACCAAGGCGGTCACCAAGGGCTACGCGATCGGCTCCGCCGGTCTGGGTGCGCTGGTGCTGTTCGCGGCCTACACCTCGGATCTCGACTACTTCATCGCCCAGGGCAAGCTGGGCGTGCAGGCGGTCGAATTCTCCCTGAAGAACCCGTACGTGGTGGTTGGCCTGCTGCTCGGCGGTCTGCTGCCCTACCTGTTCGGCGGCATCTCGATGACCGCGGTCGGCCGTGCCGCCGGCTCGGTCGTGGTGGAAGTCCGCCGCCAGTTCAAGGAGATCCCGGGCATCATGGAAGGCACCGCCAAGCCCGATTACGGCCGCGCCGTCGACATGCTGACCAAGGCCGCGATCCGGGAAATGATCATCCCGTCGCTGCTGCCGGTGCTGTCGCCGATCGTGCTGTTCTTCGTGGTGAGCTGGATCGCCGGCCCGTCGGACGGCTTCGCGGCCCTCGGCGCCATGCTGCTGGGCGTGATCGTCACCGGCCTGTTCGTCGCCATCTCGATGACGGCCGGCGGCGGCGCCTGGGACAACGCCAAGAAGTCGTTCGAAGACGGCTTCGTCGACGAGGCGGGCGTCAAGCACCTCAAGGGTTCCGATGCCCACAAGGCGTCGGTGACGGGCGACACCGTCGGCGATCCGTACAAGGATACGTCGGGTCCGGCCGTCAACCCGATGATCAAGATCACCAACATCGTGGCGCTGCTGCTGCTGGCGGTTCTCGCCGGTCACTGACGACAGACGCTGCGGAAAAAAAGAAACCCCGGAGTTCGCTCCGGGGTTTTTCTTTGCTCTAGACATAGAAAATTGAGCGGATTCACACGATCAGGCGGAAGCGCCAACGCTTCCGCCTGATCGTGATCCGCTCAATCGTCAGCCTGGCGTTATTTGCCGAGGCTCGAGGGCGAGGTGTAGCCGGGGCTGCCGCCGAAGCGGCCGACATTGCCGAATATCTGCTCGATCACCGTCAGCTCCTTGCCGGCGGTCGGCGTCTTGCGGTCGACCATCTCGATCGCACGGCCGTCCTGCAGCGTATAGGTGTTCATGTCCTTGAGGACGCCGGCCTTATCGAATTTCAGGGCGACCACCCGCTGGTCGGTGGTTTCCGGCGCCAGAAAGGCGGTCGTCTCGACGCGCTGGCTGATGTAGTACCAGGTCTCGTCGTCGAAAGTGGCGGTGGTCGAAGGACTGCCCAGCAGCGTCAGCACGTCGTTGCGGGTCTGCTGTCCGGGCTGCAGCTTTTCCATCGCGCCAGGCGTCGCGACATGGCCGCGCTGGTCGACCTGGGCCTCGACGCAGGCGCTCAGCGCCAGGGCGGCTGCGGTCGAAAGCAGAAGGGTGCGAAGCGTCATGTCTCTCCGTTTCCCGGCCTTGCGTTTGCCTTTCGCGGTCCCGCCAGTATGATCCGGCCTCCGATCGGCGGGCAAGGTGACGCCAGTGCGATCTTCTGTCAATTGCGTCTGTTGCCACGCCCTAACACACGATATCGATGCCGCTTTCGCTGATCAAATCCCTCCTGCGCCGCGATCCTCACCGCGCTACCGCGGCCCGGATCTACAACGCCATCGCCCCGCAGGCCCGGCATCCGGCTTTCTATGGCCCGCTCTACGGCGTGCCCGATACGCTCGACGCCCGTTTCGACATGCTGGTGCTGCACGCTTTCCTGGTGATGCGCCGGCTGCAGGACGAGCCGGACGGTCCGGTGTTCAACCAGTCGCTGTTCGACGAGATGTTCCGTCATCTCGACCTCAATCTGCGCGAAATGGGCGTACAGGACCTTGGCGTCGGCCGGCGCATCAAGGTCATGGCGGAGGCCTTCAATGGCCGCACCAGCGCCTATCGGGCCGCGCTGGCCGGTGAGGGCGAAGATCTCGCCAGCGCCCTGCGTCGCAATGTTTTCGCTGGCGCCGACGGCAAAGGGGCGGACCGGCTCGCGGTCTACGCCATGAGCGTTCTGGCTGGATTCGAGGGGCAGACGCTGGCCTCGGTTCTCGCCGGACGCCTCGGTTATCCCGATCCGGTGGCGATCGCTAAACAATCAGTTTAAAAAACGTCTATAATTTATTGTTATTATTAATATAAATTATAGATGGTAAGCCGCTTGTCCGGTACCCATTACGTCACATATGTTGGATCGGAAAGCGAGCGGACATGAGTACCGGGCTGCAAGTTACTGTTTCCCTGAAAGAATTGAGCGGCGATCCGGTCGAATTCGACATCGTGCCGACGCCCGAGCAATTGAAAGCCCTTGCCCGACGGTTGGGGCTGCGCAGCCTCGATTCGCTCCACGCGACAGGGCAGGTCAGTGAGCTTCGTGGCGGGGCGGCATTGCGGGTCGAAGGCCGCCTGCAAGCCAGCCTGACGCAGAATTGCGTTGTCACCCTCGAGCCCGTCACCCAGACGGTGGACGAGCCATTCTGCCTCGAATTCGGGGACAATGCCGACGTCATCGATGCAGCAACCGGCGAACTCGTCGTGGCCCCGGACCAGGATCCGCCCGACCCGATGCCGCTAGGCAGCCTCGATCTGGGAGAAATCGTCTCCGAACAGCTTGCGCTGGCGATCGACCCTTATCCGCGAAAGGAGGGGGCCGATCTGGATACCGTCCTGCGTCAGCACGGGGTTGCCGCCGATGCCGGCAAGCCCAACCCGTTCGCGGCGCTTGCCGCCCTGAAATCAAAGGGTTAATCCAGTCTTGGGGCGCGGGGAAAAACCCTTGCCCGTACTGGGCAATTTGAGTAATAGAGGCGGCCGCCAAAGGCGGCGTAACGGAGATTCCCATGGCAGTTCCAAAGAAGAAGACGTCGAAGTCGCGTCGCAACATGCGCCGTTCCCATCACGCTCTGACAGCCTCGGCCTATGTCGAGTGCTCGAGCTGCGGCGAGCTGAAGCGTCCGCATCACGTCTGTCAGGCCTGCGGCCATTACGACGGGCGCGAGGTCGCGCCGACCACGGCGAACGCCTGATCGCGGCGTTGCCAGACAGGCGGCCGCCCGGCGGCCGTTCGCCCGCGTGAGCAAGAAGATCATCATAGCGCTGGATGGCATGGGCGGGGACAACGCTCCGGCCGTGGTCGTCGACGGCGCCAACATCGCACTCGAGCGATATCCGCAGACCGAGTTCGTGCTGTACGGCGACGAGAAGCGGCTCGAGCCGCTGGTCGCCCGCCATCGCGCCTTGCGCAAGGTGACGACCATCGCCCATGCCGAGGGCGTCGTCACCGCCGACGACAAGCCGTCGACCGCGCTGCGCAAGCGGCGCGATTCGAGCATGTGGCAGGCAATCAGCGCCGTCGAGAACGGCAGCGCAAGCTGCGTCGTATCGGCCGGCAACACCGGCGCGCTGATGGCGATGGCGAAGTTCGTACTGCGCACGCTGCCCGGCATCGACCGGCCGGCCATCGCCTCGTTCCTGCCGACCATGCGCGGCGAAACGGTGATGCTCGATCTCGGCGCCAATATCGAGGTCGACGCCAACAACCTGGTCGAGTTCGCGGTGATGGGCGAGGTGTTCGCTCGCACCGTGCTGGGGCTGACCAATCCGTCTGTTGGGTTGCTCAATGTCGGCTCCGAGGAACTCAAGGGCCATGACGCGCTGCGCGAGGCGCATGCGATGCTGCGGCATGAGAATTTGCCAGTAAATTACCACGGCTTCGTCGAGGGTAACGATATCGGCGCCGGCGCCGTGGACGTGGTCGTCACCGATGGCTTCACCGGCAACATCGCGCTGAAGACCATCGAAGGCACGGCCAAGCTCTATACCGGCTTCGTGCGCGACGCGTTCCGCACGTCGACCTTCGCCAAGCTGGGCTATCTGCTGGCCAGCGGCGCGTGGCGCAAGCTGCGCAAGCGCGTCGATCCGCGGCGCTACAATGGCGGCGTGTTCCTCGGCCTCAACGGCATCTGCGTCAAGAGCCATGGCGGCACCGACGCGCTGGGCTTCGCCCATGCGCTGGGCGTGGCCATCGACATGGTGCGCTACAATTTCAACGAGCTGGTGGTCGAGGACTTCAAGCGTCTGCGCGAGGCGCTGAGCATCGAGCAGGAAGCCGGCGGCGCCGCCGCGGCGCAGGCCACTGCTCCATGATCCGCAGCCAGCTCGTCGGTTGCGGCGCCTATCTTCCCGGAGATCCGGTCAGCAACGAGGAGCTGGCGCGACGCGTCGACACCACCGACGAGTGGATCCAGCAACGCACCGGTATCCGTCAGCGCTATCTCGCGGCCGAGGGCCAGTTGACGTCGGATCTGGCGCTGCAGGCGGCGCAGAAGGCGCTCGACCATGCCGGCATCGGCGCCGGCGCGCTCGATCTCATCGTGCTGGCGACGGCCACACCGGACGAGACGTTTCCGGCCACCGCGACCAAGGTGCAGGCGGCGCTGGGCATGACCCGTGGCGCCGCTTTCGATGTGCAGGCGGTGTGTTCCGGCTTCGTCTACGCCCTGTCGGTGGCCGACAGCATGATGAAGAACGGCATGGCCCAGACGGCTCTGGTGATCGGGGCCGAGACGTTCTCGCGCATTCTCGACTGGAACGACCGCACGACCTGCGTGCTGTTCGGCGACGGCGCCGGCGCGGTGGTGCTGCAGGCGGCACCGGGCGCCGGTACGCCGGCTGACCGCGGCGTGCTGTCCAACGTGCTGCATTCCGACGGCCGCCACCACGACCTGCTCTACGTCGATGGCGGCCCGTCCTCGACCCGGACGGCCGGTTTCCTGCGCATGCAGGGCAAGGAAGTGTTCAAGCACGCTGTGACCAATTTGGCCGAGGTGGTGGGCGAGGGGCTGCAGGCGGCCGGCCTGACCACCGACGATGTCGACTGGATCGTGCCGCACCAGGCCAACCGCCGCATCCTCGACGGGACGGCCCGCAAACTTGGTATTTCACATGAGAAAATCGTCGTAACTGTCGATAAACATGCGAATACTTCGGCTGCCAGCATTCCTCTGGCCCTGGCCGAGGCGGTTCATGACGGGCGCATCAAGCGGGGCCAGGTGGTCCTCATGGAGGCCATGGGGGGCGGTTTGACCTGGGGCGCTTCTGTCACACGGTGGTAATCAGCCACCCGATTTATGCGCTCCGCACTTAAACGTTTGCCGCCAATCCCCTGATATTGACGGCTTTCCGTCCCGGTCGTACCATCAACCCGGGACAGGGGAGCGTGGGTATGGAAAACCGCACGATTACACGGGCTGACCTCAGTGAGGCCGTGTATCAGGAGGTCGGTCTGTCGCGCAATGAGTCGGCCGCTCTCGTCGAGGTCGTCCTCGAAGAGATCTCGGCGGCGCTGACGCGCGGCGAATCGGTCAAAATCTCGTCGTTCGGCAGCTTCGCCGTGCGCGAGAAGGGCCAGAGAATCGGGCGCAATCCAAAGACCGGTCAGGAAGTGCCAATCCTGCCGCGACGCGTTTTGGTTTTTCGCGCCTCCAACGTCCTTAAATCCAAGATTAATAAGGCGTTAGGCGGCGAAACCAAGGCGGCGTCTGAATAATGGCCACAATTCTTCAACCGGCGCCGGATCGGCGCAACGAAAAATCTGCCCAGGCATTCCGCACCATCTCGGAGGTGGCGACGGAGCTCGACGTGCCGCAGCACGTCCTGCGTTTCTGGGAGAGCAAGTTCAACCAGGTTCGCCCGCTCAAGCGTGGCGGGGGCCGGCGCTATTACCGGCCGGAGGACGTCGATCTGCTGCGGCGGATCCGGGGCCTGCTCTACGAAGAGGGCTACACGATCAAGGGCGTGCAGCGACTGCTGCGCGAAAATCGCGGCCGGCTGTCCGCCGTCGAGCCGCCCTATAGCGAGGCGATCCGCGCCGACATGGGGCGCAATCCGGAAGCCGGCTCAGGCCGCAGCCAGCCGCAGGCGGCGGCGCAGGCGTCTGCCGGGCAGACTGCCGAGCAGCCGCAACGGCCGCAGCTGGTGCGCTCCTCGGGGGCGCCGATCGAGCAGCCGGTGCGCGCCGAAGCGACGGTTGCCGGCCCGCGCGCCTCGACGCTCGATCCCGCCCAGCGGCGCGATCTCGAGGCGGTGATGAACGATCTGCAGTCGGCGCTGAAGCTGCTGCGCGGCAACTGAGTTGATTGCGAGGTAACACTGCGGGAGCGGGCTCGATGCCCGCTCTTTGCGTTTCCGGGCCGCCGGCAGGAGGGCGCCGGTAGCGGTTGCCAGCCGGCGACCCCGCGTTTATTGTCCGCCCGCGCTGGCGGTTGCACCCCCAACCCTTGGAAAACCGGCGCGACAGAAGACCAGGTCGGAGCGTAGCGCAGTCTGGTAGCGCATCAGTCTGGGGGACTGGGGGTCGTGGGTTCGAATCCCGCCGCTCCGACCATTTTCCTTCCCGCCCGCGCCAGCGCCGCCGGTCTGTCCGGATGAGGGAGACCGATCCGAACTTGCGCCGGACCAAGCCGGGGAGAGGGTCATGATCGAAATGCGGATCGCCAAGGTCGCGATGGTCGCCGGGCTGGCGCTGTTCGCGCTGCTGGTCTGCCTCAACAACCTGATCGACTACGGCTCGAACTTCGCCTTCGTGCAGCATGTGCTGGCGATGGACACGACGTTCCCCGGCAACGCCTTGCGCGGCCGGGCGATCGGCGACCCGACGCTGCAGCATCTGGCCTATGCCGCGATCATCGCCGCCGAGGGCGCTACCGGCATCGCTTTCGCCGTCGCCACAGTGTCAATGCTGCGCGCCCTGCGCGGGTCGGCGGCGACCTTCGCCCGCGCCCGGCGTTTCGCCTATGTCGGCGCCGCACTCGGCTTCACGCTGTGGTTCACCGGCTTCATGGTGGTCGGCGGCGAATGGTTCGCCATGTGGCAGTCGCCGAGCTGGAACGGGCAGGAGGCGGCATTCCGCTTTTACGTGACGATATTGCTGGTCGTCATCTTCCTGGCGCTGCCGGACGGCGAACCGACGGGCCCGGCATGACCGAGCGGCGGCACGACGAGGAGGCGCGCGCCGAAGACAAGCAGGAGCGCCGGCGCCAGACCGTCGCCGAGATGCGCGCCCGCCGCGATCCGAAACGCTGGACGTTCGCCCGCATCGTCGTCGCCAGCATCGGCGGCGGCATCGCCATCGCCGCCGTCACCTATCTCTCGCTGCTGACCAACCAGATCCTGCTGATGGCGCCGCTGGGCAGCACCTGCGCGCTGGTGTTCGTCGCGCCGTGGAGCGAGTTCGCGCAGCCGCGCAACGTCATCGGCGGCCACGTCGTCTCGGCGCTGGTCGGGTTGCTGGCCTGGCATCTGCTCGGTACCGATCCCTGGGTCAGCGCACTCGGCGTCACCATCGCCATCGTCGCCATGCAGATCACCCGCACGCTGCACCCGCCGGGAGCGGCAATCCCGCTGCTGGTGGTTCAGGCGCAGTCGGACTGGTGGTTCGTGTTCACGCCGGTGCTGGCCGGCGCGGCGATCATCGTCGTTGTAGCGGTAACATATTGCCGTTTGACGCGCGTTTATCCCTATCCGACGCGCTGGATCTGAACGTATCGCGGTCCTTGCCGCGGCTTATTCGCTTGCGGGGCGGCGAACGATTTACAGCGCCGCGCATGGCCTGCATGATCCGGCAAAAGGAACCTGATTTGCCAAAATTTTCCCGCCCCGACGTCTCAGGCGCGATGCGCGGGCAGGCGCTCGCGGTACTTGTCGTCGCCGTGGCCACCGCTTTCCGCTACGGGCTGGAACTGGCGTGGCCGAACGCTCTGGTACCGTTCGCCACGTATTTCCCTGCAGTGATGATCATCGGCTATTTCGGCGGCGCGGCCGCCGCCGTCACAGGCGTGGCGCTCAGCGTCGTTGTCGGCTGGTATCTGTTCCTGCCGTCGAACAGCTCCTTCCGCATCGACGCGGCATCGGAAGCCGTCAACCTCGCCCTGTTCGCCATCGCCGCCGCGTCGATCTCGGCGCTGGCGGTGCTGCTGCGAACCCGTCTGCAGGCGGCGCGTCGGGCCGATTTGCGGCTGCGCCGCGCGCAGCGGGCGGGTGGCGTCGCCGACTGGGAGTGGGACCTCCAGAACGACCAGGTGCTGTGGTCGGATTCGCTCTACGACATGCACGGCATGCGGCCGGCAGGGAAGCATCCCAGTCCCAACCACGTTTTCCAGGCCATGCACCCGGACGACAAGGACCATGTCCGCCGCTCGCTGGCCCGCGCCCGCGACGGCGGCGAACCGCTGGTCATGGAATATCGCGTCGTGCTGCCCGACGGCTCCTCGCGCTGGCTGCTGAGCCGCGCCGAATGCGTCTCCGGCGCCGATGGCAGGCCGCGCAAGATGGTCGGCGTCAACGTCGAGATCACCTCGCGCAAGGAAGCCGAGCAGCAGCGCGAACTGCTGTTCCACGAATTGAACCATCGCGTGAAGAACAATTTCCAGGTCGTCGCCAGCCTGCTGCGCATGCAGGCCGCCCGCGTGGGCGACTCCGAAGCGCGCGAGCATCTCAACAACGCCATGCGTCGCGTCATGACCATGGCCGACGTCCATGGTTCGCTCTACAAGGCCGGCCATATCGACACCGTCGATTTCGCCGACTACATGCGCGATCTTTGCGAGAAGATCTCGAACTCGGTCCTGCTCAACAGCCGCGTAAAATGTCACGTACGGGCCGAGACCGCGGTGCTGAAGGTCGATCGCGCCATCCCGCTGGGCCTGGTCGTCAACGAACTGGTGATGAACGCCATCAAGCACGCCTTTCCCGGCGGCGTCGAAGGCGAGATCCATGTCAGTTTCGGTCCGGCGGAGGACCAGTTCCTGCTGGCGGTGACCGATAACGGCATCGGCCTGCCGGCAGCGGGCGTGTCCGCGCCTGCGGCAGGCTTCAACGGCGGCGCCGGGCTGGGCATGCGATTGATCGAGGCCTTCACGCAACAGGCCGGCGGCGATCTTCGCTTCGAGCGCGGCGGTGCCGGCGCCCGGTTCGAGATCTGGCTCCCGCGAAATCTCTTCGTGGTCAGCGATCTCACCGCCGCGCCGGCCGCCTCGCAGCAGGCCGCGAGCGTCGTCTAGACTGAGCGTTCAAGGTGGAGATTTTTCGGGCTCGCCGCGCAGCACGGCCTCGATCCACGATCTGACATCGGCGCAGACCTCGGCGCGATTGGTCTCGTTGACCATCTCGTGACGGCCGCCGGGATAGAGCCTGACCGCGACATGCGTCATGCCGTTGCCGCGATAGCCCTTGACCAGTTCGGCGAGATTGACGCCGACGGGATCCTCGTCGCCGGACATGAT
>JBDZUM010000135.1:0-10064 GCA_040255215.1 Rhodospirillaceae bacterium
CTGTGGACGCTGCCGATGTTCCACTGCAACGGCTGGTGCTTCCCGTGGACGCTGGCGGCGGTCGCCGGCACATCGATCTGCCTGCGGCGGGTCGAGGCGCGCACCATGTTCGACGCCATCGCCACCTACAAGGTCACCCACATGTGCGGCGCGCCGATCGTGCTGGGCTTCCTGATCAACGCCACGGACGCCGAGCGCAAGCCGCTGCCGCACCCGGTCAAGATCATGACCGCCGCCGCCCCGCCGCCGGCCGCCGTACTCGAGGCGATCGAGAAGCAGGGCTTCGAGATCACCCATGTCTACGGCCTGACCGAGACCTACGGTCCGGTCGTGGTCTGCGCCTGGCATTCGGAATGGGACGCGCTGCCGTCGGACGAGCGGGCGCGGCTCAAGGCGCGCCAGGGCGTGCGCTCGCCGGTGCTGGAAGGACTGAAAGTGATGGATCCGACGACCATGACCGAAGTGCCTGCCGATGCCACCACCATGGGCGAGGTCATGTTCAAGGGCCACGTCGTCATGAAGGGCTACCTGAAGAACCCGACGGCGACCAGGGAATGCTTCGAAGGCGGCTGGTTCCACTCCGGCGATCTCGGCGTACTGCACCCGGACGGCTATATCGAGCTGCGCGACCGCTCCAAGGACATCATCATCTCGGGCGGCGAGAACATCTCGACCATCGAAGTCGAGGGCGTGCTCTACCAGCACCCGGCGGTGCTGGAAGCGGCCGTCGTCGCAAGGCCGGACGAGAAATGGGGCGAAACGCCCTGCGCCTTCGTCACGCTCAAGTCCAGCCACGACGTCAGCGCCGAGGATCTGATCGCCTTCTGTCGCAAGAACATGGCGGCCTACAAGTGTCCGCGCACGGTGGTGTTCGGCGAACTGCCGAAAACCTCGACCGGCAAGGTGCAGAAATTCGTGCTGCGCGAGAAAGCCCGATCTTTATAGGCCGATAAAGGATCAGCGTTTGTGATCGAACTGACTAGTTGGGAGTATCTTGCGGCATTACTGGCTGGAACATTTTTTGTGTCCATGTTTGTCAGCGCAATAGGTCCAACGGGCGGCCTACAGCTTGCGGTCGTTACATGGGCAGTGCCGCCACCTTATGTAGTTCTTGTTCACGCCTGGATAACAGGTGTCTCAGCGGCATTTCGAAGCTGGCAATTTCGTCATAAGATTGATTTCGGATTTAGCGTAAAATTCGCCTTCTTTTCTGTTGCGGGTTCAGCTGTCGCGATTTTCTTCATTGTAAGATTGGACGTTTCTTCTCTTGGGCTCGTCATTGGGATTTTCATTATCGTATCGGCATTGGGGAACACTCCCTTCCTGCTGCCGCTAAAGCGACTTTCTACGGTTCTTTCGTCGGCGCATCTTGCGGGTCTATCTACCGGATTCTTGACGGTATTGGTCGGTGCAACAGGCCCGCTACTTTTTTCAATACTTATACATCGATATACTGACAATGAACGATTGATGGCGACCCATTCATTCTGCTTAACCTTTCAACATCTCTCAAAATTATTATTCTTTGCCTCGATCGGCTTAAGCATTGCCGAAATCCCGATCACTTTGTTGACGACACTTGCGGCTTCATGGGCTGGAACTCGAGTCGGTTCCAAAATTCTGGTGAAGTTGCCGCATGCAACATACCGATATTTCGTAAGTATTGTGCTTATTGGATCCGGCATCCTGATAATTGTGAAAAGCATTATTAGCTAGCAAATTATTTGCCTCCTGGCGCGGCTCGACGATTAACCAGCCCTACTATGCCAGCCAAGCCTAACGTCACAAAAAGCCAACCAAGCGTGATATGAAAATGCAAATACAGCTTTGCAGTCGGCGAAGTGTCGTTTGGCAACCAGAACTCCTCCTGATGCAACCCAACTATCGGAATAAAGGTATCTAGTGAGTACCAAAACGAATTGAATGTCGGATACTCCGGCAAACCTCCGCTTACTACGGTTCGTCCTTTTAAACAGTTGTCCAACTGCTCTCGGTCAAACAGAGCGTCAAACTGGGACATAAAGCCATCATCTAGAAAGGACTGAATTTCAACGCGCGGTGCGGCAATAGCCATCTCCCTACATTTTATCCATTCTGGACGTGCACTTATGATCGGGTTCGCTGGTGACAGCCCGCCTTGCACATAGGCCAATCCAAAAATCAGCATCCCACAAATAACCGGTACAGCGCTCCAGAAGATTGCGCGCCAAGGGGCATATCCATACCCAACAAAATATCGCGCAAGTAATCTCCAAAGCAAAAAAAAGAAAAGCTTAATAGTTGTGCTGTAGCTAGGAGGACATTCAATCTCGTTTGCGGCAAGTTTGCGTTCAGAGTTGCGTGAAAAGCGAAATCTACTTGCTAGACGCGCGAATATCGCTTTGTCGAATCTGGTATGTTTTGCCAATAGTATTTTGCGCGCTTCGTCTTCGTGACCCATCTCCCGAAAGACTTTGGCTAGCTGCTCATATGGTTGGGGGCGAAAATTTAGCGCATTCGCACAGGATTGCTGCCGTAGCCAGCCTGTTCTGAATTCCACGTCAAATGGGTTACACCCCTCGATTCGTTGATATGTTAGCCCATCAATGTTTAACTCGTCCTTATTTCTATCTGTCAATGATTCATAGGTTTCAGAATGATCAATAAATGCCGTGCAGTTAGTGCCCTTTAAGCTAATATTTGACTCTAGTTTTGTCTTATTCTGCTTCGCGCTATCGTCATAGTCTCGCTGATGCCGAGGACCAAGCTGCAAGGTCCCCGCGATTGATCCATCCTCTATTCGCAAGCTGTAGAATTTCGGCTTCTCGTGAATGTTACGCTCTCTCTTTTCAGGATCTTGATTACCAACTTTGAATTGACCACCGCGACACGCGAACGATCCAGAAATACGGCAACCTGAGATGTCGGTTCGACGTAACGATACAAAGCCATGCCGACAATAAATCGATCCGTCTACGGTTACTCTGTTGCCACATATGCCAAAAATCTCAGTGCCATCGAGTGAGATCGATCCCGTCTTCGCAAAATCGAGCAAGAGAAATCCATTCACTACTGATTTTGCCAGCCTAAAATTCCGAATGTTTGAGCAACCTCGTAGGTCAAGATTGCTGCTAAGATAAACGTAGCTAGCATCAACCCCACTCTCATGCACTAGGCAGTCCTTATCGCCACCAAGAACGAGGAAACGCAAGAACTCTCCGCGAATCTCAATCGAACTCATCGCATTCGATTTGGCGATACCATGCAGTTCAGCGTGGCTTCTGCCCGGTAAGGCCAGCGGTCGGCCAGTAGATACGACATTGACCAAGTTTTTTTCGGCAATGGTAAGAGATGGCTCGAACTCTTTAAAGCTGTGTGGAAAATGCATCTCACCCCCCGATGCGCGTGATCCGTTCATTTCTATCTTTTTATTGCATCGACCTTGGCCAATTTATTATAGCATAGCTGATTATATAGTTCTTCTTTGGGTTGCATAACTAGAAATCTTAGCGTGTTTGATTGTGGTCTTGGGACTTTGCGAGCAGGATATCGATCGGCAAATGGCTAGCGCGGAAACGCGCTTTTCTGCTGCCCGCCACGCGTTGTTGAGGCTGTCGGTTACTCTGGAGCCTTGTTCAAACAGCTCGAAAAGTTCTCTAACAAATGCGATAGCTGCCGCAGTCGGTTAATTTAATGAACCTCCGCACAAGTGTTTGCGGTATCTATCTCGCAGGGTCTTTGAGAAACGTCATCGATTCCGCTCAGGTGACTTCGTCGTGCTGGAAGCCGCCGTGGTGGCCCGGCCGGACGAGAAATGGGGCGAGACGCCCTGCGCCTTCGTCATCTTGAAAGCCGGCAGCAATGTCGGCGCCAACCAGATCATCGCCTTCTGCCGCGGCAATCTCGCCGCCTTCAAGTCCCCGCGCACGGTGGTGTTCGGCGAGTTGCCCAAGACCTCGACCAGCAAGGTGCAGAAATTCGTGCTGCGCGACCGAGCGAAGGATCTCTGACCGCACCGGCGGCGTACAAGCGGCCACTGGCGGCTTGAGGAGACGGCCACGCATGACCACTCCAAGCATCTCGCGGCGAGCGAGCATGGCGCTGGCCCTTGCGGCCGGGACGGGATGGGCGCTGCCGTCGCTCGCGCGCACGGAGCCCTGGCCGGCGCTGCGCCAGGGCGGATTGCTATTGTTCATGCGCCACGCCAACGCGCCGGGCATCGGCGATCCCGCAAATTTCCGGGTCGAGGATTGCTCGACCCAGCGCAACCTGTCGCAAGCGGGGCGCGATCAGGCGGTCGCCGTCGGCGAGAACCTGCGCCGCAACGGCGTGAGCTGGCAGAGCGTTCAATCGAGCCGCTGGTGCCGCTGCCTCGACACCGCACGGCTGGCTTTCGGTGCGGCCGAACCGTTTGAGCTGCTGAACTCCAGCTTCGCCGGCCGCCCCGACGTAACGCCCGAGTTGAAGGCACATCTTCTGGCGCTGCCGCGCGACGGCGCCAACCGCATCTACGTCACGCACATGGTCAACATCATGCGCCTGCTCGGCGTCAACACCGCGGACGCGGAGATCGTTCTCGCGCGAAAGACCGGCGAGTCGCTGCAGACGCTCGGCACACTTCGCCCGCCTATCTAGGCGGACGGCTTGCTATTGCCGAACGAGACCCTTGATCGTGTCCTTGAGCTTGAGTTTCTGTCGCTTGAGAGCGGCTATGGCCGATTCGTCGGGATGTGGTCTGGTGTTTTCTTCCTGCAGCGCGGCGTCCAGAGCCGCATGCTTCGCCTTGAGAGTTTCAACCCGATCGACGGTTGCCATACCAAACCTCCCTTGCAGACAAGCGAACAATAATAGGGTAGGCACGCACATCGGGGATTGCCACTCTTGACTTCGACCGGCTCTGCCCTATCGGTGGATAAGCAACAAAATTAGCGCCATGGCGAAAACAGCAAACAGGACCGGCAAGCCCCTGCAACCACGGCTGATTGTCGGCATCAGCGGCGCTTCCGGCGTGATCTACGGCGTCAAATTGCTGCAGGCTCTGCGCCCATTGCCGGTGGAAACCCATCTGGTGATGAGCCGGACGGCGGAAATCACCCTGGCGCACGAGACCGATTTCAAGGTCCGCCAGGTGCAGGCGCTGGCCGACCGTGTCCATGCCGTGACCGACATGGCAGCGCCGCTTTCCAGCGGCTCGTTCCGCACCCAGGGCATGGTGATCGCGCCCTGCTCGATGCGCAGCCTGGGCGAACTGGCGTCGGGCGTCACGACCTCGCTGCTGACGCGCGCTGCCGACGTGGTACTCAAGGAGCGCCGGCGGCTGGTGCTGCTGGTGCGCGAGACGCCGCTGCACAGTGTGCATCTCCGCAACATGCTGACGCTGTCCGACATGGGCGCGGTGATCGCGCCGGCCATGCCCGCCTTCTACAGCCGGCCGCAAACGCTGGACGACGTGATCGACCATACCGTGGCGCGCGTGCTCGACCTGTTCGATCTCGAGGGCGGGCAGATCAAGCGCTGGGGCGAATCGCGAAATCCTTCACCCTGAGCCTGGCGAAGGGTGAAGGGGGATATCAAACCCTCGCAGGTTCCATGCTTCGCCAAGCTCAGCATGAAGACTCCTACTGACGGACCGTTCCAAGCATCGACGTCGCCGGCAAGGCTTCCGGGTAACGGTTTTCCACCACCACGATCCAGTTGCGGCCGCTCTCGCGCGCCAGCAACCCGTTGGCGGCGGCGATCACGCTTTTCGAAACGGCGTTGAACACGTTGCCGCCGATGGCTTCGATGCGATCGCCGAAATTGCCCGTCACCAGGTCGCAGTGCATGGGATATTTCTGCCCCAGCAGCAGCCGCCAGTCGGGTGCGACGTCGACGCCGCGCGTGGCGCAGACCAGATCGCCGCGCCGGGGCGCGTAGGCGGCGACGTCGCGGGCGACGAAGTAGCCCGGATTGCCGGCCAGGCTGCGTTCGACGATGCCTTGCAGATAGTTGACGTGGCTGGCGTCGGGCACGAATTCCGATTCCGGCACGCCCGCCTGCGCCATCAGGTAGGAAATGAACGCCGCCGACCACGGCAGATGCCAGGCGCATTTCTTCGGCTCCGGCCGCGTCCAGCCCGCCGCGCAATCGGCATAGGAGGAGAAGCCGCCTTCGCCCACCGACGCCCAGTAGAGCGTCAGCCGCTGGTAGACGCGGCGGTCGTCCTCGGTCAACTGGCCGACCGGATCGACCGCCACCGAACCATCGGCGCGCCAGAACACGGTCTGCCGCCCGCGCCGGCCGCCGAACGCATCGAGCTCGCGATCGGCCACCGCCATCAACTCGGCCCGCACCCTTTCGACAGGCACGTCGCGGCGCACGTCTGGAACCGGCGCGCCGGTGCCGGCGGCGCAGGCGGAAAGCAGGCAGAGCGACAGCAGGGCTAAGGCAAAACGCATCAGGCGCGATCCAGGTTGAGGGCGTGCTCGATCTCGTGTGCCGCCAGCAGGGGAAAGCAGGCGCCGAGGATGGTGGCGACGGCGGCGCGATCGCGGCGCTCGACCTTGATGCCAAGCTGCGCACTGTAGAGACCGAGATTGGCCAGCGCGGCAGCCAGCCGTTCCTTGGCCGGGCGGTCGCGATTGCCGGGCGCGGCGTAGTTCTCCGCCAGCATCAGCTGTTCGACATGCTCGGCCTCGATTTCGGCGTCGGCCAGACGCCGGCGCAGCACGGCGGCCGGTTCGTCGGGCGGGATCGGCAGGTTCTCGCCGGCCACCAGCCGCCGTCGCGCCGCGCGCAGCGGCATGACGATATCGCGCTGCCAGGGACCGATGCGGCCGGCCAGACGGCGCAGTTCATCGGCCTCGAGCCGACCGCGCCCGGAAGCGCCGATCCAGCAGCAGAACAGCAGCAGATTGACGTCGAGCCCGTGGCGGTCCTGCAACTCGATGCAGGCGCGCGCCACGCCCTCGCCGCCATAGACCTCGAGCGAGAAATTCCAGAACGGATGCGGCGCGGCTCCAGCGGGCATGTCAGTCGCCGAAGGAGATGCCGAGCCCGCGCGCGGTATGGACCAGCGCATCGTGCGGATCGACTGCCTGGTACTGGCCGATGGCCTCGGCGATCGGCACCGCCTTCACCTGCCGCTCGCTCCAAACCACCATGTGATCGAATCGGCCCTCGGCGATCAGCTCGACGGCATGCACACCGAAGGCCGAAGCGAGAATGCGATCGCGCGCGCCCGGGCTGCCGCCGCGCTGGACATGGCCCAGCACCGTGACGCGGGTCTCGGCGCCGGTCGCCTGGGCGATCCTGTCGCCGACATAGTGGCCGATGCCGCCATAGGTGATGGCGCCGGAGACATGCGCCTGACGCGCCGGGCTGCCATCCTCGCGCTTGACCGCCTCGGCCACCACCACCAGCGCGAAATTGCGGCCGGTGCGGCGCAATTGCTCGACCTTGCGCGCCAGCGCCTCGACCGACCATTTGATTTCGGGGATGAGAATGATGTCGGCACCGCCGGCGATGCCGGCGGCCAGAGCGATATGGCCGGCGTCGCGGCCCATCACCTCCAGCACCATGACACGCGAGTGGCTGGCCGCCGTCGGCTGCAGCTTGTCGAGCGCGTCCGTCGCCACCTCGACCGCCGTCGAGAAGCCGACCGAGGCTTCGGTGATGCCGATGTCGTTGTCGATGGTCTTGGGGATGCCGACCATGGGAATGCCGCCCTGCTGCGCCAGCTTGCGCAGGATGGCGAAGCTGCCGTCGCCGCCGACGCCGATCAGCGCGTCGATGCCGAGCAGGCGAGCGCCCTCGATGACCTCGTTGGACCGGTCCCTGACAGACCCGTCGGGCATGGTGAAAGCGAACGGATTGCCCTGGTTGGTGGTGCCCAGGATGGTGCCGCCCCAGCGCAGGATGGAGGGCTCGCTGCCGTCGATTTCCAGCCGCTCGGTCAGCGGCGGGCGGGCCATCAGCCCGTGCGTGCCCTGGCGGATGCCGATCACCTCCCAGCCATAATGGCCGGCGGCGCGGTGGACCACGGCGCGGATCGCCGCGTTTAGACCGGCGCAGTCGCCGCCGGAGGTAAGAATCCCAATTTTCCTGATTGCCATACGACCTTCCGAAGCCGATACCGCTTGGCCCGCAAGTTTGCTAGTCTCCGCGGACCTTAAACCCGAGCGACTGCGCGACCAACCCTTTAGCCACCCAGCCCGGAAATGGACGAACTAGACGAGCTGCGTGCGAGGTTCGAGGAACTGCAGCGCGAACACCGCGATCTCGACGCCGAGATCGCCCGGCTGACCTCCGAGCAGCCCTTCGACCAGCTCCAGGTGCAACGCCTGAAGAAGCGAAAGCTCGCGCTGAAAGACCAGATTATCGCCCTGCACGAGAAGCTGATTCCCGACATCATCGCCTGAGGCGCGCCTTCTTGCGCCGCGCCCGACCACCCCTATAATCGCCGTCTTTTCCGGCCGCCCGGCCGGCACGAGGGAAACAATGGCCAAGACCGCGCCGGTGGTCGGACTGATCATGGGCAGCCAGTCCGACTGGAACACCATGCGCCATGCCGCGGCGACGCTGGAAGGGCTCGGCGTGGCGTACGAGAAGCGCATCGTTTCGGCGCATCGCACGCCGAAACGGCTTTTCGCCTATGCCGAATCGGCTGCCGGGCGCGGGCTCAAGGTGATCGTCGCCGGCGCCGGCGGCGCGGCGCATCTGCCGGGCATGGTCGCCTCGCTGACGACCTTGCCGGTGTTCGGCGTGCCGGTCGAAAGCGAAAGCCTGAAGGGCATGGACAGCCTGCTGTCGATCGTGCAGATGCCCGGCGGCGTCCCGGTGGGCACTGTGGCGATCGGCCGGCCCGGCGCCATCAACGCGGCCCTGCTGGCGGCATCCGTCATCGCGCTGGGCGACAAGAAGGTCGCCAAGGCGTTGCGCGCCTTTCGCGACCGGCAGACCAGCGCCGTCGCCGAAAGCCCCAGCGACGAGGCGGCAGGCCACAAATGAGCGGCAACGGCAACGGCGCGCTTGCGCCCGGCGGCACCATCGGCATTCTGGGCGGCGGCCAGCTCGGGCGCATGATCGCCCTGGCGGCGGCGCCACTGGGCTATCGCTGCCATATCTTCTGCCCCGAGCCCGACAGCCCGGCCGCCATGGTCGCGGCGGCCAGCACGGTGGCGGCCTACGACGACGAGGAAGCGCTGGCGCGCTTCGCTGCCGGCGTCGACGTCGTCACCTACGAATTCGAGAACGTGCCGGCCGCGACGGTCGAGTTCATCGAGCGGCTGAAGCCGGTGCGCCCCAACAGCCGCGCTTTGCGCGTGGCGCAGAACCGCCTCGAGGAAAAGAATTTTCTCAACGACATCGGCGTGCCGACCACTGCCTATGCCGGCGCCGGCAGCGCCGCCAGCCTTGAAGCCGCCGTCCGCCATATCGGCACGCCCTGCCTGGTCAAGACGGTGACCGAGGGCTACGACGGCAAGGGCCAGGTAAGGCTGGAGACCACCGCCAATCTCGCCACCGCCTGGAACCAGATCAGCGCCCGCGAGGCCATCGTCGAGCGCATGGTCGATTTCGAGATGGAATGTTCGGTGATCGTCGCCCGCGGCATGGACGGCACCTGCGTCGCCTTCACGCCGGGCGAGAATTTCCACGTCAACGGCATTCTCGACACCACCATCATTCCCGCCCGCCTGCCCGAGGCGCGGCGCCAGCAGGCGGAGGCGATCGGCCGCCACGTCGCGGAGAAGCTGGAGCTGGTCGGGCTGCTGTGCGTGGAGATGTTCGTCACCAAGGACGGGCGCTTCCTCGCCAACGAGATCGCGCCCCGGCCGCATAATTCGGGGCACTGGACCATCGACGCCTGCATGACCAGCCAGTTCGAACAGCTCGTCAGGGCCATTTGCGGCCTGCCGCTGGGCTCGGTCGAGCGCCTGGCCAACGCCGAGATGAAGAATCTGATCGGCGAGGACTTCAATCTGTGGCGCAAGGCGATCGGCGAGGCCAACGCCAAGGTGCATCTCTACGGCAAGACCGAGATCCGTCCCGGCCGCAAGATGGGCCACGTCACGCGCCTGCAGCCGCTCAACGCGCGCAGCAGCTAG
>JBDZUM010000136.1:0-3927 GCA_040255215.1 Rhodospirillaceae bacterium
GCGTCAGGCGATGATGCGGTCGAACATGCGGCGCAGTTCGGGTTCGATCTGCTTGTCGTCGAGCTGCAGCGGCCCGGGCGCGATCAGTACGGCGTTGTTCAGCGTGCCGTAGAGCGCCTGCAGGGCGAAGCGGATGCGCTGCTCGCGTTGCGCCCGGCCGACACCCGCTCCCGCCAGCCGCACGACCACGGCGTCGGCGATGGCATGGCCACGCTGCTTCAATGGTTCCCACACCGTCGCGTCGCGCATGCTGGCGCGGATCGCCGCCCGCATCAGGCCGCGTCGGCGGCGATAGGAATTCAGGGTCAGCGCCACCAGCTCGGCGACCAGCCGATCCAGGGGGCATTGCGCCAGCCGATCGAACAGTACCGTGCCGTCCTCGATGGTGGCCGCGACCAGGGCGCGGAAATAGGCGTCCTTGTCGGCGAAGCGGAAATAGAAGGCGCCCACCGAGCAGCCGGCCGCGGCCGCGATTTCGGCTACCGACAGCGCATCGAAATCCCGCTCCTCGACCAGCCGCAGCCCGGCTTCGATCAGCGCGTCCCTTGTCGCACGGCTGCGGGCCTGCTTGGCCGGTAGCGCGAATCCGGTGGCCTGGGCGGCAAAAGGGGCTTGACTCATATCAGAATCATAATTCAGATTCAGATTTATAAGCAAGGAGGAAACCATGGCTGAGATCCGGGTGCGGCGTCTGACCAGCGGCTGCGGGGCGGAAATTTCCGGCATCGACCTCGCCGACGAGATCGGCAACAGCCAGTGGCAGGCGGTGCGGCAGGCCTTCGTCGATCACGGCGTGATCTTCTTCCGCGACCAGAAGCTGACCCCCGAGCAGCATCTCGCCTTCGCCCGGCGCTGGGGCCGCATCGACGTCAACCGCTTCTTCACGCCGGTGCCGGACCATCCGGAGATCGCCGAGGTGCGCAAGGAGAAGGAGCAGCGCAAGAACATCGGCGGCGGCTGGCATACCGATCACAGCTACGACGCCGAACCGGCCATGGGCTCGATCCTGGTGGCGCGCGAACTGCCGGAGGAGGGCGGCGACACGCTGTTCGCCAGCATGTACGCCGCCTACGAGGCGCTGTCGGACGGCCTCAAACAAACGCTGCTGAACCTGCGCGCGGTGCATTCGGCCGAGCAGGCTTTCGGCGCCAAGGCGGCGGAGCACCGCTACGAGGGGGACATCCAGCGTTTCGCCAACCCGCATCTGGCGACCGGCGAGGTCTCGCACCCGGTCGTGATCCGCCATCCCGAGAGCGGCCGACCCGCCCTTTACGTCAACCGCGCCTTCACCTTGCGCTTCGAGGGCTGGACGGCCGAGGAAAGCCGGCCGCTGCTGGAGCATCTCTACCAGCATGCGGTGCGGCCGGAATTCACCTGCCGCTTCCGCTGGCTGCCGGGTTCGGTGGCGTTCTGGGACAATCGCTGCACCCAGCACTACGCCGCCAACGACTATCACGGCGAGCGCCGGCTGATGCATCGCATCACCGTCGCCGGCACCGCCCTCGAAGCGGCGGCGTGAAGCCTATTCGCCCGGCCATTTGACGAACCGGGTGACCGCCACCACGAACAAGCCGTAGAGCGCATAGCCCAGCGCGACGCAGGCGAACAGGCTCGCCAGATCGCCACCCGTCGTCAGCACCAGAAATCCGCCGCCCAGGGTCGCGACCAGCCGCAGCAGCGCGGCGACCAGAATCCAGACGACGCGACCGGCGGCCTGCAGGGCGAAGTAGAGCGCCAGGCCGGGCCCGAACAGCAGGAAGGACGGCGCGACCAGCTCGAGGAAGCTGGCCCCGATGCGCTCCACTTCCGGCGTGGCCGAGAACAGACCCATCCACAGGGCCGGGGCCAGAGCGGCGCCGATGCCGATGGCGCCGGAAATCGCCAGCGCATAGAGCGCGCCCAGCCAGGCGATGCGCCGGGCGCGCGCCACCTGTCCGGCGCCGAGATTGGTGCCGATCAGCGCGATCAGGGCCGAGCCAAAGGCGAAGATCAGCGGGATCTGGATCAGCTCCAGCCGGGCGGCCGTGCCATAGGCGGCCAGCGCGTCGGCGCCGTAGCGGCCGACATAGCCGGTGAAGACCAGGGTCAGCACCTGCATGGAGATCGAGACCAGCGAGGCGGCGCCGCCGATCTTCAGCATCTCCATGGTCAGCCCCCGGCGATCGGCCTCGGGTGTGCTGCGAAACCGCACCAGTCCCGACCGGCGCATCAGGTAGAGCGCCATCACGATCGTGCCGAAGGCATAGGGCGTCAGCGCCGCAAGCGCCGCGCCAGTCATGCCCAGGCTCGGGATCGGTCCCAGCCCGCCGATCAGGATCGGCGACAGGGTCAGATGCAGCGCCTCGCCGACGATGATGGTGCCGGCCGGCATTTTCATGTTGCCGGTGCCGCGCACGATGTTGGCCAGCACGTTGGTCAGGCAGACGAATGGCGCGCCGAGGAACATGACGAAGGAATAGTCGAGGGCCGCCTGCAGCGCGCCGCCGCTGCCGCCCATCGCCGCGTAGATCGTGCGCCCGAACACGAGCATGATCAGCGTGAAGCAGGCCGCCATGCCGAGCGCCAGCAGGGCGGCGATGCCGACGGCGGCGTCGGCATCCGACCGTGCGCCGCGCCCCAGCGCCCGCGCCAGGGTGGCTGCGGCGCCGACGCCCAGCCCGCCCGCCGTCGTGGTCTGCATCAGGAAGAACAGCGGCATCACCAGCCCCAGCCCGGCCAGCGCGTCGGTGCCCAGCCGACCGACGAACACCGCGTCGAAGGTGATGAAGGCGATGCGGGCTGCGGCCTCGCCGATATTGGGCAGCGCCATCAGCAGCAGCAGTTTCGCCGGCGGCGCCTGAAGCAGCCGCAACGTCTGCGGCGCCAGGGCGGGTTGCGGGGCGGGCGAGGCGGTCGCGGTCATGGTGCTCATGACCCGATGCTGACGAGAGGCAGGCGGGGCAACAATTACCTGTGGGGTAAGGGAAACCTCCCTCCGGCCTTGCCAAGCCACGTCATCCCCTATTTCCCGACATCGTCATCCCCGCGAAAGCGGGGATCTCAGGCGGGCGAGCCTGTGCCGTCGATGGCGGGACGCTTGGTGGAGAAAGATCCCCGCTTTCGCGGGGATGACGTATCCGGATCAACTATCCGCCATCCGCCTGATCAGCTGCTCGGTCGCCGGATCGGCTGGGAAGAAGGTCTCGATGCGCAGCTCGTGCAGGGTGATGTCCTGCGCCGTGCCGAGCGTGGCGATGGAGGTGAAGAACTTGACCTCGATATCGCCCTTGCGCAGATGGACGGGCAGCAGCAGCGAGGGCTGCTCGACGTCGGAGCTGGTCCACGCCGCCGACACGCCGGGATAGGAGAGCATTTCGTTCAGCAGGTCGGTCGAGCCGCTGTCGGCCCAGGAGGCGGCGGCCTCGCGCTGCAGGCGCTGGATCAGCGACTGCGCCACTTCCGGCCAGTTGACGATGTAGGGCCGGAAGCCGTCGGGATGGAACGTCAGGCGCATGACGTTGGAGGGATTGCCGCCCGAAGCCGGATCCTTGATGAAGGGGGCGAAGCGCTCCATCGCCTTGTTCGACATCAGGATGTTCCAGTGCCGGTCGAGCACCACCGCGCCATAGGGCTCGTGCCGTTCGAGAATGAACTGCAGCACCGAGCGGATATGCGCCATTTCCGGCGATTCCAGCGCCGTCTCGCGATAGACCGGCGCGAAACCCGCCGCCTGCAGCAGCGCGTTGCGGTCGCGCAGCGGCACGTCGAGCGCCTCGGCGAGCTGGATCACCATTTGCCGGCTGGGCCGGGCGCGGCCGGTCTCGATGAAGCTGACGTGCCGGGCTGAGACCTGCGCGGTCAGCGCCAGGTCGAGCTGGCTCAGGCGCCGGCTGGTGCGCCAGCGCTTCATCATGTCGCCGAACGGGGCGGTGATCTGGTTCATGGGGC
>JBDZUM010000136.1:4027-10046 GCA_040255215.1 Rhodospirillaceae bacterium
GTGCGCCAGCGCTTCATCATGTCGCCGAACGGGGCGGTGATCTGGTTCATGGGGCGTGCTCCCTCTGTTAGTGGGGAGTCTGGCCCGGAACCGGCGGCATTTCCATTACCTGTGGGGTAATGTCATTGATCATTCTCGCAGCCTGAAAGCGACGATCCGTCCCGCAGAAGATGGTGTGATTGCTGGAAAGTCCGGCGCTGGCTCGGGAGCGAGAATCCATTTCCACCCGCTCGACGTGCACGTGGCAACTGCCGCTGCGAAGGCGGTCAGCAGGATTTCGGCATGCATGTCGTTGGCGTCGCGCTCGGGGAAGGGCCGACTGATGGCGAAAGCGCGCGATATGTCCGTTTCGCCTGCGAGCCAGTCCTCGCCGGCGGCGACGATCCACCAGCCAGCGCCGCGATCGATACTGACAGGAAGAGCGTTGAGGAAAATCAGGTCGGCTGCCAGGCGCTCCGCCAGCAACGCGCCATCCGCCGAGTCGGTCCCGAGATACATTCGCGGGTTGCGACGGATATGATCGATAGGGTTGACGATGCTGAGATCGTCGACAGTCCAGCGCCGGCCGGTCATTCCGCCGCCTGCTTCTTCGCATCCGCCGCGCCAAACCCGCCGCCGCCCGGCGTTTCGATGACGAAGACGTCGCCCGGGTTCATTTCGGTGCGGGCGGTGGCGCCGAATTCCTCGACCTTGCCGTTGGTGCGTTCGACCCGGTTGCGGCCGGGCGAGCCGCTCTCGCCGCCCTCCAGGCCAAAAGGCGGGCGCTTGCGCGAGTTGGAGAGGATGGAGGCGGTCATCGTCTCGAGGAAACGCAGGCGGCGGATGGTGCCGTCGCCGCCATGGTGGCGGCCCTTGCCGCCGGAGCCTTGGCGGATGGCGAAGCTCTCCAGAAGGATCGGGAAGCGCCATTCCAGCACTTCCGGATCGGTCAGCCGCGCGTTGCTCATATGGGTGTGGACGGTGACGCCGTCATAGTCGGGGCCGGCGCCCGAGCCGCCGCAGATCGTCTCGTAGTACTGGTAGCGCGCATTGCCGAAGGTGAAGTTGTTGAGCGTGCACTGGCCCGAGGCCTGAACGCCCAGCGCGCCGTAGAGGCATTCGGTGATGCACATCGAGGTCTCGACGTTTCCGGCGACCACCGCCGCCGGATAGACCGGCCGCAGCATCGAGCCGGTCGGAATGATCAGCTCGATGGGCTTGAGACAGCCGGCGTTCATCGGGATCGATTCGCGCACCAGGGTACGGAAGACGTAGAGCGTTGCGGCACGACACACGGCGGATGGTGCGTTGAAATTGTCGGGCAGCTGCGCCGAGGTGCCGGTGAAATCGACCTTGGCCGATCTGGTGGCGCGGTCGATGGTGACGGCGACCTGGATCTTGGCGCCATTATCCATTTCGAGCGTGTAGCGCCCGTCCTTGAGCCGGCCGATGACCCGGCGCACCTGCTCCTCGGCATTGTCCTGCACGTGCTTCATGTAGGCGCGCACGACATCGAGCCCGAACTCGCGCACCATGGCGCGCAGCTCGGTCAGCCCCTTCTCGTTGGCGGCGATCTGGGCGCGCAGGTCGGCCATGTTCTGCTCGGGATTGCGCGCCGGATACTTGCCCGATTGCAGCAGGGCGCGCGTCTCCGCGTCCTTGAACTTCCCGCCGTCGACGATGACGAAATTGTCGATCAGCACGCCTTCGTCCTCGACGGTGCGGCTGTCGGCCGGCATGGAGCCCGGCGTCAGCCCGCCGATATCGGCGTGGTGGCCACGCGAGGCGACGAAGAACAGCAGTTCCTTGCCCGGCTCGTCGTACACCGGCGTGATCACCGTCACGTCGGGCAAATGCGTGCCGCCATTGTAGGGCGCGTTGAGCACGAACACGTCGCCCGGTTTCATCTCATTGCCGCGCTCGCGGATCACCGTCGTCACGCTCTCGCCCATCGAGCCCAGATGGACCGGCATGTGCGGGGCGTTGGCGATCAGCTCTCCCTGGATGGTGAAAATCGCGCAGGAGAAATCCAGTCGCTCCTTGATGTTGACGGAATAGGAGGTGTTCTCCAGCACCGACCCCATCTGCTCGGCAATCGACATGAAACGGTTGTTGAAGATCTCCAGCATCACCGGATCGGCTTCGGTGCCGACGGCATGCTGGCGCACCAGCGGCACGACTCGCGTGAGCACCAGATGCGCCTTGTCGGTCATCTGCGCCCGCCAGCCGGGCTCGACCACCACGGTGGCGATGGATTCGATGATGACGGCCGGGCCATCCACCGTATCGCCGGCCAGCAGGTCCTCGCGCTTGTAGATCGGCGCCTCGCGCCAGGCATCGTCGGTGAAGATCTTGTCCGTCCGACGTGGCGCCAGCTCGATGTTGTCGCGCGCGGCCAGCGTCGGATCGCTGACCTGCTCGGTCTTGCCGACGATTTCGACCGATACCGCTTCGACGATCAGCGGCTTGTCGACGATGAAGCCGTAGCGCTGCCGGTGCGCGGTTTCGAAATTCTGTCGCACCGCGTCGTGGCTCCCGAAATCCACCACCATCGCCGAATCCGTGCCGTCGTAGCGCACATGCGCCTTGCGCAGCACCTCGATGGCGCGGGCGGCGATGCCCTGCGACTTCATGTCGGCGATGCCCTCGACGGCGATCTCCTCCAGCGTCTTCTCCAGCTGCGGGATGATGTTAGCCGAGAGCTTCGCTTCGACCGCGCGCTCGCGGATGGCGCGCAGATCGGCCAGCCCCATGCCGTAGGCCGACAGCACGCCGGCCAGCGGATGCAGGAACACCTTTGTCATGCCCAGCGCGTCGGCAACGAGGCAGGCATGCTGGCCGCCGGCGCCGCCGAAGGAATTGAGCACGTATTCGGTGACGTCGTAGCCGCGCTGGATCGAGATTTCCTTGATCGCATTGGCCATGTTCTCGACCGCGATCTTCAGGAACCCGGCGGCCACCTGTTCCGGCGTCCGCTTGTCGCCCGTCTCCTTCTCGATGCGCGCCGCCAGCTCGGCGAATTTCTTCTTAACGATTTCATCGTCGATCGGCTGGTCGGCATTGGGGCCGAACACGGCGGGGAAGAAATCCGGCACCAGCTTGCCAAGCATGACGTTGCAGTCGGTCACCGTCAGCGGCCCGCCGCGGCGATAGGCGGCGGGGCCGGGATTGGCGCCGGCGGATTCAGGCCCGACGCGATATTTCGTGCCGTCGAAGAACAGGATCGAGCCGCCGCCCGCCGCCACGGTGTGGATCTGCATCATCGGCGCGCGCATGCGCACGCCGGCGACGAGAGTTTCGAAGGCGCGCTCGAAGCTGCCGTTGAAGTGTGAGACGTCGGTCGAGGTGCCGCCCATGTCGAAGCCGATGATGCGCTCGAACCCGGCGTTGCGCGCCGTCTCCACCGCCCCCACGACGCCGCCTGCGGGGCCGGAGAGGATGGAATCCTTGCCCTGGAAGCGATGCGCGTCGGCCAGCCCGCCATTGGACTGCATGAAATAGAGCCGCACGTCGCCCAGTTCGCCCGCCACCTGGTTCACGTAGCGGCGCAGGATGGGCGAGAGATAGGCATCGACCACCGTGGTATCGCCGCGGCTGACCATCTTCATCAGCGGCGAGACTTCGTGGCTGGCGGAGACCTGGGTGAAGCCGATGTCGCGGGCGATGCGGGCTACGGTCGCCTCGTGTTGCGTGTAGCGATAGCCGTGCAGCAGCACGATGGCCACCACGCGGTAGCCGGCGTCGAACGCCGCCTGCAGCCCGGCGCGCGTGGCCTGCTCGTCCAGCGGCGTCAGCGTCTCGCCCTGCGCCGACATGCGTTCGTCGATCTCGAGAACGCGGTCGTAGAGCATCTCCGGCAGGTCGATCTTCATGGCGAAGATGTCGGGGCGGGTCTGGTAGGCGATGCGCAGCTGGTCGGCGAAGCCGCGCGTGATCGCCAGCAAGGTGCGCTCGCCCTTGCGTTCGAGCAGCGCGTTGGTGGCGACGGTGGTGCCCATCTTCACCGCATCGACCTGTTCGGCCGGAATGGCGGCGCCGGCGGCGACATGCAGCAGGTCGCGGATGCCCTGCACAGCGGCGTCGTTGTACTGCTCGGGGTTCTCCGACAGCAGCTTGTGCGTCAGGATGGCGCCGTCGGGCGCGCGGCCGACGATATCGGTGAAGGTGCCGCCGCGATCGATCCAGAACTGCCATGTGCCGTTGTTCACGAAGACGCTCCGTCCTAAACGTTTGCACTGCAGCTTAGCCCGAATCGGGGCACTATCGACAGAGGCTGCCGGAGGAGTACGTGCGCGGCTGCGCTGCTTCAAGTGGCTGGGCTAACCGGGAGGAAAGCGCAATGAACGTCGTGGACGAAAAACTGGAACGCCGCATTCGCGAGGCGGGTCTCGACCGCGACGACTTTCTGGCGCCACGCCGCTGCATGCGTGAGCCTATCCCGGAAGTGTTCCAGGCTGCGCACATGCTCGATCGGGCGGTTGGGGCGCATCTAGCCGGCGATCACGACGCTGCCCGCACTTTGATCCGGCAGGCGGACATGCCGTCGATACGCACCTATACTGAAATGCTGTGGGGCAAGGAAAAGAACAATCCCAACCAGTGGCGTTACATTCGCAAGCGATCACCTAAAGCCATCTCGAGCGATCCGCCGCAAGCCAGTCCGGACAAACCCGAACCTTCTGCCGACACGAAGCGGACTGTTATTGGGAGATACGGATGCAACTGCGCCTATTGCGGGATGCCCGTAATCCGGAAGGAAATCCGCGTTGCGATCCGAAAGATCTATCCTGACGCGCTGGGATGGGAGTTGGGAAATAAGACGCAGCACGCGGCTTTTCAGTGCATGTGGTTGCAGTATGACCATGTGGTTCCCCACTCCAAAGGCGGAAATACCCAGCCCGCTAACCTTGTCGTCGCCTGCGCGCCCTGTAATTTCGGTCGCCTAGAAGCGACATTGGAGGAAGTCGGTGTTGTCGACCCGCGTGACCTGCCGGTGCAGCGGACGTCGTGGGATGGGCTGGAACGGTTTCTTGTGCGCTAGTCTTTTATCTCTCAGGTGGTTTATTCGAAATGACAGGACGGGAATGATGAATTGTGGTTGCGACATCCTCGCATCTGGATGGAAGCGGCGGAAATAATTGGCTAAAACCCCTGCATGAGCATCATCGGCAAGATTCTGGGCGGCGCCGCCGGTTTCGCCATTGGCGGCCCGATCGCCGCCCTGGTCGGCGTGCTGGCCGGCCATGCCGTCGACAACATGCTGAAGCCGGATGGGGACGCCGCCGTTCCCGACGATGGCACGCGGCAGATCGCCTTCACCATCGGCGTGATCGCTCTGGGCGCCAAGATGGCGAAGGCAGACGGCGTGGTGACGCGGGCCGAGATCAACGCCTTCCGCGAGATTTTCCACGTGCCGCCGGAAGAGGGCGCCAACGTGGCGCGCTTCTTCGACCTGGCGAAAAAGGACGCGCGTGGTTTCGAGCCCTATGCCAGGCAGATCGCCGGGCTGTTTCCCGACAATCCGGAAGTGCTGGAGAAGGTGCTGGAGGGGTTGCTGCATATCGCCCGCGCCGATGGCCACATGCACCAGGACGAGCTGGCCTATCTGCACAAGGTGGCAGGGATTTTCGGCCTCGACGAGAGCCGCTTCGCCCGCGCCCAGGCCGCTGCCGGCGAAACGATGGACCCCTATGTCGTGCTGGGCCTGTCGCGCGATGCCGGCGAGGCCGAGATCAAGGCGGCCTGGCGGCGGCTGGTGCGCGAAAACCACCCCGACCGCATGATTGCGCAGGGCATGCCCGAGGAGGCGATCGGGCTGGCGACCAATGAAGTCGCGGCGATCAACGCCGCCTACGACGCGATCTGCCGCGAGCGGGGCATCAAGTGAAACCGACCGATCTGGCGATCGCGCTCGCCGTCATGCTGATGTGGGGCCTGAATTTCGTCATGGCGAAGATCGGCCTGCACCACTGGCCGCCGATCTTCTTCGTCATGCTGCGTTTTGCGCTGGTGGCGGTCTTCCTGCTGCCCTTCGTGCGCC
>JBDZUM010000227.1:0-2067 GCA_040255215.1 Rhodospirillaceae bacterium
GCACCTTGCTGATCGCCTCCACCCATCGCGTCTTCGCCGTCGCCGAGAAAACGGCCATGGCGGACGGTCGCTACGACGCGGCGCGGCTGCTCGATACCGCGCAGGCGCGGTCCGCCGAACATGTGCTGCTGGATTTCGCCGCTCTGGCGCAATCGGCCGGCGCGCCGCTCAATGCCGTGCTGCTGGGGGCCCTGGCAGGCAGCGGCCGGCTGCCGATCGCCGCCGAGGTGTTCCGCAACGCCATTCGCGCCGAAGGCAAGTCGGTCGCCGCCAATCTTGCCGGTTTCGAAGCCGGCATCGCCGCCGTGGCCACGCACCCTTCGCCAACGGCGTCCGCCGCCGATCAGCCGGTGGCAGACGGATTCGACGCCAAGGCGCGTCCGATCATCGAGCTGGGTGTCGCCCGGCTGCTCGAGTATCAGGGTCCGGCCTATGCCCAGCTCTATCTCGACCGGCTGCAGCGCGTGCGCGAGGCCGAACGGCAGGCCGGCGGCGACGGCAGCCTGTTGCGCGAGACGGCGCGGCAGCTCGCCGTGCGCATGGCGTTCGACGACGTCATCCGCGTCGCGCAACTGAAGATCGAGCCGGGCCGCTTCGAGCGCGTGCGCAATGAAGTCAGGGCCAGGGATGACGATCCGCTTATCGTCGTCGACTATTTCAAGCCCGGCATCGAGGAAATCTGCTCGCTGCTGCCGAGCGCGCTGGCGCGCCCGATCCTGCGTTACAGCGAACGGCGCGGCTGGCTCGGCAAGGCCTATCTCGGGCTGCACGTGCGCAGCAATTCGATTTCGGGCTATATGCGCCTGCGCCTGCTGGCGGGGCTGCGGCGCTGGCGGCCGCGCTCGCATCGCTACGCGCAGGAACAGGCGTTGATCGTCGAATGGCTCGATGCCGTCGAACGCGCCTGCGCCCTCGATCGCGGACTGGCGCGCGAGATCGTCGAGCTGGCGCGCCTGATCAAGGGCTATGGCGACACCCATGCGCGCGGCGCCGGAAGTTTCCACCGGATCATGGAAGCGATCGTGGTCGCCGCCCTGCGCGGCGACATGCCGGTCGCGATGGCGGCCGACGCCGTCGCCAATGCCCGCGTCGCCGCGCTGGCTGATCCCGAGGGCAAAAGGATGGAAGAAGTGCTGGCCGCAATCGCCAGCGCCGACGCGCCGAAAGCGAAGGCCGCCGAATAGGGCTAGCTGCGCTCGCGCGTCTCGGCGAAACCGATATCGGGATATTTCTGCTTCACGTGCCCCAGTTCCCAGGCATTGCGGGCCAGGAACACCGGCGCCCCGTCGCGATCCTCGGCGATGCTGTTGCGATTGCCATCCATGAACGCCTTGAGCTTGGCGGCATCGCCCGAAATCCAGCGTGCGGTGTCGAACGGCGCCGCCTCGAACGCCACCTTGACGTTGTATTCGCTGTCGATGCGCGTCGCCAGCACATCGAGCTGCAGCTGGCCGACGACGCCGACCACGAACTGGCCGCCCAGCGTGCGACGGAAGACCTGCGTCACGCCCTCCTCCGCCATGTCTTCCAGCGCCTTGCGCATCTGCTTCGACTTCATCGGATCGTCGAGCCGCACCTGGCGCAGGATTTCCGGCGCGAAATTGGGGATGCCGGTGATCTTGACGTCCTCGCCTTCGCTCAGCGTGTCGCCGACCCGCAGCGTGCCGTGATTGGGAATGCCGACGATGTCGCCCGGCCACGCCTCGTCGGCGACCTCGCGGTCCTGGGCGAAGAACAGGATCGGCGCCGAGATCGTCATCTGCTTGCCCGAGCGCACCTGCCTGAGCTTCATGCCGCGGCGGAAATGGCCGGAGCACAGGCGCAGGAAGGCAACGCGGTCGCGATGGTTGGGGTCCATGTTGGCCTGGACCTTGAACACGAAGCCCGCCACCTTGCCCTCGGTCGGCTCGATCGGACGCGGCTCGGCCGGCTGCGGCCGCGGCGACGGCGCGAACCGGCCCAGCCCGTCGAGAATCTCGCGCACGCCGAAATTATGCAGCGCGCTGCCGAAAAACACCGGCGTCAGATGGCCGCCGCGATAGCTCTCGAGGTCGAATTGCGGGCAGA
>JBDZUM010000014.1:0-49100 GCA_040255215.1 Rhodospirillaceae bacterium
CCTCCAACAGCTTCGTCGACCGCACCACCGACGTCTGCATCATCCCGCCCAACAGTTTCGCCTTGGCGCGCACCGTCGAGTATTTCCGCGTGCCGCGCGACATTTTGGTGATCTGCGTCGGCAAGTCGACCTATGCGCGTTGCGGCATCATCGTCAACGTCACGCCGCTCGAACCCGAATGGGAGGGCCACGTGACCCTGGAGTTCTCCAACACCACGCCGCTGCCCGCGCGCATCTACGCCAACGAAGGCGCCTGCCAGTTCCTCTTCCTGCAGGGCGACCAGCCTTGCGCCGTGTCCTACGCCGACAAGCAGGGCAAGTACCAGGGCCAGCGCGGCGTCACGCTGCCCCGAATCTGAGACAGTCCGGACAGGCATATTCGATGGATCGCATTCGTATTCGCGGCGGCAAACCCCTGATGGGCACGGTGCCGATCAGCGGCGCCAAGAACGCCGCGCTGCCGCTGATGGTCGCCAGCCTGCTGAGCGAAGAGACGCTGACGCTGCACAACCTGCCGGCGCTGGACGACATCGTCACCATGTCGGACCTGCTGGTGAATCACGGCGTCGCGATCGAGGAGCTTCCCGGCGCCAAGCGCGGCCGCAGCCTCAAGCTGACCGCCCGGCCGCCGATCTCGACGGTGGCGCCCTACGAGATCGTCAATCGCATTCGCGCCTCGGTCCTCGTGCTCGGCGCATTGCTGGCACGCACCGGCGAGGCGCGGGTATCGATGCCCGGCGGCGACGCCATCGGCATCCGGCCGATCGACCAGCATCTCAACGGGCTCGAGGCGATGGGCGCCAAGATCGTGCTCGAGGGTGGCGACGTCATCGCCTCGGCGCCGGGCGGGCTGCGGGGCGCGACGATCCGCTTTCCCTTCGTCTCGGTCGGCGCCACCGAGAACCTGCTGATGGCGGCGACCCTGGCCAAGGGCACCACCATCATGGAGAACGCCGCGCGCGAGCCCGAAGTCACCGATCTCGCCAATTGCCTGATCGCCATGGGCGCCGATATCCACGGCGTCGGCACCGAATGCCTTGTCATCCGGGGCGTGGAGGCGCTGCACGGCGCCGAGCACACCGTGATCCCGGATCGCATCGAGGCCGGCACCTATGCCGTCGCCGCCGCAATCACCGGCGGCGAACTGGTGCTGGACGGCGCGCGCATCGACCATCTCGGCGCCGTGTTCGAGGCTTTGGCCAAGGCCGGCGTCAACGTCTCGAACGGGCTCGGCAAGGTGCGCGTGTCGCACCCCACCGGCCGCTGCCGCGGCTTCGACGTCATCACCCATCCCTACCCGGGATTCCCGACCGACATGCAGGCGCAGTTCATGGCGCTGATGGCGGTGGCCGACGGCGCCTCGCTGATCACCGAAACCATCTTCGAGAACCGCTTCATGCACGCGCCGGAACTGACGAGGATCGGTGCCGATATCGTCGTGCACGGCAGCTCGGCCATGGTGCGCGGCGTCAGGACGCTGCGCGGCGCGGAAGTGATGGCGACCGATTTGCGCGCATCGGTGTCGCTGGTGCTGGCGGCGCTGGCGGCCGAGGGCGAGACCATCCTGCATCGCGTCTACCATCTCGACCGCGGCTACGAAGGGCTCGAAGCCAAGCTCTCGGCGGTCGGCGCCGACATCGAACGCATCAAGGGCAGGCCATGACGCCGCTGAAGCTGCGCGGACAGGATCTCGAGGATCTGCAGGTCGTCTCGTCGACCTTGCAGGACGCGCTGGTCGCGGTGCGCGACATGGGCTATTTGCCGGATCAGCGCCGCTTCGCGCTGGTATTCAACCGCTTCTGCTGGGAAGCCCCGGCCGATGCCGACGGCAAGTTCCGTCGCGTCCACTGTGCGCTGGCCTTCGACGAGGTTCGGCGCGTGTCGATGCGCGACATCGACCGCGGCATCGACGACCGCATCCTGTCGCTGCTGTCGATCGAGGGCCATGCCGACGCCGGCGCCGAGGCGTTTGGCATCCAGCTCAACTTCGCCGGCAAGCCGGCAATCCGGCTGGAAGTCGACCGCGTCCTGTGCCATCTAGAGGACGTCGGCGAACCATGGCCCACCGGCTGGCGTCCGGCGCACCGGCTCGACTGAAGCCGCCTGGCGCTGGATTTGCCCGCCAAGGCCTTGATTCGGCCGGTTTTTATTTTTGCGGGTCACTCTGCGATGAACGACAACGAAAAGCTCGTACTGGCGCTGCCCAAGGGCCGCATCCTGAAGGAGGCGGCGCCTATCCTGGCCGACGCCGGCATTGTGGCGGAACCGGCTTTCGCCGACCCCGACTCGCGCCAGCTGCGCTTTTCGACCAATCATCCCGAGCTCGACATCATCCGGGTGCGTTCGTTCGACGTCGCCACCTTCGTCGCTTTCGGGGCCGCCCAACTCGGCATCGCCGGCAACGACGTGCTGATGGAATTCGATTTTCCCGAGATCTATTCGCCGGTCGATCTCGGCATCGGCCATTGCCGCCTGGCGGTGGCGGAGCCGGCCGATCTGGCGGGCGACGACAACCCCGCGCGCTGGAGCCATGTCCGCGTCGCCACCAAGTATCCGGAAGTGACGCGCCGGCATTTCGCCGCCCGCGGCGTGCAGGCCGAGTGCATCAAGCTGAATGGCGCCATGGAGCTGGCGCCCAATCTTGGCCTCTGCCATCGCATCGTCGATCTGGTCGATACCGGCCGCACCCTGCGGGAGAACGGCCTGGTCGAGATCGAACACATCGCCAACGTCACGTCGCGGCTGATCGTCAACCGCACCGCGCTCAAGACCCGGGCGACGACGGTCAATGCCTGGATCGACCGTTTCCGCGACGTCGCTCGCGCCGCCTAGAAAAAATCAGTTGGGCGTCGGGCCGCGCGGCGCGTCGCCGTCGATCTGCACGCGCCGCATGCGGCGCTGTTCGCGGTAGTCGTTCGGCGCGTAGTGCTGGGTGCAGCGATTGTCCCAGATCGCGACGCTGCCCGGCTGCCACTTGAAGCGGACCTGCAGCTCGGGAAGCTGCACGTGATCGAACAGCATGTTCAGGATGTGGCGGCTTTCGACATCGGGCACGCCGACGATCGAGCGCGTGTAGCTTGAATTGACGTACAGCGCCTTGCGGCCGGTGACCGGGTGCACCCGGATGACGGGATGCTTCGACGGCGGCGGCACTTCGGCCGCCTCCTTGTTGAGATAGGCGGTGCCGGCGAAGCGGCGGACCACGTCGGAATTGTCGTGCAGCGCCCACAGCCCGTCGAGATAGTTGCGCATGCCTTCCGACAGCGTCTCGTAGGCCATGTACATGCTGGCGAACAGCGTGTCGCCGCCGAAGCTCGGCGTCTTCTCGCAATAAAGCACCGCGCCCATCGGCGGCGCGGGGAAGTCGGTGTTGTCGGTGTGCCATTTGCCGCCGACGTTGATCGTGCTGCCGTCGGTCTGGATCAGCGACGCGTAGTCCTGGCCTTCGTATTTCGGCAGCTTCTTCGAATAGGTCGGCGTGCCGAACCGCGTCGCCAGCGCCAGCTGCTGCTCCATCGACATCTGCTGATCGCGGAAGAAGATCACCTGGTACTTCATCAGCGCCTCGTGAATGGCCTCGAACGTCGCATCGTCCATCGGCGCGCCGAGGTCGACGCCGCTCACTTCGCCACCCAGCGCCAGGGCCAGAGGCTTCACCTTGATGGTGGATTCGACTTCGTTCGAGACGGCTCGCAAGCTCATGACGGTTCCCTCAGGCGGTGCAATTTTTTACGAATGTTGCACTATTTGTACCCAAACGGCGGAAAATTGATACTGTAATGTATCGATATGGCGAAGCGAGAGCGCCCAAAGGCGCCGACAGGAGAGGGAATTATGGCATCGGTCAGCGACACCGAAACCGTCGGCGGCAAGCTCGCCGCCCACATGGCGCGAACCACGCTGGCCGACATTCCGGCGACTGCCGTGGCGGCGGCGCGGCAGGTCATGCTCGACACGATTGCCGTCGCCTGGGCGGCGACCGATCTGCCCGGTTCCAAACCATTGCGCGATCTGGCCGTGCGCGAGGGCGGCGCGGACGACGCCACGCTGTTCGCCTATGGCGAGCGCGTGCCGGCCGGCGCCGCTGCCCTGGTCAACGGCACCTATGCCGCCGCGCTCGACTACGACTGCCTGCACGAGGCGTCGGTCATGCACTGCGATGCGGTAATCCTGCCGGTGGCGCTGGCCATGTCCGAACGGGAAGGCGCCAGCGGCGAGGAGTTCCTGTGCGCGCTGACCCTCGGCAACGATCTTGCCTGCCGTCTCGGCCTGTCGCATCGCGAGAATCCGCCGGGCTGGTTCGCCTCGTCGATCTACGGCTGCATTGCCGCGGCGGCGGTGGCGGCGAAGCTGCTCAAGCTCGATGCGCGCGGCATTCGCAACGCCATGGGTATTGCCTTCAGCAATGCCGGCGGCACGCGCCAGCCGATCGCCGAGCGCAGCTTCACCAAGCGCATGCAGACCGCCTTTGCGGCGCAGACCGGCGTGCAGGCGGCCTTGCTGGCGCAGGCCGGAGTCAATGGACCGGCAGCCTTCCTCGAAGGCGAGGCGGGCGTGTGGTCGCTGTACGGCCGTGGCGATGCCCAGGCGGTCCTCGACGGGCTGGGCGCCAAATACGCTAATGCCGAGATCAGCCTGAAGAAGTATCCGAGCTGCGCCGGCAATCACTGCGCCATCGAGGCGACCAGCCGCATCGTTCACCGGAACGGCCTGACGCCGGCCGACATCAAGCACGCCAGGCTGACGGTAACGCCGTTCATCGAGAAGATCACCGGCCAGCCGTTCAAGCCGGGCGACGATCCGCAGGTCGATGCCCAGTTCAATCTTTTCTATTCGGTCGCCTCCGTGCTGCTGCGCGGGCATCTGAACATCGAGGACATACAGCCGCCGGCCATTTTCGATCCGGCGGTCCGGCCGATGATCGACCGCATCGAGATGGTGGTCGATCGCAGCCTCAACACCAAGCTGTCGCCGGTCGTCGTCGAAATCGCGACGCAGGATGGTCGCCTCTTCAGCGAACGCATCGCGCATCTGCCGGGCACGCCCGAAGCGCCGCTGTCGGCGCAGGAAGTGGCCGAAAAGTTCGACGCCTGCACCGCGTTGGGCGCGGACCCGCTCGAGGCCGACCGCGCCCGGTTGCTCGTCGATCGCATCCTGGCGATCGAGAGCCTGCCCGACATGCGCAATTTCTTCGACGGCATCGCCCGCCGGGCCGCCTGATCTATTCACCGGAGGAAACAGGAATGAACGTTGCAACCAAGCCGCAGGAGCGGCGGGAAAGCTTTATCGACCCCGTCGACGCGCTGAACTCGCCCGAGATCCAGGAACTGGCGCAGCTCGCCACCACCAAGTTCCGCGCCCGCTCGCAGCACTACGAAGAAAACTGCCTGATGCCGGAGGAGAACCTCAAGGAGCTCACCGCGCGGGGTTGGTTGACGGCGTCCCTGTCCAAGAAGATTGGGGGCAAGGGCACCAATCTCGAGACCGACGATCCCGCCACCTACTTGCAGGCCATCCGTGTTACCGCGCGCGGCTGCGGCTCGACCGCCCATTGCCTGCAGCTCAACAACCACACCAACTGGATGATCGAGAGTATCGGCACCGAGGACCAGAAGGAACGCTTCCTCAAGCCGCAGCTCAAGAACACGGTGCTGGTGACCGGCGTCGGCTCCGAGCCCAACCGCCGCAACATGTATGTGATGAACACCAAAGCCAAGCCGCAGGCCGATGGCGGCTATGTCCTCGACGGCATCAAGAACTACGCCACCAACGCGCCGATGATGGTGGGCGGCGTGATTTTCGCCTCGCTGGAAGGCGTCGAGCACTACAACGACAACCATCTGATGGTGCTGGTCGAGCCGGGGCAGGAGGGCATGGAGATCGACTGCGACTGGTACCGGCCCTTCGGCATGCGCGCGGCGATGAGCCCGCTGATCACGCTGAAGAACGTGAAAATTCCGAAGAAGAACGTACTCGGAAAGCCCGGCGACTATCCGCGCCAGCGCTGGCAGGGCAAATACCATCTGGGCTTCTCCGCCAACTATCTCGGCGTCGCCGAAGGCGTGTTCGACTGGTTCAAGGATTACATCGTGCAGAAGGGCAAGGCCAAGGACCCGATCGTGCTGCTGCGCGCGGGCGAAGCCAAGATCGCCTTGCAGAACGGCGCCTTCGCTTTCCACGAAGCCATCCGCTCGTGGAAAACGGCGTCCGTGGTCGAGGCCGAACTGTTGTCGATGGCGGCCAAGTACACGACCGCCAAGGTGGCGATGGAGGTCTGCCAGATGGTGACGCAGCATGCGGGCTCGACGGCATTGTTCGAGGAATTCCCGCTCGGCCGCGCCATCACCAACGTGCAGACCCACATCCAGCACGCCGGCCACGACCGCACGGCGCAAATCATCGGCCAGTCGGCGCTCGGCCAGGATTTCGACTCCACCTTGCAGCGCTAGATCGGCGATGACGTTTGGTAGCGTAAAATGACAGTCCAGCCCCGGCGCGCGCCGGTTACCTCGCCGAACAATCCCTTTCTGGGCAAAAGCTACGCCAGCGGGCTGAGCGAGCTTGCGGTCCGGTTCGCCGACCGCGATGCGCTGGTGTTCGAGGGCCGACGCTGGAGCTTCCGCGACGCCAAGCGCGAGATCGATGCGATCTCGGCCCGCCTGGCGTCGCTCGGCTTGGGCCGCGGCGAGAAGATCTCCCTGTGGCTGCCCAATCGGCCGGAGTTCGTCTGGTACTGGCTGGGTGCTGTGCAGAGCGGCATCGTTCCCGTCGTGCTCAACAATCGCATGAAGCCCGACGAGGCGGCCTACCAGATCGATCAGTCCGACAGCGTCGCCATCGTCGTTCCCGGCGACGGCGCTTTCCGCGACTTTCTAGCGGATGTGCAGGCGCTGCGCGATCACGGTCGGCTGCCAAAGCTGAAGCATGTCCTGGTGCTCGACCGTGCGGCGAACATGCCGGCCGATGCCGCCGACTGGTCACAGCCGGCAGCCGGCGATCTGCCGATACCGGAACTCGTGACCGACCCCACGGCGGCGGGCTTCATCGTCTACAGTTCCGGCACGACGGCTCTGCCCAAGGGCGCGGTGCTGAACCAGACCGGCCTGCGCAAGGCCTGGGACCATGGCGAACGTTTCGGCCAGACGAAGGACGATCGCTTTCTCATGGTGGTGCCGCTGTTCGGCATTCTGGCCAACGTCAACGGGGTTCTGACGGCGTGGAGCCGCGGTTCCTGCGTCGTGCTCGAGGCGCAGTTCGAGGCCGGGCGTATCATCGAAACCATCGAGCGCGAGCGCTGCACCGTTGCGTATCTCTTTCCCGTGATGATCGAGAGAATCCTCGAACATCCTGCCTATCGGCCGGACAGGACGGCGAGCCTGCGCACCGGCATTCTGGTTGGCACCGATACCGTGGCGATGAAGCGGGTGGCCGAAGATCTGCGGATGCCGGGCTATTTCACCAGCTACGGCATGACCGAAACGTCGTCGGCCTGCACGCGCTGCTACAGCACCGATCCGGTCAAGATACGCCAGACCACGCATGGCCTGCCGTTGCCCGATATCGAGGTGGAAATCAGGGACGTCGAGAGCGGCACCAGGCTCGCGCCGCGCGCCGAGGGCGAAATCTGCGTGCGCGGCTACAACATCATGATCGAATACTACAACAAGCCGGTCGAAACGGCGGCCGCCACCACCAGCGACGGCTTCTTCCGCACCGGCGATCTCGGCTACATGACCGAGGAAGGACGCCTGGTGTTCCTGCGGCGCATCAAGGATGGTTACAAGCACAAGGGGTTCAACGTCTCGACAGCCGAGGTCGAGAAGGTGATCTGCGACCATCCCGACGTTGCCGAAGCTGCGGTCGTCGGCCTGCCGGACAAGCTGGCTGGCGATATCGGCGTGGCGTTCGTTATCGCGCGGCCGGGGAAAGCGGTCGAGCCGGCGACCATAGCCGCCTGGCTCAATCCGAAACTGTCGTCGTTCAAGCTGCCGGCGCATGTCTTCGTGGTGAGCGAGTTTCCACTCACCGCCGGCACCGGCAAGGTGCAGAAGTTCAAGCTGCGCGAGATGGCGATCGAGCGTCTGAAGGCGTGATCGCCATCTCGCGCCGCCTGGTTCAGTCGAACACGCCTTCCCGCACCAGGCCGAATCGCTTGCTGAAGCTTTCGCACGACACTGCGCTGGCGGCCGGCCCGAGCTTCGCGGCCGCCGCTTCGATCGGTCCGGCCGCCGGCATGCCCTTGTCGCTCCATTCGATGACGGCGGCGAAGTGCGGATAGGTGGTCTTGAGTTCAGGATGCTCGCCGGTCCGTTCGAGCAGCCGCACGGTGCGCATCGGCGCGCCAGCGCGTGCCGCGCTTGCCAGTCCGTCGAGCAGCCACGCGTCCAGAGACGGCCGGTCGCCGTTCCAGTCGAAGCGAACGAAGCTGAGCGCCGGCCCCGTCATGCCGGGCGCGCGCGCCAGCGCGGCGCCGGCGGCATCGAGAATTTTCTCCTGCGTGTAGATGGTCACGTTGAGGTTGGAGAAACGGCCGATGTTCTTGTCGCGGAACGTGTCGTTGGTCTTGATCTGCCGGTACTCGGGCGTGCTGAGAATGTCGAGGGTGGGGATCTCGTAGAGATTGCACCAGCGCGTGCCTTCGCCGTCGAACATGCGGGCGCTGTAGAATCCGACGCCCATCAGCGTCGGCGCGTGGCGGCTGACGTACCATCTGCGGTGCTCGTCGATATGCTCGGGGCCCATGTTGCCCTGCGGCGCGTAGATCAGCGGATTGATCACGGTCGTTTCACTCCTTGTCGGTCTCGTCATTGGAAGAATGCGTCTGTATCGTCTCGTCGACCCGGACGAAGATGGTGCTGTTGGCGGAAGAGGTGGATCTGAAATGTCGCAAGAAGTTCGTTCCCTGCGGGATCGGGAAATCGCAGAGCGTGACGCGGTAGCCCGGGATATCTCGGCCAGGCTCGCCGCGCTCGACGAGTCCACGACATATACGCGTTTCCTGCGCGATGCGGCGGCCGAAATCGGCGGCCGGCGTGCGATATTCGATGGCGAAACGACGTTGAGCCATGCGGAACTCTACGGTTGCGTCGATGGCGCCGCCGCCGTGCTGCGCGCAAAGGGCGTCGGGCGGGGCGATGCGGTCGCCATGCTGGTCGACAACAGCGCCCGCTACGTCATCTGGTTCCTGGCCATACTCGAACTGGGCGCCGTTGCGGTGCCGGTCAACAACAAGCTGGTCGAACGCGAGGTCGCCTACATTGTCGAGAATTCGGCCGCGCGCCTGTTTCTGTTCGACAAACCCTACGAAACCCTGGTCGCCAAGGTAGCCGCCGACAGGCGCGATCTTGTCGGCCTCCCGGCCCATATGCCGCAGCCTGCGAAGCGGATGGACGAAAAGCCGGCGGCGATCCTCGACAGTCCGGCCGCGGTCTACTACACGTCCGGCACCACCGGCGTGCCCAAGGGGGTCGTGCACACCCACCGGACCCTGATCGCCGGCTGCCTGCAGGCCTCGCGCGCCTGGGGCTGGGACTTCGAGGCGCCGGTGTCGATGGCGGTGACCCCGATGTTCCATATCGCCTCGCACACGCTGTTCTTTCCGATCCTCTATCGCGGCGGCAGCCTGGTCATCGCAACGTTCAGCGCCGACAACGTGCTGAAGCTGATGGAGAGCGAGGGCATTACCTCGTTCTTCGGCGTGCCGTCGATCCTTCTGATCATGGCGACGCGGGCGAGGGAGCTCGGCATTTCGTTTCCCGCGGTCAAGGTCGTGCAGTTCGGCGCCGCGCCGATGCCGATGGACAAGCTGGGCGAGGTGCAGGCGCTGTTTCCCAATGCCCGGCTCATTCACGGCATGGGACAGACCGAATCCTGCGGCACGCTGGTCACGCTGCCGGGCGAACTGGCGGTGCTGAAGATCGGCTCGGTGGGAATAGCGATCCCCGCGACGGAAGTAGCGATCTTCGACGATCGCGACAACGAGGTGCCGCGCGGCCAGATCGGCGAACTGGTCGGCCGCAGCCCCAGCGTCATGCGCGAATATCTTGGCAATCCGGCCGCCTCGGCCGACACGCTCAGGGGCGGCTGGCTGCATACCGGCGATCTTGGCTACATGGACGAGGACGGGTTCGTATTTCTGGTCGATCGCAAGAAGGACATGATCATTCGTGGCGGCGAGAACGTCTATTCCAACGAAGTGGAACAGGTGCTCGCCAGCCATCCGGCTCTGAGTGAAGTGGCCGTGGTCGGAGGCCCCGACCCCGTGATGGGCGAGAAGGTCTGCGCCTTCCTCGTCGTCAGGCCCGGCACCGCCGAACCCGACATCGAGGAGATCAAGCAGCACTGCCGCCGGCAGCTGGCGCCCTACAAGGTGCCGGTCGACATCCGCTACCTCGGCGCTCTGCCGCGCAACGCCACCGGCAAGGTTTTGAAGCCGGACCTGCGGAACATTCTGCGCGAAACCTGATTTCATACTCTTCGCGGTATCGCCGGAAATTCTGTTCATCGAATCAATCGTCTGATCACGGTTTCCGGCAACCGCTCGTCGCGGATTGCAAAGGTAGATAGGTACAATTCAGTTACTATGCAGCGATTTGATGGTTAATGTTATCGAAAATGTATCGATTTCGAAGAGTCGCGTAAGGGAGGATAAGGATGCTGGTTAATTTCAGGAAATCATTCGCGACGATCGCTGCCGCCGCGTTGCTCGCCAGCGTGGCGTTGCCGCAGATCGCGACGGCCGCGCCGCAAGGCGAGATCCTGGTGGTGGCGCCGGTGCTGCGCCAGCATTTCGATCCGACCCGGGTCATCGCCACGACGGATTTTCTCGTCAACGACCTGCTCTATGACGGCCTGCTGAACAATGGTCCCGACGGCAAGTATCCGGCGCTGGCCACCAGCTGGACGGTGTCCGCCGACGGCAAGCAGATCGATTTCGAGCTGCGCAAGGGCGTGAAGTTCCACAACGGCGACCCGTTCACCGCCGAGGACGTGAAGTTCACCTATGACACCATGCTGTCGCCGGGCAACACGCATTCGTATCGCAAGGGATTCGTCGACTCGATCGAGCGCATCGAGGTCGTCAGCCCCTCGCAGGTGCGTTTCGTGCTGAAGACGCCGTGGCTGGCGTTCTTTTCCGCTTCGCGTTACGGCTTGCAGCCCATCGTGCCGAAGAACTACTACGAGAAGGTCGGCGCCAAGGGCTTTCAGGAGAAGCCGGTCGGTACCGGGCCGTTCAAGCTCGACAGCATGGTGGCGGGCGAATGGACGAAATACGCCGCCAATCCCGACTACTGGAACAAGCCGCCCAAGATCGACGTCAAGCAGCAGCTCGTGAAGGAACCGTTCACGCGCTACGCCATGATGCAGAAGGGCGAGGCCGACATCATTTCCGGTCTCACCGGGCCGCTGCTCGAGAAGATCGCGCAGGACAAGGACGTGCGCATCTTCCGCGCCAAGTACAGCGGCACCAGCGCGATGTTCTTCAATCTGTCGAAGTTCCCCGAAGCCAAGGACATCAAAGTGCGCATGGCGGTGGGCCATGCCATCGATCTCAAGACGATTGCGCAGAGCGTGCTGAAGGGCGTGTGCGAGCCTTCGCCGGGCATCTTCACGCCGGCCACGTTCGGCTACATGCCGGGCTTCGAGCCGATTCCCTACGATCCGGCGAAGGCCAAGGCGCTGCTGAGGGAAGCCGGCGTGCCGGCGGGCAAGGAGATCACCTATTCGCTGCACACCGAATCGGCGTCGCTGCCAAACGCACCTCAGGTGCTGGAGGCGATCGCGGGATATCTCGAGCAGGTCGGCTTCAAGGTGACGCGCGAGCCCTACGACATGGCCGCGTGGATGCAGATGATGCGCGGCGGCAAGCAGCCGGCCGTGTTCTACGGCACCTCGGCGATGCCCGATGACGGCGGCGAACTGATGTCGGGCTGGTACAACAGCAAGGCGGTGTGGTCGAGCGGCAACATCGCCGATCCCGAATACGACAAGATCTTCCAGGACCAGCTTGCCGCCGCCGATTCCAAGTCGCGCCAGCAGATCCTGCAGCGTTTCGCCAAGCTGGAAGACGAGCGCAAGCGTTCGGTGCCGCTGTTCTGGTGCGGCGAGTCCTTCGCAGTCAGCAAGCGCATCAAGGAGCTGAACCCGGCGGTCGGCAGCCCCTATCACCTGAAGCTGGAATCGGTGGAGTTGGTGGAATAGAGACGCGACAGCTGGCCGGGCGAAGCTAATCGCCCGGCAGGTGGCGGTTCAGTTCATTTCGTTTGGCTACTTGCCGGAGCGGGCCTGCTGCGAGCCGCGCATGTAGTGGCGTTCCGGCCGGTACGGGTTGCGCATCCGCGTCCATGCCTGGCGGAGAACTGCTGCAACTCGATTGTATATGGCCTTCACGTCACGTCACCTTCCGTTACGAAAACCTGTTGGGGATTATCAGACTGCAAGCGATAATTGTCACCATCGCAACGAGTCAATAATTGCTACATTTTGTGTCAAATTCGAGAAATCGGCGTGCCATTGATGCGAAATTTTATGTCTCCCACTTGAGAAATGTCGACTTTGCCGTGGCTTGAGAGGCCATTGGACGCCCGCCCAGTTTGCAGGTACATTTCAGCGTCAATGCCGTAGCAATTTTTGAAGATTGCACTGGAAATTGCCGGCAATTCCCGGTCCAATGGCGGAAAGGTCAGACCTTTCACATAGATCGGTCGCAAAAGCCCGAGGAAACGACGATGGGACAGCTGGCGGCAATGGTCAGGGTCGAGCGCTTGGCGCCGGCGATCGGCGCCGAAATCCACGGTATCGATCTGGGCCGGCAGGAGAACGAGGCCACCTTCGAGACCCTGCACGATGCCCTGATGGAACATCAGGTGATTTTCCTGCGCGACCAGACGCTGACGCCCGACCAGCATATGTCGCTGGCGCGGCGGTTCGGCCCGCCGCTCTATTCCAAGAAGCTGAAAATGTACGGCGACAAATACGATTCCATGTCGCTGCTGGAGAACGACGGATCGAAGATCGCCGTCGGATCGGTCTGGCATACCGACAACACCGATTATGAAGAGCCGCCGATGGGTTCGCTGCTGTACTGCGAGGTCGCGCCCAAGGTCGGCGGCGATACGATCTGGTGCAGCATGTACGCGGCCTACGAGGCGCTCGCCGAGAGCACGAGGAACTACATCGACGGGCTGACGGCGCTGCACGACAATTCGAACGTCAGGCGGCGCTACGGCGGACAGAACATCCTGCGCAACGACGCCATGGAGGTGCCGCCGCCGGTCGAGCATCCGGTCGTGGTCCGGCATCCGGTGACCGGCCGCAAGGCGCTGTTCGTCAACTCGAACTACACCGTACGGATCAAGGACGTCAGCGACACCGAAAGTCAGAACGTGCTGCAGATGCTCTACGATCACGTCAAGAAACCGGAATTCCAGGTTCGCTTTCGCTGGCGCGCGAATTCGCTGGCGATCTGGGACAACCGCTGCACCCAGCACTACGCGCTGGACGACTACAAGGAACTGCGCCGCATGCGCCGGGTGCAGATTTCCGGTTCGAGACCGCAGCGGTAAGCCGGACTTCGCCATCGGCGCGAAGGCGGCGGCGCACGTAGCAGACGATCGATAACGAAAGGACGGGAGGGAACTCGATGGTTGATATTTTCAGACGCGGCTTGGTGGCAGGCTGCATTGCGGCGGCGCTGACCGCGCCGCTTGCCGGCCCGGCGCTCGCCGCGCCGCAAGGCGAGGTGGTTGTTGCCGGCGCCCTGCTGCGCCAGCAGTTCGATCCCACGGTCATGGTGGCGGTCACCGACCATACGGCATTCAACATGCTCTATGACGGGCTGCTGAACCTGACGGCCAAGGGCAAGGTGCCGGCGTTGGCGACGAGCTGGACGATCAGCGATGACGGCAAGCAAGTGGACTTCGAGCTGCGCAAGGGCGTGAAGTTCCACAACGGCGACCCGTTCACCGCGGATGACGTCAAGTTCAGCTACGAAATGCTGCTGAAGGACGGCAATACGCATTCCTACCGCAAGGCCTTCGTGGCGCAGATCAAGAGCATCGAGGTGCTGGATCCGCATAAGGTGCGGTTCACCCTGAACCAGCCCTGGCCGAGCTTCTTCTCGTCGGCGCGCTACGGCATTCAGCCGATCGTTCCGAAGAACTATTACGAGAAGGTCGGCGCCAAGGAATTTGCCCAGAAGCCCGTCGGCACCGGTCCGTTCAAGCTGGTGGCGGTCCAGGCTGGCGAATGGTCCAAGTTCGAGGCCAACGAAAACTACTGGGGCCAGGTCTCCAAGGTGAAGACCGTCACGCAGCGGCTGGTCAAGGAGCCCTTCACGCTCTACGCCATGCTCGAGAAAGGCGAGGCGGACGTCGTGTTCGGCCTCACCGGTGCGCTGCTCGAGAAGGTCAAGGCCAACAAGCAGATGCGGCTCTTCGAGTCGAAGTACAGCGGCACCAGCGGCATCTACTTCAACCCGAACAAGTTCCCGGAAGCCAGCGACAAGCGCGTTCGCATGGCGGTGGCCTACGCGATCAACCGTCCGGCGATCGCCAAGAACATCCTGAGCGGCATCTGCGAACCGGCTTCCAGCATCTTCACGCCGGCCACGTTCGGTCACCTGCCGAGCCTGAAGCCGATCCCCTACGATCCGGCGAAGGCCAAAGCGCTTCTGAAGGAAGCGGGCGTTGCGCCGGGCAAGGAGATCAGCTGGATGCTGCACACCGAATCCTTCGGTTCGCTGCCCAGCGCGCCGCAGGTTCTGGAAGCCATCGCGGGCAATCTGGAAGCGGTCGGCTTCAAGGTCACGCGCGAACAGGCGGACACCTCGTCCTGGCTCGCCATGATGCGCGGCAAGAAGCAGCCGGGCGTCTTCTACGGGCCGTCTTCGATGCCGGACGACGGCGGCGAGACGCTGGAGGGCTGGTACAGCTCGACCGCAGTGTGGTCGTCCGGTTACATCAACGTCCCGGAATACGACACCGTGTTCAAGACCCAGCTCGGCATCACCGATCTGAAGAAGCGCGAGAAGATGCTGCAGGACTGGGCCAAGCTCGAGGACGAGAAGCGCATGGCGGTCCCGCTGTTCTGGTGCAACACGACCTATGCCGCCGGTCCGCGCGTCAAGTCCTGGTCGCCGGCGGTGATCAGCGCCTACCACTACAATTTCAACACCATGGAACTGGCCAAGTAGGCCAGCGCCGTCGCTGAAACCGTCAAGGCCCGGAAGTCACGCCGACTTCCGGGCCTTTTCTTCGTCCATAAGCTGCCGGCCCATTTCCTTGAGCTGGCGCGTCTGCACCTTGCCGGTGCCGGCGGTAAGCGGCAGTTCTTCGAGCGTCACGATGCGCTGCGGGCGCTTGTAGGGCGCCAGGATCGGCTTCAGGAACTCCGCTATGGCGGCCGTGTCGATCGTCTGACCGTCGCGAGCCACGACGAAGGCGATGCCGATCTCGCCGGCTGTCGGGTCCGGCACGCCGACGACGGCGGCGCCGGCGATCGCCGGGTGGCGGCGCAGGGCAGCTTCGACCTCCGGGGTCGAGACGTTGAAGCCGTTGTACTTGTAGCCGTCCTTCAGGCGCGAGATGAAACGGAAGTTGCCGTCTTCGCGCTCGACGCCGGCATCGCCGGTCCGGAACCAGCCATCGGCGGTGAAGGCCGCCTCGGTCTCCGCCGGTTTCCTGTAGTAGCCGGGCATGACGTTGTAGCCGCGTATCTGCAGTTCGCCCTGCTGGCCGACCGGCAGCGGCTGGCCGGTGTCCGGATCGGCCACGCGCACCTCGATATCGGGCATGGGCCGGCCGTGGCTCTGTAGCTTCGCTTCCAGTGGATCGGCGGAGAAGGTGCGCAGCACCACGCTCGACAACTCGCTCATCCCGTAGGTCGAGTAGAAGTCGCGCATGCCCAGTTCGTTGACGGCCCGCATCATGACGTCGGGATCGTTGGTGACGACAGTGCCGGTGCGCAGGCGCGAAAGATCGAAGGACCGGAAATTCGCCTGCGCCAGCATCTTTTCCAGCATCACCGGCATCAGGTAGGCGGTCGTGCAGCCCTCGTCCTGGAGGGTCTGCAGCGCCGTCTGCGGGTCGAACCGGTCCTCCAGCACGATGGACGAACCATGAGTCCAGAAGGTCAACACGCCGTTGACGTTGGCCATGATGCCGAACAGCGGCATGCATAGCCACAGCCTGTCGTCTTCGGTCTGGTCGAAGCGCGGGCCATGGTCGTAGGCCTTGCGCCACACGACATGGGTCAGCACCACCCCTTTGGGCAGCGCGGTGGTGCCGGAGCTGTAGATGATGGTGGCGGGCGCCAGGATGTCTGTCTCCAGCGCCGGCAGCGGCAGCGTGGCCGACGCAGGGCTCGACCAGTCGGTGACGCCGGAAACCGAAATCGCCGGCCGATCGACGCATATGACGTGCCGCAGGTCGGGGAGGGCGGGGCTGCGCAAGGAACCCGGCGATGCGGCCGACAGCTCCGGGCAGAGCTTCACGATGTCCGCCAGGTAGTCGCGATGGCTGTCGGCGCCTTGCAGCAGCAGCGCGCGGCTGTCCGACTGCGACAGCTGGTAGGCGACCTCGTCCTGCGTCAGGCGGGTGTTGAGGAAGACCGCTACGTAGCCCATCTGCGCCGCGCCCAGCCAGCACCAGATCGCCTCCGGCCGGTTCGGCATCCAGATTGCCACCTTGTCCTGGCGCTGCAGCCCCAGCGAGGCGAGCCGCGCCGAGGCGAGGTCGATTTCGCGCTTGGCCTCCTTGAAGGTCCAGTGCTGGCCGTGAAACGACAGCGCGTTGCGATCGGCGAACCGTTCGGCGATGGCGGCGATCGCCTTGCCGTAGGTCAGGCCCGCAAACGGGTTCATATTGCGCGCCGCCTAGCGCAGATGGCAGGCGACCCAGTGCTTGGGCGCGACCTCGCGGAAATCGGGAACTTCGACCCGGCAGCGATCGATGGCCAGCGGGCAGCGCGTATTGAAGCGGCAGCCCGGCGGCGGCGCGATCGGGCTCGGCACGTCGCCCTTGAGGATGATGCGCGTCTTGCGCGTCTTGCGCGGATTGGGCACCGGCACCGCCGACAGCAGCGCCTCGGTGTAGGGATGCAGCGGGTTGCGGAACAGCTCGCCGCAATCGGCCAGCTCGACGATGCGGCCGAGATACATCACCGCGATGCGGTGGCTGATATGCTTCACCACCGAAAGATCGTGGGCGATGAAGAGATAGGACAGGCCGAATTCCTGCTGCAGGTCGGTCATCAGGTTGATGACCTGGGCCTGGACCGAGACGTCGAGCGCCGATACCGGCTCGTCGCCGATGATCAGGCTGGGGCCGAGGGCCAGGGCGCGAGCGATGCCGATGCGTTGGCGCTGGCCGCCCGAGAATTCGTGCGGGTAGCGGGGCATCTGGTCGGGACGCAGGCCGACCCGTCGGAACAGTTCGACGACGCGGGCATGACGCTCCGTCTCGTCGGCCAGGCCGTGCACCAGCATCGGCTCGCCGACGATGTCGCCCGCCGTCATGCGCGGGTTGAGCGACGAGAACGGATCCTGGAAGATGATCTGCATCATCTTGCGATAGGGCTGCATCTGCCGGCGGGACAGCGGCGCGATATCGCGGCCATTGACGCGGATGGCGCCTTCCGTCGGCTCGATGAGCTTCATGATCATGCGGCCGATGGTCGACTTGCCGCAGCCGGATTCGCCGACCAGGCTCAGCGTCTCGCCGGCATCGATATGGAAGGAGACGCCGTCGACCGCCTTGACGTATTGCGCGTTGCGCGCCAGCAGCGCCTTGCGGACGCGGAAATGCTTCTTCAGACCCTCGACCTGGAGCAGCGGCTGCTGCCCGTCGGCAACGGGTGAGGGGGCCGTTTCGGCCGGGGACGCTACGGACATGGCTGCTCTTACTTTCTAATCGGCCGCATACGGGCGTGGGCTGTTCCAGCAGGCCGCGTAGTGACGCGGTTTCTTCTCCTCGAGCGGCGGCACCTTTTCGCGGCATATGTCGCTGGCGAGCGGGCAACGCGGTGCGAAGGCGCAGCCGGGCGGCAGATCGGCCAGTGCCGGCACCGTGCCCTCGATGGCGTAGAGCCTGCGCCGCTTGCCGTCGACTTCGTTGTCCTCCATGCCCGGAATGGCCTGCAGCAGGCCCTGCGTGTAGGGATGGATCGCGTCCTCGAACAATGCCTCGACCTGCGCCTCCTCGACCTTGCGGCCGGCATACATCACCGCCACGCGATGCGCGGTCTCGGCGATGACGCCGAGGTCGTGCGTGATCATGATGATGGCGGTGCCGAACTTTTCCTGCAGCTCCTGCATCAGCTCGAGAATCTGCGCCTGGATGGTGACGTCGAGCGCCGTCGTCGGCTCGTCGGCGATCAGCACCTTGGGATTGCACGACAGCGCCATGGCGATCATGGCGCGCTGGCGCATGCCGCCGGAAAGCTGGTGCGGGTAGTTGTCGATCTGCCGCTCGGCTTCGGGAATGTGCACGACGCGCAGCATCTCGATGGCCCGTTCGCGCGCCTGTTCGCGGCTCATGTCCTCGTGCAGCAGCACGGTCTCGATGATCTGCTGGCCGATGGTCAGGACCGGGTTGAGCGCCGTCATCGGCTCCTGGAACACCATGGCGATCTCGCCGCCGCGGATCTTGCGCATCTCGTCGTCGCCGAGCTGCATCAGGTCGCGGCCGCCATAGAGCACCGATCCTTCCTCGACGCGGCCGGCGCGAGGCGGGATCAGGCGCAGGATCGAAAGCGACGTGACGCTCTTGCCGCAACCGGATTCGCCCACCAGGCCGAGCGTCTCGCCGCGCCGCACCTCGAAGGAAACGTCGTTGACCGCCGGCACCGCGCCGCTGCGCGTCTGGAACACGGTGCGCAGGTTCCGGACCCGCAGGATCGGGTCTTCGGCGGCCGAGGCCGCACCCTTTTCAACGCCGGAATCATGCACGATCGAATTCATCAACGCTCCCTTGCCGCTCCATTATCGCCGAGCCGTCGATCGTCGCATATTGCGTTGATTGACTGTCGTTCCTTGTTGACAGAGTGATACAATTGATAGCAGGCTTAAGATACAATTTTTTTTAATGTACCAACAAAAAAATGGTACATGACGACGCCGTCGGATCGGTTCGCTGATGTCCGACGGCCGCTCTGGGAGGAGTTGAGTATCAATGGTTTGCAATTTCAAATCCGTTTTCCGTGCGCCTGTTCTTCTGGCTGGGCTGGCGGTATCCGGTCTCGCTCTGGCCGCCGCGACGCCGGCGCTGGCGCAGTCCAAGGGCAGCGCCGTGCTCGCCGTCCCCGTGCTGAGTCAGAATTCCGATCCGACCGCCATCGTGTCGACGGCCGACTACATGTTCTCCGAGGCGGTCTATGACGGGCTGCTCAACCTGACCGAAAAGGGCAAGGTGCCGGCGCTGGCCGAAAGCTGGACGATCAGCGACGACGGCAAGCAGATCGACTTCAAGCTGCGCAAGAACGTCAAGTTCCACAACGGCGATCCGTTCACCGCCGAAGACGTCAAGTTCACCTTCGAGCGCATCATCGCGCCCGACAGCACCCATTCCTACCGGCGCGGCTTCATCGACGCGATCGAGCGCATCGAGGTGGTGGATCCGCACACCGCCCGGTTCATCCTGAAGCAGCCCTGGCCCGGTTTCTTCACCACGGCCCGCTTTGCGCTGACCCATATCGTGCCGAAGAACTACTACGAGAAAGTCGGCGCCAAAGGCTTCAAGGAGAAGCCCGTCGGCACCGGCGCCTACAAGCTGGCCGAGTGGAAGGCCGGCGAGTGGACCAAGTTCGAAGCCAACGACCAGTACTGGGGCGAGAAGCCCAAGGTGAAGTTCGTCACCCAGCGCCTGGTCGCGGAGCCGTTCACCCGCTACGCCATGGTCGACAAGGGCGAAGCGGACATTGCTGCCGGTATTTCCGGGGCATTGTTGGAGCGGGTGCGCAACAACGAAGGATTGCGCGTCATCATGTCGCCCTACAGCGGCACGTCCGCGCTGCTGTTCAACAAGAACGACTTCCCGCAGGCCAAGGATCGCCGCGTGCGTCTCGCCGTGGCGCATGCCATCAATCGCGAGGCGATCGCCAAGAACGTCACCGGCGGCGTCTGCGAGCCGTCGACCAGCATGATGACGCCGGGCACGTTCGGTTTCCTCGAGGGCATCGCGCCGGTCAAGTACGACCCGGCCAAGGCCAAGGAGCTGCTCAAGGAAGCCGGCGTGCAACCGGGAACCAAGGTTCCGTTCGTCTATCACACGCAGTCCTTCGCCGCCCTGCCGGGGGCGCCGCAGGTGCTGGAAGCGATCGCCGGCAATCTCGAGGCGGCCGGTCTGGAGATCGATCGCAAGAGCGTCGATACCGATGCCTGGCTGTCGATGATGCGCAGCAACAAGGCGCACGGCATCTACTACACGCCGGTCGGCACGCCGGACGATGGCGGCGAACTGCTCAACTCCTACTTCACGTCGAAGGCGGCCTGGACGACGCGCAGCATCAGCGTTCCGGAATACGACGAGATCTACAAGGAACAGCAGACGACGGCGGATCTCGATAAGCGCAAGGCGTTGCTGCAGAAGTTCGCCAAGCTGGAATCGGAGAATTTCGAGATGGTGCCGCTGTTCTGGTGCTCCACGCCCTACGCCATCAACGCCAAGCGCGTGAAGAGCTGGAAGCCGGCATTGGGCAGCGGCAACTACCTGTCGCTGTCGACGATAGAACTGGCGCAGTAAGCGAGAACAAGAAGAGCCGGTGGCAGGCGTCTCGCAGGCCACCGGTCAACCACTCCGGGAGGGAATAACGAAATGAACTACGCAGCAAAAGCCGGCATCTCGGCGCGGGCGGCTCTGTTCGGGCTCGCCGGTCTCGGTCTGGCGCTGGCGGCATCGTTGCCGGCGCAGGCGGAACCCAAGGGCAGCATCGTCGTCGCCTCGTCGATCCTCGCCCAGAACGCGGATCCGACGGCCACCGTGTCGACCGCCGACTACATGATCCACGAGATGATCTTCGACGGTCTGATCAATCTCAACGAAAAGGGCAAGGTTCCCGGTCTGGCGGAAAGCTGGGTCATCAGCCCGGACGGCAAGCAGATCGACTTCAAGCTGCGCAGAAACGTGAAGTTCCACAACGGCGATCCGTTCACCGCCGAGGACGTGAAGTTCACCTTCGAGAAGATCCTCGCGCCCGACAGCACCCATTCCTATCGCCGTGGCTTTCAGGATTCGATCGAACGCGTCGAAGTGGTCGATCCGCATACGGCGCGCTTCGTCCTGAAGAATCCCTGGCCGGCCTTCTTCACCACCGCGCGCTATGCGCTGACGCACATCGTGCCGAAGAACTACTACGAGAAGGTCGGACAGAAGGAATTCAAGGAGAAGCCGATCGGCACCGGCCCCTTCAAGCTGGCGGACTGGAAAGCCGGCGAATGGACCAAGTTCGAGGCCAATGCGAGCTACTGGAACCAGCCGCCGCACATCCAGACGGTCACCTACCGTCTGGTCGCCGAACCCTTCACCCGCTACGCCATGATCGAGAAGGGCGAGGCCGACATCGCCACCGGCCTGACCGGCGCGCTGCTCGACAAGGTGCGCGCCAACAAGGACCTGCGCGTCATCATCTCGCCCTACGCCGGCACCTCCGGCATCCTGTTCAACAAGCAGGAATTCCCGCAGGCCGAGGATCGGCGCGTGCGCCTGGCCGTCGCCCATGCCATCGACCGCAAGGCGATCGCCGAGAAGCTGCTGGGCGGCATCTGCGAGCCGGCGACCAGCATCATCTCGCCGGGCACGTTCGGGCATCTGCCGGGCATCCCGCTGATCCCCTACGATCCGGCCAAGGCCAAGGCGCTGCTCAAGGAGGCTGGCGTCAAGCCCGGCACCAAGGTGCCGTTCGTGCTCCATACCCAGGCCTTCGCCGCCCTGCCGGGCGCGCCGCAGGTGCTGGAGGCGATTGCCGGCAACCTCGAGGCGGTCGGTCTGGAGATCGAACGCAAGAGCGTCGACACCAGCGGCTGGATGTCGCTCTATCGCGGCAACAAGGCCTACGGCATTTTCTACGCGCCGTCGGGCACGCCCGACGATGGCGGCGAACTGATCAACACCTGGTTCTCGATGAAGTCGGCCTGGACGCCGCGCTCCATCCAGCGGCCGGAATACGACGCGCTGTTCAAGGAGCAGCAGCAGACGGTCGACGTCGAGGCGCGCAAGAAGCTGCTGCACAAGTTCTCCAAAATGGAACAGGAGAACCTTGAGATGGTGCCGTTGCTGTGGTGCTCGACGCCCTATGCCGTCGTCAAGCGCGTGAAGACGTGGAGCCCGGCGATGGGCAGTGGCTATTACCTGTCGCTGAAGAATCTCCAGCTGGCGAAATAATCCTCGCAACTTCGTTTCGAGCCGGAACGGCGGAGAGCCCGCCGTTCCGGCCGCGACCAGAACACAGAAGAAACAGTGGAGGGAGCATTATGAAGAACGACGCCGCCATCCATCCTGCCCGTGCCGCTCGTCCGACGCGCCGTCTGTCGGCGTCGCTGGCTCCGGTTTCCGTGGGCTCTGCACTCGCGCTGGCCCTGCTGTTCGGCGCCCCGGTGCATGCCGAACCCAAGGGCGACGTGACCATCGCGCTGCCCAATCTCAGCCAGCTTTTCGACCCGACCGCGATGGTTGGCGCGACGCCGCACATGTCGTACGACTTCATCTTCGACGGGCTGATCAACGTCGGCAAGGACGGCAAGTATCCGGCCCTCGCCGAGAGCTGGACGGTGAGCCCGGACGGCAAGCAGATCGATTTCAAGCTGCGCAAGAACGTCAAGTTCCACAACGGCGACGCGTTCACCGCCGACGACGTCAAGTTCACTTTCGATCGCGTCATGGCGCCCGACAGCACGCATGCCTATCGCAAGGGTTTCACCGAGTCGGTCGAACGGATCGAGGTCGTCGACGCCCATACGGCCCGCTTCGTGCTGAAGCAGCCGTGGCCCGCCTTCTTCACCACCACGCGCTATGCGCTGACGCCGATCGCGCCGAAGGCGTATTACGAGAAAGTCGGCGCCAAGGGATTCCAGGACAATCCGATCGGCACCGGTCCGTTCAAGCTGGTCGGCGTCAAGGCCGGCGAATGGACCAAGTACGAGGCCAATCCGAACTACTGGAACGGCGCGCCGCATATCAAGACGGCGACGCAGCTTCTGGTGAAGGAGCCGTTCACGCGCTACGCCATGCTGGAGCGCGGCGAGGCCGACATCGTGTCGGGTCTCACCGGACCGCTGCTGGAGCGCTCGCGCAAGAACCCCGACGTGCGGGTCGTCTCGTCGCGCTACAGCGGCACTTCGGGCATCATGTTCAACAAGGACCTGTTCCCCGAATCGGCCGACAAGCGCGTCCGTCTCGCCATCGGCCATGCCATCAACCGCAAGGACATCGCCGAGAAGATCCAGGGCGGGGTGTGCCAGCCGGCCACCAGCATGTTCACCCCGGGCACGTTCGGTTTCCTCGAAGGCCTGCCGCAGATCAAGTACGATCCGGCCAAGGCCAAGGCGTTGCTCAAGGAAGCCGGGGTCAAGCCCGGCACCAAGGTGACGTTCACCCTGCATACGCAGTCCTTCGTCGCCGTGCCCAACGCGCCGCAGGTGCTCGAGGCGGTCGCCGGCAATCTCGAGGCGGTCGGGTTCGCCGTCGAACGCGTCAGCGTCGACAACAGCGCCTGGCTGGCGATGATGCGCGGCAACAAGCCGACCGGCATCTTCTATACGCCGATCTCCATTCCCGACGACGGTGGCGAAGTCATCAATTCATACTTCGTCTCCTGGTCGGGTTGGACGGCGCGCAGCGTGCAGAATCCGGAATACGACCGCATCTTCAAGGAGCAGATCCAGACGGTCGATCCCGACGAGCGGAAGAAGATTCTGCAGAGCTTCGCCAAAATGGAAGCCGAAAACGTCGAAAACCTGCCGCTGCTGTGGTGCGACACGCCGTTCGCCGTCAGCAACAAGCGCGTCAAGGAGTGGCAACCGGCGCTCGGTAGCGGCTATCATACCACCATGCGCGCCTTGCGGCTGAAGTAGAGGGTCAATTCACGTGTCCACGCGTTTCGTTGTCGAGAGGCTGATGCAGGCATTGCTCACGATGCTGCTGCTGAGCGTCATCGTGTTCGGCCTGTCGCGACTGTCTGGCGATCCAGTCAATCTGATGGCGCCGATGGAGGCTTCGCAGGAAGACATCGAACGCATCCGGGCCTCGCTCGGGCTCGATAAGCCGCTGGTGGTGCAGTACTGGTACTTCGTCACCAACGCGCTGCAGGGCGATTTCGGCCGCTCGATCAAATGGGACCGTTCGGCGGCCCAGATGCTGCTCGAACGGTTCCCGGCGACCATCGTCCTGTCGTTGTGCTCGATGGGGCTGGGGCTGCTGCTGGCGCTGCCGGTCGGCATATGGTCGGCAGTGCGAAGAGACACGTGGTTCGACAATGCCGGCAAGATCGTGGCGCTGGCGGGACAGAGTATGCCGACCTTCTGGTTCGGCATTCTGCTGATCCTTTTCTTCGCGCTCTACATTCCGCTGCTGCCGACCTCGGGCTTCGGCTACGACGAACATCTGGTGCTGCCGACGGTGACGCTGGGCCTGTTCGTCGCCGCGTCCATCATGCGCGTCACCAGATCGGCCATGCTGGACGCGCTGGAAGCGGATTACGTGCGCACGGCCCGAGCCAAGGGCGTGCCGGAATGGCGCGTCATCATGGTGCATGCGCTGAAGAACGGCGCCATTCCGATCCTCACCATCACCGCGTTGCAGGCGGCCACCATCCTGCGCGGCGCGGTGGTGACGGAAACCGTGTTCGCCTGGCCCGGCATCGGCAAGATCGCCATCGACGCGGTCTACGGCCGCGACTTCCCGCTGGTCCAGGCCGCGGTCCTTTTCATGGGGGTCGTGTTCCTCGTCGTCAACTTCGTGGTCGACATGCTCTACGTCGTGCTCGATCCGCGCATCAGCTACGTGAAACGATGACCGCCGAAATCCCCCTGGCTGCCCGCCCCGTCCGCCGTCCGCTGCTGCGCCGGCTGAGCGGCGCGTCCTTCCTGCTGCGCTCCGTGCCGGCGATGTTCCTGCTGCTGGTGCTGCTGTCGGCGGTGTTCGCCGATTTCGTGGCGCCCTACGATCCCGCCCAGCAGGATCTCGCCAACCTGCTCGAGGGACCGAGCTGGGAGCACATCATGGGCACCGATTCGCTCGGTCGCGACGTGTTCAGCCGCATGCTCTACGGCGGCCGCATTTCGCTGCTGGTCGGCGTCGTCTCGGTGGTCGTCGCCATGTTCATCGGCGTGTTGCTCGGCATCGCTTCGGCGATGATCGGCGGCCGGCTCGGCGACGCCATCATGCGTCTGACCGACCTGTCGCTGACCCTGCCGGGCATTCTCATCGCCCTGGCCGTGGCGGCCACCGTCGGGCCAAGCCTGATCAATGTCATTCTCATCATTTCGCTGCTGTACTGGGCGCAGTTCGCCCGCATGGCGCGCGGCGAGGCGTTGTCGATCCGCGAGCGCGACTACGTGCAGGCGGCCTACGCCATCGGCTGCAGCCCGCTGCGCATCCTGCGGCTGCACATCTTCCCCAATCTGGTCAACACCATGATCGTGCTGGCGACGCTGGAAGTGGCGGCGGCGATCCTGCTGGAATCGACCCTGTCGTTCCTCGGCGTCGGCGTGCCGCCGCCGACCCCGACCTGGGGCATCATGATCGCCGAAGGCCGCCCCTACGTCGAACTCGGCTGGTGGAGCGTCACCTTCCCCGGCCTGGCCATCATGCTGACCGTGCTGGCGGTCAACCTGCTGGGCGACACGCTGCGCGACCGGCTCGATCCGAAGTTCGCCCAGCGTTCCTGAACACCGGTTTGCAAACGGGCGGCGCGCGGCGCGGCAGCCCGAAGGAGGAGTACGTGTCGGACATGCTGCTTGACGGAAAAGTCGTCCTGGTCACCGGGTCCGGCCGCGGCATCGGCCGCGACATCGCCATCGCCATGGCGAAGAGCGGCGCCAGGGTGGTGATCAACGATCTCGGCGCCACCGATCGCGGCGAAGGCGCCGACGCCAGCCCGGCGGCGGAAGCGGTGCAGGCGATCAAGGATCTGGGCGGCGATGCCGTGGCCAACGGCGATTCGGTGGCGAGCTGGGACGGCGCGCAGCGCATGGTGGCGACCGCCGTCGAGAAGTTCGGCCGCATCGACTGCGTCGTGAACAACGCCGGCATCCTGCGCGACGTCATCTTCCACAAGATGGAGGAGGCGGACTGGGACGCGGTGGTCGGCGTGCATCTCAAGGGCTCGTTCAACGTCGCGCGCGCAGCGGCGCCGCATTTCCGCGAACAGAACGGCGGCAGCTTCATCCACATGACGTCGAATTCGGCGCTGATCGGCCAGACCGGCCAGGCCAACTACATCGCCGCCAAGCTCGGCATCGTCGGCCTGTCGAAGGGCATCGCGATGGACATGCAGCGCTTCGGCATCCGCTCCAACTGCATTTCGCCCTCGGCCTGGAGCCGACTGACCGGCACCGTGCCGGTCGAGACCGAGCAGCAGAAGGAGCGGCGCAAGAAGATCATGGCGATGACGCCCGACAAGATCGCGCCGATGGCGGTCTATCTCGCCAGCGACGCGTCGAAGGACGTCTCGGGCCAGATCTTCGCCGTGCGGCAGAACGAGATCTTCGTGTTCAACCACAATCGCCCGATCCGCTCGGTCCATCGCAGCGAGGGCTGGACGGCGGCGAGCGTGGCGGATCACGCCATGCCCGCCCTGCGTCCATGGTTCACGCCCCTGCAGCGCTCGGGCGAGATATTCAGCTGGGATCCGGTCTAGCGCGCGTCGCCGCTAGATCACCTGCTGGCGCAGTCGCGGACTGCTCGAGAGCAGCCGGGTGAGCACGTCGAGGCCCTTGAGCAGCACGTCCGGATTGAAGGACGGGTTGAGCGAGACGCGCACGGCGTGGACCGGCGATTCCCGCGAGGCCAGGAAATTGTCGGCCGGCACCAGCGAGACGCCGTCGGCGCGCGCGGCAGCGGCGAATTCCTCCGCGCTCCACTGCCGCGGCAGCTTCAGCCACAGATAGAAGCAGGCCGGGTGCGACTGGAAGTCGTGGCCTTTCAGCACCCGCTGCGCCACGCGATTGAGTCGCGCGCTCTCTTCGAGATTGCGCCGGCAGATCTCCTGCGCCGAGCCACTGGCGATCATCTGCGCCACCAGCTCGGCCATGATCGGCGAGGCGCCCAGAACGGCGGCATGGAACATGTTCTGCAGATGCGAAAGTATCTCCTGCGGCGCGGCGACGAAGCCGACGCGCAGGGCGGGGCTCAACGCCTTGGAGACGCCGGTGATGTAGCAGCTGCGCTCGGGGATCAGCGCCGAGATCGGCAGCGGCCGGTCGCCCAGCGCGCTGCAGGCGGCGTCGTCCTCGATCAGGGTGAGATCGTGGCGGCGCACGATGTCCGCGATCCGCCGCCGGCGATCCTCCGGCATCATCGCGGTCGTCGGATTGTGCACCGTCGGCTGAATGTAGACGACGCGCGCGTCGGTTTCCGCGGCCATCTGTTCCAGCGCCTCCGGGATCATGCCGTGCTCGTCCATGGCGACCGCCTGCAGCTCGATGCCGCTCAGCGACGCCAGCGCCTTGGTGCCGGAATAGGTCACGGTTTCGGTCAGCACGCGCTCGCCCGGCGCCACCAGCGAACCCAGCGCCAGCGACAAGCCCTGCTGCGCGCCATTGCAGATCAGCACGTTGTCGGGCGAGACTTCGAGACCGCTGCGGGCGATCCACGCGGCGCCCGCGGCGCGGTGGCTGACGAAGCCGGAAGCGGGCGGATAGCGATGCAGCGGCAGCAGATCGGTGCGGGCCGCAAGATCCGACAACGCCTTGCCGACCGCGTCCGACAGGTCGGCGATCGGAGTCGAATAGCAGGCGAGATCGACGGCACGCGTCTCGTTCTGCGGAATGAAGTTGGCGACGTTGGTCTCGTCGCGCGAACCGCTGACGAAGGTGCCGCGGCCGACTTCGCCGCTGACCAGCTTGCGCTTCTTGGCGACCGTGTAGGCGCGGCTGATGGTGCCGACCGTGACGCCGAGTTTGATGGCGAGGTCGCGTTGCGGCGGCAGCTGCGCGCCCGGCGGCAATTCGCCGCCATCGATCGCCTTTGCTATGGCGGTGGCGACGGCCAAGTAGCGGGGTCCGTCGAGCTTGCTGATATCAGGAATCCACATTTGCGCCCCTGTTGCGATTCACAATCCGGAAATTGGCTCGATTCCGAACTATGACATTGACAGTGTTTTGTATCGATCGTTAGGATCATTGCACCGAAAACGATAGCAGCAATTTTATCCTAGGTTTTCCAAAGATTCCATAGGTGTTGCTGCTCCCGCCGCCAGCATGGCGTGTGGAAGAACGAAGCAAATAGCGCAGCCAATAAGCGCCGGACAGGAGGGAATCGATCATGAAGGCAGGAAAATTGTCTCTTTTCGTCGCCGCGACATTGGCGGTCAGCGTACTGTTCGCCGGTCTGGGCCAGGCGGCGGAGCGCACCGTTAAGATTGCGATCGGCAGTACCAGTTTCGCGTGGTTCCCGCTCTACGTCGCAGTCGGGGCCGGTTTCTTCAAGGACGAGGGTCTGGACGTTCAGATCGTCAACGTTCCGGCCAATTCGACCCCGGCCGCGGCCATGATCAACGGTTCCGTCGATCTCGGCGGGCTGGGCGTCCAGACCGCCTTCAACGCCATCGAAAAGGGCCAGCCGATCAAGATCCTGACTCCGATGGTGACGGAGTACACCTCGACCATCTTCGCCCGTCCCGAAGTGCTGCGGGCCAAGGGCGTCGACCGCAATTCGCCGATCGAGGATCGGGTCAAGGCCATGGTCGGCATGAAACTCGCCACCACGGCCATCGGCGCCGGTCCGCATCTGATGTATCGCTACCTGTTCAAGAAGTACCTGAACGGCGACGTCGACAAGATGGCCGAGGTGGTGCCGGTCGGCAATTCCGGCCCGACCCTGGCGGCCATGAAGCGCGGGGTGATCGATGCCAGCGCCTTCTCGCCGCCGGTTCCGGAGAAGGCCGTGGCCGACGGCATCGGCGAGGTGCTGATCGACTTCATCGGCGGCGACGTGCCGGAGATCGCCGGTTCGGTCTATGTCGTGCTGGTCGTCACCGAAGAGAAGCTGAAGACCGACGGCCCGATGGTGGCCTCGTTCGTCCGCGCCCTGGAGCGGGCCAACAAGCTGGCGCAGAAGGACATCGTCGCCGCCGGCGAGGCCGCCCGCTCGCTGGTCGGGGCGATGGAATCCGACCTCTACGTTCAGGGCGTCAAGTCGATGAAGCCCGCCCTGCCGAAGACCGCGACCGTATCGACCGAAAGCCTGCAGCGCTTCAAGTCGCTGCTCGAGGAAGGCGGCTACAAGTTCGAGAACCTCGACGTCAGCAAGATCACGGTCAACAAATTCGTCGAGGACGCGCTGGCCAAGAAGCAGTGAGCGTCCGGAAGAGCAAGAAGAAACCCAACATCGACAGGGAGGGAAGTCCAATGAATGCAACGATTCTCCGGCGGGTCGCCGCCGGCGGCCTCGTCGCGGCGGCGCTGCTGCTCGGCGGCGTCGCACAGGCGGCCGACAAGCTCAAGGTGGTCATCAGCAGCACGTCCTTCGCCTGGCTGCCGCTCTACGTCGCCGATGGCGCCGGGCTGTTCGCCAAGGAAGGGCTGGACGTCGAGATCGTCAACGTCAAGGACGGCGCGGTCGTCGTCACGGCGATCCTCAATGGCGATGCCGACGTCGCGGGCGTGGGCGGCAACTCCGTCTTCGCCTCGCGCAAGGCGGGCCAGCCCGTCAAGCTGCTGACGCCGATGAACACCGAGTACACTTCGACGATCTTCGGCCGCAAGGACGTGTTCGAGAAGGCCGGCATCACCGAGAAGTCGACGCTCGAGCAGAAGATCCAGGCGCTGAAGGGCAAGAAGATCGGCGTCATTTCCTTCAATGGCGGACAGCACACCATGTTCCGCTTCCTGTTCGCCAAATACGCCGGCGGCGTCGACGTCGACAAGGCGGCCGAGATCGTGCCGATCGGCGATTCGTCGAACACGCTGGCGGCCATGCGTCGCGGCGCCATCGACGTCAGCGCCTTCTCGCCGCCGGTCCCCGAGAAGGCGGTTGCCGACGGCTACGCCACCGTCCTGGTCGACGTGCTGGGCGGCGAGGTTCCGGAAACCCGTGGCATGGTGTTCACCGCCATGGCGGTGACCGAGAAAGGCCTGGCCGAGAAGGGCAAGCAGCTGGCCGCTTTCGTGCGCGCCATCGACGCGGCCGACAAGCTGGTCCACAGCGACATTCTCGCCGCCGGAAAGGCCGCGCGAAAGCACCTGACGGCAATGGACTCCGATCTCTATGAGCTCGGCATCAAGGCGATGCAGAAGGCGACGCCCAAGGGCGCCGAGACGCCGATCGAGGGCCTGAGGAAGTATCGCGAACTGCTGGCCTTCGGCGGCACGGCCTACGCCCAGGGCGAGTTCGACTTCGAAGCGGCGACGGCCAATGCGTTCGTCAAGGACGCGCTGGCCAAGAAGAAGTAGCGTAGAAACAGGACTACCCGTCGTGAATCCTTATACCGGCAAGACCTATGCCCAGGCCATCGACTACCTCGCCGAACGCTACGGCGAACGCGAGGCGCTTTCGTTCGAGGGCAGGCGCTACAGTTTTGCCGATATAAGGCGCGAATCGGATCGGGCCGCAGCGCGGCTGAAATCGCTCGGCTTGAAGCCGGGCGACAAGGTCGCGCTGTGGATGCCGAACCGGCCGGAGTTCATGTGGTACTGGTTCGGCGCCGCCAAGTCGGGGCTGATCGCGGTGTTCCTCAACACGCGTTTGCGTCGCGACGAGTTCGTCTATCAGATCGCACAATCCGACAGCGCGGTCGTCATCGTGCCGGGCCGTCGCGCCTTCCGCGACTTCCTCGGCGAGCTGGTCGAGGCCTGTCCCGAACTGGCGACGCGATCGGCTGGCCGTCTCAACAGCGCGGCCTTTCCGAAGCTGCGCGCGGTGGTGTGCTGCGATCGTCCGTCCAAATCCCTGCCGGGCGTGCTCGACTGGTCGGAAATGGCGGCGCTGCCGGTGCCGCCCGCCGCCACCGATCCCGACGCGCCGGCGCTGATCGCCTATTCGTCCGGCACGACCGCCCTGCCCAAGGGCGCGATGCTGACCTCCTGCATCTGGCGCAAGGCCTATGACGGCGGCGCGCTGATCGGTCTCAGTCCGGCCGACTGCCTCTATCTCTGCGTGCCGCTGTTCGGCGTGCTGGGCTCGCTCAACGGCGTGCTGTCGTTCTGGAGCCATGGCTCGCGCATCGTGCTCGACGAGCGGTTCGACGTCGACGTCTGCCTGGCGGCGCTCGAGAACGAGCGCTGCACGGCGCTGCACATGCTGCCGGCGATGATCGATGCGCTGATCGCCCATCCGCGCTTTTCGCGCGATCGCCTGCGCCTGCGCACTGGCGTCGTGCTCAGCAGCGATCCGGTGGTGCTGCGACGCGCCGCCGAAGAACTTGGCGTGCGCGGCGTCGTCACCGGCTACGGGCTTACCGAATCGACCGGCCTGGTGACGCGCTGCCGCTGGGACGAGCCGCTGGAAAACCGGTTCGCCTCGCAGGGCCGCCCGCTGCCCGATTGTCCGATCCGCGTCGTCGATCCCGACACCGGCAGCGATGTGGCGCGGGGCGAAGAAGGCGAGATCTGGATCGGCGGCTATTCCGTCATGCCGGGCTACTACAACAAGCCGGAAGAGACGGCCCGCACTATCACCGAAGACGGCTGGCTGCGTTCGGGCGATCTCGGCATCCTGAATGCCGACGGAACGGTGAAGTTCCTGCGCCGCGTCAAGGATGGCTACAAGCACAAGGGCTTCAACGTCTCGACGCCGGAAGTCGAGCGTGTCGCGTCCGACCATCCCGATGTCGCTCAGGTGGCTGTGGTCGGCATCCCCGACCGTCGCTACGGCGAAGTCGGCGTCGCCTTCGTCATTCCCCGTTCCGGCGCCGACGTCACGCCGGACTCGGTATCGGCCTTTCTGGCGCCGCGCCTGGCCTCGTTCAAGCTGCCGGCGCATGTGTTCGTGGTCGATGCCTTTCCGGTGACCGGCGGCACCGAAAAGATCCAGAAGTTCAAGCTGCGCGACATGGCGATCGAGCGGCTGGCCGGCGCCGACATGGCGCGATCGGCCTGATGCAGATTTCTCGCGAATTTCTCTAGGGAGCGAACGAACATGCAAATCGATTTGGGACCGGGGCTGGAAGCCATTCAGGGAGCCGCGCGCGAGGTCGCCAACAGCGTCACCAGCAAGTACGCCGCCCAGCATGATCGCGAATACTCCATGCCGATGGAGACGCTGTCGGCGCTGAACGACGCCAAGCTGCTCGCTATCTCGGCGCCGAAGCGTCTGGGCGGCATGGAAACCGGCATGGTCAATCTCGAGGAGCCGCTGGCCTTCCTGCTGGTGGTCGAGGAACTGGCGCGCATCGACATGTCGGCAGCGCATTGCTTCCAGGTGCATGCCCATACCAGCCAGCTGCTGAGCGTGCATGCCAACAAGGAACAGCAGGACCGCTGGTTCGCGCCTCTGTTCGACCATGGCGGCATCCTGTCCTGGACCGGCGGCGAGCCCGGCCGCACCGCGCGCGGCCAGTACAACATGGTTTCCGAGGCCACCGCGCGCAACGACGGCTACGTGCTCAACGGCATCAAGCAGTACGGCACCAATGCCTCCGAGGGCGCCTGGAACGTCGTCACCGTCAGCCTGCCCGGCATGGAGCCGGCCGAAGGCTTCCTCATGCTGCTGATCCCCAAGGACGCGAAGGGCTTCACCGTCGACGCCGAATGGTGGCGGCCGACCGGCATGCGCGCCTGCGTCAGCCCCAAGCTGATCCTCAAGGATCTGTTCGTGCCGCACGAAGACGTGCTGCAGGGGCCGGGTTTCTATCCCAAGAGCAAGCTCGGCGCGCGCTGGCATCTGGGCTTTTCGGCCAGCCATCTCGGCGCCGCCCAGGGCCTGCTCGATTTCGCCATCGACTACCTGCCCAAGCGCGGCACGGCGGCCAACCCGCACAGCCAGCGCACCATCGGCGAGATGAAGATGCGGGTCGCCGCGGCGCGCAACATGGTGTACCGGGCTGCCGCGCTGTGGCAGGCCAAGCGCATCGCCGAGGCCGAGGAATACTCGCTGATGGCCAAGCTCTACGCCATTTCCACGGCGGAATGGATGATCAACGAGACCATCCGCATCGTCGGTTCGACGGCGCTGCTGGAGACCTTCCCGCTCAATCGCATGATGCGAGATATCCACGTGCACAGCACCCATGCCAACCTGCATAATACCGCCCAGTCGATCGGCAAGGCGGCGCTGGGCATGAATTTCGACTCGACGGAACAGCAGTAAGCGTCCGTCAGGAGGGCCCGATGCTCGAATATCGAGGCGTAACCAAGAAGTTCTACAAGCGCGACGCCGAGATCACGGCGTTGCGCAACGTCAGCTTCAACATCGACGAGGGCAAGTTCGTCTCGGTGGTGGGGCCGAGCGGCTGCGGCAAGTCGACCTTGCTCAACCTGTCGGCCGGCCTCAGCCGGCCGACCTCGGGCGAGGTGCTGTATCGCGGCGAGCCGCTCACCGGCATCAATACCCGGCTCGGCTACATCACCCAGCGCGACAATCTGCTGGAATGGTCGACGGTCTACGACAACATCGTCATCGCCCTGCGCATCCGGCGCATCCCGCGCGCCCGCCAGAAAGAGCTGGCCGACTACTACCTGAACCTGATGGGCCTGAAGGACTTCGCCAAGCACTATCCGATGGAGCTGTCGGGCGGCATGCGCAAGCGGGCGGCCCTGGCGCGCACGCTGATCTACTCGCCCGAGCTGGTGATGATGGACGAGCCGTTCAGCGCCCTCGACGCCCACGTCAAGATGATGATGCACGAGGAGTTGCTGCGCATCTGGGACGTCGAGAAGAAGACCATCCTGTTCATCACCCACGATCTGACCGAGGCGATCACGCTGTCGGACCAGGTCATCGTGCTTTCGGCGCGGCCGGGCACGGTCAAGGCCATTATCGACATCGATCTGCCGCGGCCGCGCGATCCTTTCCTGCTGCAGACCACCCCGGAATTCATCGCGATCTACCACCGGGTCTGGGAGCTGCTGCGCGACGACATCCGCAAGAGCGAAGCGGCGTAGTGAGGCGAACATGAGCGAAACTTCCGCAGTGCCGATGGGCAGAAGGAAGAACGAAGACACGCTGCTCGAGCAGCGCGTCGATCCGGTGCGGGCGCGCCTGGTGCTGATCGCCAAGCGGTTGGCGCTGTTCGCCGCGCTGCTGGCGCTGTGGGAGGCGGGCGTACGCTATGGCGCGGTCGACCCGTACTTCACCAGCCAGCCGTCGAAGATCTGGGAGCGGCTCTACCAGTGGGCCGTGGGCGGCCAGCTCGTGCAGCACGTGCCCATCACCATCATCGAGGCGGTGCTGGGTTTCGTCTTCGGCACCATCGTCGGCGGCATCACCGGCTTCGTGTTCGGCTGGTTCGAGAAGGTGGCCGACCTGCTCGAGCCCTTCATCATCGCTTTCTACAGCCTGCCGAAAGTGGCGCTGGCGCCGCTGTTCATCCTGTGGTTCGGCATCGGCATCGAGACCAAGATCATCCTGACGGCGACGATCGTTTTCTTCCTGGTGTTCTTCAACACCTTCTCCGGCGTGCGCGACACCAGCCGCGAATTGGTCGACATCGTCCGGCTGATGGGGGCGGGCCCGACCCAGGTCGTCTGGCGCGTCGTGCTGCCGTCGGCCCTGACGGCGATCTTCGTCGGATTGCGGGTCTCGGTGCCCTATGCGCTGATCGGCGCTGTGGTCGGCGAAATGATGGCGTCCAATCGCGGCATCGGCTTCCTGCTGACCAATTCGACCGGGCAGTTCGACACCGCCGGCGCTTTCGCGGCCCTGGTGCTGCTGGTCATCATCTCGACCGCCTTCAACGGCGCCATCCTGGCGGCGGAGAAATATCTGCTGCGCTGGAAGCGGATCCAGAGATAGGGGCGGGGGACTTTCCCCCGCCCGTTCGATTACGAACCGATCGTCGCCAGAACCTGGCCTTCCAGCACGTCCTCGCCCTCGGCGACGCGGATTTCCTGCACCACGCCGCCGGTCGGCGCGAGCACGGGGATCTCCATTTTCATCGATTCGATGACGATGATCTGGTCGTCCTGGCTGACCGTCTGGCCGACGCTCGCCTCCACTTTCCAGATTTTTCCAGTGATTTCCGATTTTACCGCGACTGTCACGTACCATCCTCCGCTGTCCGGGAAGCGCCTTGCGCAACTTCCGCCTGAAGAATCAATCTCAATGTATCAGTATAGAGGGGTATCAATCTAATTTAATTGGCCCTCAATTCCATTGATTTCGTCTGCGGTTCGGGCTCAGACTGACTGGTGCCGCTGCCGCGATGCGACAGGGTTGTTGCCAGAAATTCGGCTATTTTGTCTGGATTTCGGTTAAATGGTTGAACCATAGATATTGATACCTTATTGTTTCCTCCGACCTGAAGACCCGGGGCTCAATCGGCGCCGATCGCGCGCTGACCCCAGGGTTGCAGGCGGATGAGGAAACCATGGCGGGTAAGCGCTTCGAGGGACGGGTTGCCGTCGTTACCGGCGGTGCGCGCGGCATTGGCGCCGACGCGGCCGATCTGTTTGCCGAAGGCGGCGCGAAAGTCGTTCTGCTCGATCTTGACAAGGCGGTGAGCGACACCGCGCGGCAGATCGCCGACCGGCACGGCGTCGAAAGCTGGGGTGCGGTGGTCGACATCACCGACGCCAAGGCGGCGGAAGCGGCGATCGAGGAGGCCGCGCAACGCTTCGGCGGCATTCACATGCTGGTCAACAACGCCGGCATCACCCGCGACAACCTGCTGCACAAGATGACCGAGGACGACTGGGACCAGGTCATGGCCGTGCATCTGCGCGGCAATTTCCTCTGCACCAAGTACGCGCAGAAATTCATGGTGCAGCAGCGCTTCGGCAAGATCGTCAGCCTGTCCTCGACCGCCGCCCTGGGCAATCGCGGCCAGTTCAACTACTCCGCCGCCAAGGCCGCGATCCAGGGCATGACCCGCACCCTGTCGATCGAACTCGGCCCGTTCAACATCAACGTCAATTGCGTCGCGCCGGGCTTCGTCGACACCGAGATGACGCGCAAGACCGCGCGCCGGCTGGGCCAGGACCCCGAGGAATACAAGGCCGCCCGCGCCAAGGCGATTCCGATCGGCCGCGTCGGCGTGCCGCGCGACATCTCCAACGTCATCTGCTTCCTGTGCAGCGAGGAGGCGTCCTACGTTTCCGGCCAGGTCATCTACGTGCGTGGCGGCCCGGAGACGAGGCGCTAGCCATGGTCCAGCGCGAGCCCCTCTGGTCCGAGCAGACCTTCGCCGACGCGATCGAATGGGCGGCGAAGACCCACTCGGTCCGCGAGGCGCTGGTGCACGGCGCCGAACGGTTGACCTTCGCGCAGATGGCGCAGCGGGTGCGCGAGTTCGCCCGCGGCCTGGTGTCATTGGGCGTTCGGCCTGGCGACCATGTCTGTCTGTGGATGCCCGATTGCATCGACTGGGTAATCGCGCGCTGGGCGGTGCCGTACATGGGCGCGGTGCTGGTGCCCATCAACACCCGTTTCCGCGACAACGACGTCGGCTACATTCTCAAGCAGTCCGACAGCCGCTTCCTCATCGTCGACGAGGGCGCAGCGGGCGTCTCCTATCTCGACATTCTGGGGCGCATCGCGCCAGGCTTCCGCGAGCAGGCGCAGGGCGACTGGAAACTGCCGGAACTGCCCAAGCTGCGCGGCGTCATCGGTCGCGGGCGCGACGTTCCGGGCTCGATGTGGCGTTTCGAGGAGGTCGGCGCGACCGGCCGCAACACCCCGGAACTGCAGGAGAAGCTCGACCTTTATCGCGGCCGCGTGCGTCCCGACGACGTCGCTCAGATCCTCTATACCTCGGGCACCACGTCCTTCCCCAAGGGCGCCATGGTCCGTCACGGCGCGCTGCTCGGCAACAACCGCAACACCATCGAGCGCTTCGACATGCGGCCCTGCGACCGCTACCTGGCGGCAGTGCCGCTGTTCAGCGCCACCGGCACGTCCTACACGCTGTCGACCTTGATCTGCGGCAGCGCCATGGTGCTGGCCGACCGCTTCGATCCGGAGAATTTCTGTCGTCTGGTCGAGAAGGAGAAGATCACCTTCACCTTCTTCGTCGACGCCATCGTCCACGACCTGCGCGAATACAAGAACTTGCGCTCGCACGATCTGTCCAGCCTGCGCACCGGCACCGGCGGCCCGCTGTCGCGCGACTCGTTCCGCTACATCGTCGAGGATCTGGGCGTCAAAGGCTTCACCAACGTCTACGGCATGTCCGAAACGTCGAATTCGATCAGCCGCTCGTTCTGGCATGAATCGCTGGAACAGAAGCTCGCCACCAACGGCAAGCCCATGCCGGGCGTCGGCGTGCATATCGTCGACGTCGAGACCGGCGAGGATCTGCCGCCCGGCCGCACCGGCGAGCTGCGCATCTCCGGCTATACGGTGATGAAGGGCTACTACAACCGGCCCGAGGAGAACGAAAAGGCGTTCGACGCCAAAGGCCGGCTGTGCACCGGCGATCTCGGCGAGCTGACGAAGGACGGCTACGTCGTCTTCCGCGGCCGGGTCAAGGAGATGATCAAGCCCGGCGGTTTCAACGTCGCGACGCAGGAGATCGAGGAATTCCTCCTGACCTGCCCCGGCGTCAAGCAGGCGGTCGTGGTCGGCGTGCCCGATCCGCGCATGGGCGAGGTCGCCTATGCCTACGTGCAGCCCAAGGAAGGCGAAACCCCGAACGGCGAGGCGATCATCGCCCGCTGCCGCCAGCACATCGCCGGCTACAAGGTGCCGCGCTTCGTCGAACTGGTGAGCGAGTTTCCGTTCACCAGCACCGGCAAGATCAAGAAACTCGAACTCAAGGAACAGGCGGCAGCGCGCCTGGCGCGGGATGCCGCGCCCGCGCCCGCCGCGACGGCTTAACGACTGACAAAGAAGAGGGAAGAGACATGTTCATCGATCCGGAAGCTGCATTGAGCAGCGACAAGATACAGGCGCTGGCCGAGCAGGCGGTCACGACGTTCCGGGCGCGCGCGCCGGAATACGATCCGACCTGCGACATGCCGACCAAGAACATCGAGGATCTGTTCGCCAACGGCTGGCTTACCTGCGCGGTGACCAAGAAGACCGGCGGCATGGGCAGCAATCTCGACACCGAGGATCCCGCCACCTATCTGCAGGCCATCCGCGTCACCGCGCGCGGCTGCGCCTCGACCGCGCACTGCCTGCAGGTCAATAACCATACCGCCTGGATTCTCGACGCCATCGGCAGCGACTACCAGAAGGAGAAGTTCGTCAAGCCGGGCCTCAAGAAGCCTTTCCTGGCGTCCTTTGTCGGTTCCGAGTTCAACCGCAAGCACATGTACATCATGAACACGACGGCCAAGCCCGACGGCAAGGGCGGCTACGTGGTCAACGGCGTCAAGAACTACGCCACCAACGGCCCGACGATGGATTTCGCCATCATCTTCGCGTCGATCGAGGGCGTGAACGACTATCAGAACAACCATCTGATGACGATCATCGAGACCAAGCAGGATGGCGTGCGCATCGACAACGAGTGGTATCGTCCGCTCGGCATGCGCGGCGCCGCCAGCCCGGTCATCCATCTCGACAACGTCAAGGTTCCCAAGGAGCATGTGCTGGGCGAGCCCGGCGCCTATCCGCGCCAGCGCTGGCAGGGCAAGTACCATCTCGGCTTCACCGCCAACTATCTCGGCACCGCCGAGGGCATGTTCGAGTGGTTCCGCGACTACGTCGTCAAGAAGGGCAAGGGCAAGGACCCGATCATCCTGCTGCGCACCGGCGAGATGCGGATCCAGCTCAACGCCGCCCAGTCGCTGTTCCACGACGCCATCCGCGCCTGGAAGACCAAGTCGGTGGTCGAGGCCGAGCTGCTGTCGATGAGCGCTAAATACACCGCTGCCCACACGGCGCTCAATCTGGCCCGCGCCATCACCGAGGGCGCCGGCTCGACGGCGCTGTTCGAGGAGTTCCCGCTCGGCCGCATGATCCGCGACCTGCAGACCCACATCCTGCATGCCGGTCACGACAAGACGGCGCAGATCGTCGGCCAGTCGCAGCTCGGCGACGAGTTCGACTCGACCCTGCAGCGCTGAGGCGAAATCGGACGGATCGGGGTATAAGGTCAGCCATGAGCTTCACCCCGATCCGCACCCGGCGCGTCTTCGAGGAGGTCATCGACCAGTTCCGCGAGCAGATGCGCAACGGGCAGATCAAGCCCGGCGACAAGCTGCCGTCGGAGCGGGAACTGGCGCGCCAATTCCAGGCCAGCCGCAACGCGGTGCGCGAGGCGCTGCGCACGCTGGAAGTGGCTGGCTTCATCGAATTGCAGACCGGCGCCAAGGGCGGCGCCTTCTGTCGCGAGGTCGATGCCAGGCTGGTAGCCGATTCGATGCGCGACATGCTGCATCTGGGGCAGCTCACCATCGAGCATCTGACCCAGGCCCGGCAGTGGATCGAGACTATCGTCGTCCGCATCGCCTGCCAGCGCGCCAACGACGAGGATTTCGCGGCACTTGAGGACAATATCGAGCTTGGCGTCGAGCTGCTCCGCCAGGGCCGGCTGGCCGAGAAGGTCGTGGTCAACGTCGAGTTCCACAACATTCTGGCCGAGGCGACCAAGAACCCGGTGCTGATCCTCAACATGCGGCTGCTGATGGATCTCACCATGCATTTCGCGCGGCATGCCGAACCGGACGTCGATCCCTATCACATCGAATGGCGGCGCAAGATGGTGGCGCTGCTGCGCGCACGCGACGAGGCCGGCGCCATCAAGGCGCTGGAAGAGCGGCTGCTGCGGCTGCAGGAGCGCTATCACGCGCTTGCCGCGCAACAGGCCAAGGCGCAGTCCAGCGCCGGCAGGCTGGCGCGCCGGCAGCTGGCCGCGAGCTGAATTTCAAGCAGGAGAGCGAGATGCAGGACGAACTGCGAGGCCGTGCGGCCTGGGTCGTGGGGGCGGGCGGCACGCTGGGGCGGCGGATTTGCGCCGATCTGGCGGCGGCGGGCGCGCAGGTTTTCGCCTCGTCGCGCGATGAGCAGAAGCTTCAGGCGCTGGCCGGCGAAGTCGCCGGACTGACGCCGATGCCGATGGACATCACCGAGCGCAAGTCGGTGGATCGGGCGGCGGCCGCTATCGTGGAGCGCGCCGGTCGCATCGACATTCTGGTCAACAGCACCTCGCTGTCGCTGTTCGGCGACTTCCTCACCCTCGACGACGACGTCTGGGAGCGGGTGCTGCAGACCAAGCAGATCGGCTACATGCGCACCACGCGCGCCGCGCTGCCGCACATGATCCGGCAGAAGAAGGGTGTGGTGGTGAACGTCACGGGCAAGGGCGGCCGGGCGCCGCGCGACGTGCATCTGCCCGGCTGCAGCGCCAATGCCGCGCTCAACCTGCTGACGCGCGGGCTGGCCATGACCTATGGCAAGGACGGCGTGCGTTTCGTCGCGGTCTCGCCCGGCGTCATCGATTCGCCGCGTCTCGCCGCCATTCGCCAGTCGACCACCGAGCGCAACAGTCTGGACAAGTCCGGCGCCGACAAGGCGATCGCCGGCTCCAACTATCTCGGCCGATTGGGAACGGCGGATGAAGTGTCGGATGCGGTGCTGTTCGCCGTCTCCGACCGCGCCGGCTTCACGACCGGGACGGTGATCGAGGTCGACGGCGGCTAGCGGAGGCCTTGCGCGGCCGGGCCGGTGGATTGCCGGCGCTGTCCGGCAGATCCTTGATGATCGGCGTCAGCTTCTCGTAGCGCTCGGACACCACGCGCAGCAGCGATTCCATTTCCGCCGCCGCCGCATCGGCATCGCGCGCCCGCATGTGGCGCATCAGGCGGTGGCGCGATTCCAGGATGATCTCGCCGTAGCCGACCGGGACGCGGCGGGCGAAATAGCGGATGATGTCCATCAGCATGGCGATGTTGAGGATCAGCACCGGATTGCGCGTGGCGCGCGCCAGCACGTTGTGGAACTCGATATTGGCCTCGACGCGCTCGCTGTCGCGGCCTTCCCGCGTCAGCCGCTCGACCTCGGCGACGTTGGCCTCCAGCGCGGCGAAGTCCTCCTCGGTGCCGTTCTCGCAGACGATGCGCGTGATCATGGTCTCGATCCAGATTCGCGCTTCGGTGAGCTGGGCGGCGGTGATGCGGCCCAGATGCAGCATGTCCTGCAGCGAATCGGCCAGAACGCTGGGATCGGCCACCGCGATGTAGGCGCCGCCGCGTACGCCTTTCTTGAGCTGCACCGTGCCGGCGATTTCCAGCACCCGCAGCGCCTCCCGCACGGCATTGCGGTTGACGTTGAGCTGTTCGGCCAGATCGCGCTCCGGCGGCAGCTTGTCGCCGGGCTTGAGCTGGCCCGCCATTATCTGTTCGCGGATCTGGACGACGACTTCCTCGAAGATGCGTCGCGCCTTGACGGGAGAGAACACTGTATTTCCTGTCGCCGGGTCGCCCCACCATAGCGCGATGGGCGGCGCGCTCCAATCCTCGCGCTACTCTGGAAAAGGCCTCAGTCGGCCTGGGGTGCCAGGGCGGCGGCGTGGCGGGCGGCAGTCCAGCCGCCGACGAAGCATTCGGCCAGGTTGCCGCCTCCCATGTAGAGGTGGCCGAACTTGCTGCCCAGCTCGCCGGCCGAATAGAGGCGCGGGATCGGCTCCCCATAGGGCGTCATGATCTGCTGGTGCACGTTGTGCACCGGCCCGCCCTGGGTGTTGATCACCACCGGATAGATATGGCCGTAGTAGAAGGGCGGCGTGCGGATCGCCACCATACTGTCCGGCTGGCGGCCGAAATCGGGATCGCTGCCGGCTTCGCAATAGCCGTTCCAGGTCGCGACCGTGCGCTCCAGCGCGGCGGCCGGCACGCCCATGGCGCGCGCCAGCTCGGCCAGCGAATCGGCGCGATGCAGGATGCCGAGCTCGACCTCCTTCAGATTGTCCGGGCTCCACTGATAGTGATGCTCGCGGCTGTTGGAGATGGCGCGGGCGATCGGATACATCTTGCGGCCTTCTTCGTCGAAGACGACGAAGGCGGGGATGCGCGGAAAATCCTGGGTCTTCGAATCGTAGGCGTCGAACGGCCTGATGCCGGTGTCGCCGGGATAGGGCGGGTATTCGTCCATGAAGCGGCGGCCGGTCTTGTCGACCAGAATCCACGCCATGCGGGCCAGCGATTTCTGTGACACCCGGTTGCCATGCGCGTCCGTGACGCCGAGATCGGAAACCTGGTCCATGCGGCCCGGCGTCCACATCGGCACCGCCTTCATGTAGAAGGCGAGCGGAAAATCCGGATCGCTGTGCTTCATGCCGTAGGGCCCGTGGTAGTGCCACATGTGCCACAGATCGGCGCCCATCTCCTGCGACATGCGAATGCCGTCGCCCGTATTGCCGACGAACGATCCCGCCAGCACCGGCTGCGCCTGGAAATACTGGCGCTTCATCTCCGGGCTGTTTTCGTAGCCGCCGCAGGCCAGGATCACCGCTTTGCGCGCGCGGATGCGTTGCTCGCGGCCGTCGACCGTCGCCAGCACCCCGGCAATCTCGCCCGCCTCGTTGCGCAGCAGGCGCTGGGCTGCGGCGTTGTACAGCACCGGCACGTTGCGGGCGGTGACGCTGTCCTCGAGCACCTTGAACAGCTTGGTGCCTTCCTTGATGCCGCGGATGGCGCGGTAGGAGGTCAGGCCCTCGAGCGCGGGCACGCTGTCGACCTGGCAATAGGCCAGCGATTCGTAGCCGGGGAAGGGATAGTTGCCGAGCGCCGGCGTCACCTTGACCACGGCGCCGAGCGGTTCGGCCAGCCGGCGCAGATAGTCGGGGATCAGCGCCATGCCTTCGGCCAGCCCGCGCATGATGTCGTCGGGCGTCCGCCCGCCGGAGGTGGCGAGCAGGTATTTGTAGCACTCCTCGACGTCGAAGCAGACGCGCGCGCCGCCGGCGGAAACCGCCGACAGCCCGCCCGGATCCGGCATTTTTTCCAGCACCAGTGTCGCGGCGCCATTGTCTGCCGCCTCGATTGCGGCGACGGCGCCGGCCGCGCCGAAGCCGACGACGACGATGTCGGTTGTACGATCCCAGTCAGACATGGTTGCTCCGCCCGAGCCAGAGGAAGTGGATAGCGAAGCGCCTGATCAGGGATCGATGCGATGCTTGAATTCCGGCTGCCGCGGCTGCGGATGCCTGTCCAGCACGCTGGCGATGAGATCGCGCGTTTCGGACGGGCGGATGATGTCGTCGAGCAGGGCGCGTTCGGCGGCGAGATAGCCGTTGCCGTCCTCCAGCACCTTCTGCATCAGCTGCGCGCGCAGCTCCTCGGGATTCTCCGCTTCCCTGATCTTGCGGCCATGCACCAGCTCGACGCCGGCCGCCGGACCCATGGCGTCGAAGAACGAGGTCGGCCAGCCAACGATGGCGTCGGGATTCATGGTCCGCCCGCCCATCGCGATATAGGCCAGTCCGATCGCCTTGCGCACCACGATGGTGACCTTGGGAACGCTGGTGGCGATGACCGAGTTCAGCATGCGCGAGGCCAGGCTGACCATGCGCTGCTTCTCGATGTCGGGCCCGACCAGGAAGCCCGGGCAGTCGCACAGGAACACCATCGGAATGTGGAACGCGTCGCACAGGTCGATGAACTTGCGCGCCTTGATCGCCGCTTCGTGATTGAGCGCGCCGGCCAGATGCATCGGATTGTTGCCGATGATGGCGACCGACCGGCCCTTGATGCGCGCCAGCGTCGTCAGCAGGTTGCGGCCGTAGGTCGGGCGATAGACGAACAGCTCGCCGCCGTCGACCAGCAGGCGCACCAGCTGCTCCATGCTGTAGCCGCGCCTATGGTTCTCCGACACCAGCGCGTCGATCTTGGCCTTGCCTTCCGGCGTATCGACGGCGGCCGGCTTGGGTTCGTGCTGCGGCGGCAGATCGTAGCAGCTCGACGGGAAGTAGGAGAGGAAGGCGCGGATCGCCAGCAGCGACTCCTTCTCGGTCGCGCCCATGTGGTCGGCCTGGCCGGTGACGGAGGCGCTGAGTTCGCCCGAGCCGATATCCTCGCGCGTCACGTCCAGCCCGATGCCGACCTTGACGACCGGCGGGCCCGACATGCCCATGAAGCCGGTGCCGTTGACGATGGTGATGAAGTCCGACTGCGCGCCGGTGAAGGACGGTCCGCCGAAGCAGGCGCCCATGAAGGCGGCGACCTGCGGCACGCGGCCCGACAGGCGGAAATGCTCGCGGAAGCGGTTGCCGACGCCGGCAGCGGTGGCGCCGTTGATTTCCTGGAAGCGGCCGGCGCCGGCCTCCATCAGCGCGATGTAAGGCTTGCAGTGCTTGTCGGCCAGCTCGCGCACGCGCGCGGTTTTGGCCTCGCCGACACGCCCGCGGGTGCCGGCCAGCACCGTCGAATCGTCGGAGCTGACATAGACGACGCGGCCGTCGATCGTGCCGGAGCCGGCGATCAGGCCGTCGGCCGGGGAGCGGTCGTAAAGGTCCGGATTCTGGCTGCGCGCCAGCACGCCGATTTCCTCGAACGAGCCGGGATCGAGCAGGACGTTGAGGCGCTCGCGGGCTGACAGCTTGTCGGGGTGGAGCGACTGAGCGTTCTTCTTGTGGTTGACGTGGCCTGGCGAGCGGCCCTTCTTGCGCTTTTCCTCAAGTTCGTCGAGTAGTGCTTTGTCCATTTTTGTCTTTGCCCCGTTATGCCGCCAGGCGGCGAACCTGTTGCAGACGCGAACGCTTCCGGCCGTCACCGGCCGCAACATAACTCCGCTCGCTCCGCGACCGGCCGTTTCACATCCCTATGACTGTCGCATTTAAGCCTGAAGCCGGCGCAATAGGCAATGTAATAGATACAATCAATCTGGATTGCCTCATTCTTCCTACGGAATGTCTTTTGTGACGCTGGTCGGTCCTTGAAAGGCCAGCATATTCAATTCACAACACGATGGCTGTCGCGGGCGACGGGGGCAACGGCGCGAGTCGGGCGCGACCGATCGGCGAAATCCGCCGGCCGCGGGGCTTTCCCACTAAGCTCTTATGACACCCCGCTTTCCTGCAAACCTCGTCTGACGCGACGGGCGGCACGATGTCATCAATTGACCTTGATTGTTTCATTTCGGGGGGCAACAATCGCGCCGACTTGTATCAAGATACGGCACAAACGGGCTGTCGCGACACGCCGGCCCGCCTGTAAGTGCGCAGAATCAGGGGATGAAACGCAATGGATTTCGCGATCAACGAGCGCCAGCAAGAGCTGATGGAGAATGCCCGGGAGGTCTACCAGCGCAAGCTGAAGCCGTTCATCGACAACAACGACATCCATTCCGCCGACGGCACCCGCAAGCTGCGCAAGGAGATGGCGCATTACGGCCTGCTCGGCGTCAACATGCCGGCCGAATTGGGCGGTTCGGGCCTGCCGCTGCTCGATACGCTGCTGCTGACCCAGACCTTGCAGGCTTGCGATTCAGCGATCGGCAGCATCGCCCACCGCTCCTCCACCGGCGCCGTCGGCGCCATCGCCAAGCTGGGCAACGAAAAGCAGAAGGAGCTGGTCAAGCGCTCCTGCGCCGGCGAGATCGGCATTTCCATCGGCATCACCGAGCCGGAAGCCGGTTCCGCCGCCACCGAAATGAAGACCAAGGGCCGCATCGAGGGCGACCACGTCATCATCAAGGGCCACAAGCAGTTCGTCAGCGCCGTCAACGCCAACGACTACACCGTGCTGTACTGCCGGCTGGGCGACAGCGGCCGCGCCGCCGACATCGGCGCCGTCATCGTGCCGCACGACGCGCCGGGCTTCACCCGCTCGAACGGCACCACCAACATGGCCGACGAGCTGCTGTTCGAGCTCTATTTCGACGACTGCAAGGTGCCGGTCGAGAACATCCTGATTCGCGAGAACGCCTTCGGCAAGCTGATCAGCATCTACAACGGCGAGCGGCTGGGCAGCATCTCGCGCATGCTGGGCTCGGCGCAGGCGGCTTACGAATATGCGCTGGCCTACGCCAAGGAGCGCAAGCAGTTCGGCCGCGAGCTGGCCGATTTCCAGGGGCTGCAGTGGATGCTGGCGGAAATGCGCATCAAGCTCGATGCCGCCAAGCTGCTGACCTATCGCGCCGCCGCCGGCGCCGGCGACACCGGCCTGCCCGACCGCCTGGAGACCTCGATCGCCAAGGTGTTCACGGCCAACGCCGCCAAGCAGATCTGCGACGACGCGCTGCAGATCCTGGGCGCCAACGGCTACACCAAAGACTACCCGATGGTGCAGCGCTACACGGAAGTGCGCGGCGGCTCCATCTATGGCGGCACCGTGCAGATCCACAAGAACATGATCGCCGCCGAGATTCTCGGCCGTCGCAACGACCAGCGGAAGAAGTAGGACCGCCGAGCGAAGGCTCGCACGATCCCGTTCCGACATCCAATGCGCGAGGCAGACATGAGCAAGATCAGCGCCAGTGACTTCAAGAAACTCTACGACGCCAAGGCCCGCGACTGGGCACTGTTCGACATCCGCGAAAAGGGCGAGACGGTCGACGGCCATATTTTCGGCGCCTCGACCCTGCCGCGGCGGCTGATCGAGTTCCGCATGGCCGAGCTGGTGCCTGACCGTGCCACCCGTGTCTTCGTCTACGGCGACGGCAAGGACGATCGCGCGGCGCGGGCGCTGAAGACGCTGCACGAGATCGGCTATCCCAACGCCCGGGAGATCGACGGCGGGCTGCCCGCCTGGGTCGCCGCCGGCGGCGAGATCATGACCGGCACCAACGTGCCGTCGAAGGATTTCGGCGAGATGATCCACGTCGTCGAGCACGTGCCGTCCATCACCGTGACCGAATACGCCAAGATGGCGAAGGATCCCAAGGTCGTGACCTGCGACGTGCGCACGCCGGAGGAATTCCTCGGCGGCCATCTGCCCGGTGCGGTGAGCTGCCCGAGCTTCGACATCGCGCTCAAGGCCGGCGATCTGGCGAAGAAATACTCCACCATCGTCGTCAACTGCGCCGGCCGCACCCGCAGCATCATCGGCGCCAGCAGCCTGCGCCGGCTGGGCTTCGACAACGTGTTCGCGCTCGAGAACGGCACTTCGGGCTGGCTGCTGGAGGACGGCAAGCTGGAGAAGGGCGAGGCGGCGCCGGTCGGCGCGCCCAGCGGCGAGAGCGTGTCGCGGGCGGAAGTGGCGGCGGCGCGGCTTGGCCGCGAATACGGCGTGCGCCACATCGACCACAACGAGTTCCGCAAGCTGCTGCAGACGCGCGCCGGTCGCAACGTCTACCTGTTCGACGTGCGGCCGCTCAAGGCCTACGAGGCCGGCCACATCGAGGGCACCATCTCGCTGCCCGGCGGCCAGGCGGTGCAGCGCACCGACGATTTCGTGCTGGTGCGCGAGGCCACGGTCGTGCTGATCGACCAGAACGAAGCCCGCGCCATGATGACCGGCTACTGGTACCGGCGCATGGGAATGGAGCATGTCTTCGTGCTCAAGGGCGGCGTCGACGCCTGGACCGCCACCGGCGGCCAGCTGGTCGCCGGCCGCAAGCATCCCAAACCGCTCGGCATCGAAGCCGCCGAGGCCAAGGTGCGCAAGCTCAAGCCGGCCGAGATCGACGCCGTCATCCGCGAGCGCAAGCCGGTGGTGATCGACGTCGGCGCCAGCCTGCAATACGCCGCCGGCCATCTGCCCGGCGCCAAGTGGCGACCGCGCAACTGGCTCGAGACCATCATCGGCGACACTGCCAAACCGGACGACGACATCGTCGTCACCGCCGCCGAGGAAGGCCAGTCCGTGTTCGCCGCCGCGACGCTGCACGACATGGGCTATCGCAAGGTCAGCGTGCTGGCCGGCGGCACCAAGGCCTGGCGTGCCGCTGGGTTGCCGGTCGAGAAGGGCAAGCCGACGGAAACCTTCGGCGGCCCCGATTTCTGGCTGCCGCCCTACGAACGCGGCCGCGAAGGCATGCTGCAGTACCTGGATTGGGAAATTAAGCTCGGCCACAAATACGAGAAGCAGGGAGGCGGGGGCGCGCACCATGCTGGCTGAGCAGCAGCAGGCTGCCCCGCAGGCCGACGGGCTGGACCAGCGGCTCGACGAGACGGCGACGTTGCATCGCACGCCCTGCGGCGAGGAATACATCGCCTGGCGCGCCTGGGGCGATCGCGGCCCGGCCATCTTCCTGCTGCATGGCGGCTTCGGCTCGTGGCGCCACTGGCTGCGCAACATCGAGGGGCTGGCCAAGCATCATCGCGTCTTCGCCGCCGACCTGCCCGGCCTGGGCGATTCGCCCACCGCGCCGCAGCCGCACACCGCGCCGGCCCTGGCCCGGTACTTCGCCGAGGCCGTCCGCCTGCTCGATCCGGCCGACGAGGGCGTGCTGATCGCCGGCTTCTCGCTGGGCTCGTCGATCGCCGCCCACACCGCCGCGCTGCTTGGCGACAAGGCGTCGGCGGTGGTGGTGCTGGGCGCTTCCGGCATGGGCGAGATGTGGGCCAACAAGACCCACCAGTTGCAGAAGCTCAGCCGCGACATGAGCCTCGACCGCGTCCGCGCCATCGTGCGCGAAAACCTGGCGATCTCGATGATCCATGACCGCGCCAAGATCGACGATCAGGCGATCGACGTGCAGCGCCGGCTGCTGGCGCAGAAGCGCACGCTGCTCGGCATGCCGATCTCGACCTCGACCACGATGTTCGACGCGCTGGAGCAGGTCGCCGCGAAGGCGACGATGCTGTTCGGCGAGCACGATTGCTACATGGATCCCGACGTTGCGACCTGCTTGGCGGAAACCGCGAAGCGTTTTCCCGCACTGGCGACCCGCATCGTCGAGGGCGCCGGCCACTGGGTGATGTACGAGGAGCCCGAAGCGGTCAATGCCGCGCTGCTCGAGGCGCTG
>JBDZUM010000228.1:0-2044 GCA_040255215.1 Rhodospirillaceae bacterium
GGCATCGGCGGCTTCATGCTGTCGATCGACATGTTCCTGGTGACGGTGGCGCTGCCGCGCATCGGCGCGGGCTTCGGCGCCAGTTCCGAACTGGTCGGCTGGGTGGTGTCGGCCAATGCGCTGATGATGGGCGTGTTCACCATCGCCGCCGGCCGGCTGGGCGACATTCTCGGCCGCAAACGCATCTACATGAGCGGCCTGGCGCTGTTCACCCTGGCCTCCGTCGCCTGCGGGCTGGCCGGCGATCTGTGGCAGCTGATCGCGGCCCGCGCAATACAGGGTATCGGCGCTGCCGCCATGTGGCCCGGCACCTTGGCCCTGCTGGTGCAGGCTTTTCCGGCCGACCAGCGCGGCAGGGCGATCGGCCTGTCCGGCGGCATCGCCGGCGTCGGTCTGCTGCTGGGACCGGTGCTGGGCGGGTTGCTGGCGGGTGCCGATTCCTGGCGCTGGGTGTTCTTCATCAACGTGCCCGTCGGCCTGCTGGCCTTCGTCTTCTGCGCCATGGGCGTGCGCGAAAGCCGCGACGACGGCGTCTCGCGCCAGGTCGACTGGCTGGGCGTCGTCCTCATCTCGCTGGCGTTGCTGCTGCTCCTGCTTGGCATCCGCCAGGGCGCGAGTCTCGGCTGGAGCGCCTCGCAGACCTGGGCGCTGCTGCTGTCGGGCGCGTTCTTCGCCTACGCCTTCGTTGTATGGCAGAAGCGGGCGCGGGTGCCGCTGATCGATCTGTCGCTGTTTCTCAACCGCAGCTTCGCCATCGCCTGCGCCGTGTCGTTCCTGTTCTTCGTCGGCAATTTCGGCGCGCTGCCCTTTCTCAGCCTGTTCACGCAGAACTATCTCGGTTTCGGGCCGCTTGAGGCCGGGCTGGCCTTCATTCCGGCGACCCTGCCGGTCGCGGTTACGCTGTTGATCGGCGGATCGATCGCCCAGAAGCACGCCGAGCGCATCGGCGTCGTGTTCGCCGTCGCCGGCGCCTGCCTTATCGCCGCCGGACTCTGGGTCATCTTCGTGCTGACCCCCGAAACCGGCTACTGGCTGGGGCTGCTACCGTCCTACGTCGTGCGCGGCATCGGCATCGGGCTGATGATTTCCGCGACTTCCTTCGCTGCGGTGAGCGCTCTGCCGCCGCAGAAATCGGGTTTTGCCTCCGGCACGCTTTCGATGGCGCGCCAGGTCGGCACAGCCTTCGGTGTGGCCCTCTGCGCAGCCGTATACGTGGATGCGCTGGGGGCTGCACTGCCGCCGGCGGCGGCAGGCAACGCTCCCACGCTTGCCGCCGCCGAGCGGTTCCTCGTCCGCGCCCCCGACGCCCTGCAGCCGCTGGTCGGCCAGGCGATCGTCGACGGGTTGATCTGGATGACGGTGGTGACCACGGCGGTGTTCGCGCTCGCCGTCGCTTTGACCCTGCTGATCCGTCGGCCGCGCTAGGCCTTGTTGCGCAGCAGGAACACGGCTTGTTCGGCGCGCAGATTGATCAGCGCCGGCAGGTCGCCGCCATTGCCGACCCGCCGGCCGTCCGGTCCCAGCGCGATCATGCGTTCGATCTCGACGCCCAGCTCGGCGCACAGATCGAGAAAATCGCGGATCGTGCACAGATGGATGTTGGGCGTGTCGTACCAGGAATAGGGCAGGGTGCGCGTGGTCGGCATGCGCCCGCGCAGCGCCAGGCCGAGCCGGACGCGCCAGTAGCCGAAATTGGGAAACGACACCACGGCGTGGCGGCCGACGCGCAGCATCTGGCGCAGCACCTCGCGCGGATCGCGGGTCGCCTGCAAGGTCTGGCTCAGGATCACGTAGTCGAAGGCGTCGGCGGGATAGGCGCCGAGATCGGTGTCGGCGTCGCCCTGGATGACGGACAGTCCGTTGCCGACGCAGGCGTTGACGCCCTGCTGGCTGAGTTCGATGCCGCGCCCGTCGACCTGCTTGAAGTTGACCAGGTAGTCGAGCAGGGCGCCGTCGCCGCAGCCGATGTCGAGCACGCGCGACTTCGCTGCGATCATGTCGGCGATGAGCTGCAGATCGACGCGGATGGCGTTGCGGCGCTGGG
>JBDZUM010000015.1:0-28776 GCA_040255215.1 Rhodospirillaceae bacterium
ACCTTGGCGCCGAGCTTCATCAGCGCCACCAGGGTCGGCCGCGGCAGGCGGCGCATCTGCTCGTACCAGCCGGCCATGTTCTCGATGAAGCCCAGCATCTTCGCGATGCGCTCGCGCGCCTCGGCCGGCGTGCCGTCGTCGTTTTCGGCCTGGGCGACGCAGTCGCGCAGCACCGTCAGCGTCGGATCGATCTCCCGCTTCTTGCGCTCCTCGGCGATGGTCATCAGCATTTCCCAGGTATCGCCCAGCGCCGTGAAATGATCGCGCCGGTCGCCCATCACGTGCGTGAGCTGCACCAGCCCCCAGCCCTGCAGCTCCTTGAGGCTGTTGGAGACGTTTGAGCGGGCGATGCCCAGCGTGTCGGCGATCTCGTCGGCCGGCAGCGGCTGCGCCGCCAGAAACAGCAGCGCATGGATCTGCGCCACCGAGCGATTGGTGCCCCAGCGCGTCCCCATCTCGCCCCAGTGCAGGACGAATTTCTCCATGACCGGCGTCAGCTTCATTTCTAATCCTGTTATTTCTGTCTATACAGAAATAAACGTAAGATTGACGCGCCATGACGTCAAGCGCTGGCGTCGGAAACCTGCCGGGCCGGCAACTGGACAGGTCGGCGAACCCGTGTGAACATTCGTTTATAAAAAGCACGAACCACAGGGATCGCGAGGCGCGGCATGAACGATCGCAAGGACGGCCAGATCACCCACGACGATGCCTACAACACCGTGGCGCCGGACGATTTCCGCGCCATGATCGACGTCGACCGCTACGAGACGCGGTCCGACGCGTTCGACGGCATCATCTCGGCCACGCACGACCATTTCTGGGATCCGTTCGATCCGGCCTATCTCGACTTCACCGCGCCGTTCGACGTCGAGAACGAATACCTCATGCCGCCGGAAAAGCAGATCGAACTGAAATCGGCAGTGGCCGACCGGCTCGACGAGAAGCAGAAGATCAGGCTGGTGAACGAGAACGTGCGCTGGTCGATGTCGCAGATCCTGCACGGCGAGCAGGGCGCGCTGTCGCTCTCGGCCAGCCTGTGCGACATCCTCTACGATCCCGGCGCACAGGAATACGCCGCCAACCAGGCGCGCGAGGAAGCGCGCCACGTCGCCGCCTTCGGCCGCTACGTCAAGCTGCGCTGGGGCAAGCCCTATCCGGTCGGCGAGGCGCTGGGCGATTTGATCAACGAGCTGGTGCTGACGCCGGTCGTCTACAAGAAGCTGGTCGGCATGCAGATGCTGATCGAAGGGCTGGCGATGGGCGCCTTCGCGCACACCCACGCCCACACGCGCGATCCGCTGCTCAAGCGCATGGTGCAGCTCGTCATGACCGACGAGGCCTTCCACCACAAGTTCGGCAAGATCTGGGCCGACCGCACCGTGCCGCGCCTGTCGCCGCACGAGCACGAGATCGTCGAGGACTGGGCGGCGCAGTGCTTCGAGACCCTGCTGTTCAACCTGACCAATATCCGCCAGCGCCGGGTCATCTACGAGCAGTTCGGGCTGGAATGGGAATGGGTGCGCGACGCGGTGCGCGAAGTCTATGGCGACGACAACCGCCGCAACGACACGCGCGAAGCCGGCAACATCTTCAACGTGCTGGCGCGCACCCTGTGGAAGGCCGGCATCATCACCGACCGCACCGCCCACGTCTATGCCGGCTGGGTCAATCTCGAAGGCTTCGCCAAGGACGGCGATTTCATGATCGGCGACGCCGTTGCCGCCGAGGGCATCGAGATGCTGCGCGAGATCAACAAGGGCCGGCGCCGGATCGGCCAGAAGGTCGCCTGACCGCCCGACAAATCCCTTTTGCAGCCGGTGGCGCAGACGTGCTCTGCGCATGCGCCCCCTTGGCAGGCCGGTTGCCGTCTGATACCACCTAATGAACAACCGTTCAGTTTCGTGGTACCCATGACCGCCAACATCAGCGCCCGCCCGGCTCCTTCCGCCGATACCGCCCCCAAACGCCTGAATTTCACGTCGCATGACGGCCTAAACCTGGTCGCGGACGCCTATGGCGATCCGATCAACCGGCCGGTGCTGCTGGCCCATGGCGGCGGGCAGACGCGTCACGCCTGGGGCGGCACCGCCAAGGCGCTGGCCGAGCACGGCTGCTACGCCGTCTCGCTCGACCTGCGCGGCCATGGCGACAGCGACTGGTCGCCGGGCGGCGACTATCTGCTCGACCGCTTCGCCGACGACGTCCGGCTGGTGGCGCGGCAGCTCGGCCGGCCGGTGATGGTCGGCGCCTCGCTGGGCGGGCTGTCGGCCATGCTGTCGGGCGGCGAGAGCCCGCGCGCCGACTATGCCGGCATCGTGCTGGTCGACATCGCCCCGCATATCGAGGAGCGCGGCTCCGATCGCGTCCTGGCTTTCATGCGCGACAAGCTCGAGGCCGGCTTCGCCACGCTCGACGAAGCGGCCGACGCGGTCGCCGCCTACCTGCCCGAGCGGCCGCGGCCGACCGATCTGAAAGGCCTGGAGAAGAACCTGCGCAAGCGCGAGGACGGGCGCTGGCGCTGGCACTGGGATCCGCAATTCGTCAGCGGCGATCGCAAGATCGACGGCGCGCGCAAGCCCGACCGGCTGGCGGCGGCGGTGAAGAACATCACCTGCCCGATGCTGCTGGTGCGCGGGCGCATGAGCGACGTCATCAGCGAGGACTCGGTGCGCAAGTTCCTCGAACTGCAGCCCACCGCCCGCTTCGCCGACATCGCCCGCGCCGGCCACATGGTGGCGGGCGACGCCAACGACGTCTTCACCGAGGCGGTGACGGCGTTCCTCGACGAAATCGCCTAGCGCCGTTCACAGCGCTCCACCGTCGTGCACGACCTCGCCTGAGAACCAGGTGCGCAGTACCTGCGTGCCGGCCAGCTCGTCGAGGGAACAGTCGAACGGATCGCGATCGAGCGCGATGAGATCGGCATGATGGCCGCGCGCCAGCGTGCCGATGCCGTTCCAGCGCATCACTTTCGCCGCGTCCCGCGTCCACATCATGATCGCTTCCAGCCGGCTGACCTTGTGGTCCGGCGTGTCGTTGCGATGGCCGCTGCCGCAGAATTCGTGCGTCTGGGCGAAGCGGATATGCTCGAACAGGTTCTTCGGGCCCCAGTCGGTGCCGCATCCCACCGTCAGCCCGGCATCGAGCAGCCGCTTCAGAGGCACGAGATCCTTCAGAACCCAGTCGCCGATGCGCTGCCGGTAGAGATCGCCCTTGCCCCACGAGAAACTCATCGAGGTGGTGACGTCGCAGCCCAGCGCCTTGTAGCGACGCGCCTGCAGCTCGGTGGTGAGAATCGAATGCTGGATCAGCCAGTCCTTGCCGGCGATGGCGTGGCTGCCCTGCAGGCGCTCGCAGGAATCGAGGAAATCGTCGTGATCGCGGTGGCCGCCGGCGAGGTAATTGGCGCGCATGCCGTGATCGGCGCAGTAGCGGATGAACTCGTCCTGCTTGTCGATCGACACGAAGGTCAGGCCACGCGTCTTCTCGCCCCAGGGGTCGAGATAGTCCTCGTGCAGGCGCAGGAAGCCCGGCCAGCAGGGGCCGCCGGTCGCCAGCGTGGCGCCCTCGATGCGCAGCACATCGTCGTCCGTCGAGGTCAGCGAACGGGCCAGATCGAGATTGGCGCGGAACTGGTCCATCGACAGCGGCTCGAAGGGCGGGAACGCCGTCGGCTCGATCTCCAGCGCCGCCGCCACCCGCACCGTCATCGCATCCTTCGCCCGCAGGCGGCGATAGGCGTCGATATGCGGCAGCACCATGTTGTGCCCTTCGTAGGCGGTGGTGACGCCCAGCCGGTTGTACGCCGCCATCGCCCTGATCGTCGTCGCTTCGAGGTCGACGCCGACCGCGGTCGGCAGCTTGAGCAGGATCTGGGTCCAGAACGGATCGAAGGTGTAGTAGTTGTTCACTGGCCCGCGCAGGATGCCGGTCGGCTGGCCGGCGTCATCCTTGTCGATGCCGACCCGACAGACCGTGTCGGGAATGAAGCTGGTGATGCCGACCTTGCGCAGCCCCATCGAATTGAAGGCGCAGACATTGGGCGTCACCGGCCCGTAGGCCGACAGGAATACCGGATGGTCCTTCGTGGCGCGGTCGAGCACGTGGCGATCGGGCAGACGGCGCTCCGGCAGGTCGCGGAACGAGCGCCGGATGAAGTAGAACGGCTCGCCGACCGGCGTCGTCATGATCCAGTCGCCCTTCGGCGTGACGGCGGCGCGCTCGGCGATGCGGGCGACGATATCGTCGTGATCGCGCGCATCCGACAGATCGACCAGCATTCCCGAGCGGGCGGCGAAGTGCAGCATGTGCGGATGGGTGTCGACCAGGCCAGGCATAAGCGTGGCGCCGCGCAGGTCGATTTCCTGCGCGCCCTTGCCGGCCAGACCGCGCATCTCCGACGCCGACCCGAGGCCTAGAATGCGTCCGTCGGCGAAGGCCAGCGCCTCGTGCGTGGCGAGGCCGCCGCGGCAATCGCGCACGCGCGCCCCGAGCAGCACGGTCGCCGCCGGCTGGCTGTCGCGATGCGTTTTCGTCATGCGTTTCCTCCAGCTTTCCCTGGTCCCATGGTGCCGCGCGGAACCTGCATGCGCTACAGCCGTTTCCGACAACGGCCTGGCAACGAGCGGGACGCGCGGCGCAACTCATGGAAGCAATCTGGTTCGACGAAAAGCTGGCCGGCCTCGATTTCGCTGACGCAGCGCTGCGGCTGGGACTGGCGCTGCTGTGCGGCATGGTGGTCGGCATCGATCGCGAATTGCGCGACAAGCCGGCCGGGTTGCGCACTCACATGCTGGTCAGCCTCGCGGCCGCCAGCTTCACCCTGATCAGCTTCGATTTCCACGCCCGGCTGATCGCGCAGGGCAACGACAACGCCGACCCGATCCGCGCCGTCGAGGCCGTGGTTGCCGGCGTCGCCTTTCTCGGCGCCGGCACCATTATCCAGTCGGCGCGCAAGGTGCGCGGGGTGACGACCGGCGCCGGCATGTGGATGGCCGGCGCCATCGGGCTGGCCTGCGGCGGCGGATTGTTCGCCATCGCCATCATGCTGACCGTGGCGATCTTCGTCGTGGTGACCCTGCTTGGCATGATCGAGGCGCGGCTCGAGCGGCGGCGCAGGAATGCCGGCGCGGGCGACACGGACGAGAGCCGCTAGAAGGAAAGGACGCTGCAATGGCAAACGGAAGGAAGCCGGTCGAGAAGCCGCCGGAAACCCAGGAAGACACGCGCCGCCATCCGCGCAAGCCGAAGGATGACAAGCGCACCACGCCCGGTCACGAAGGCGCCCGCTACGGCGAGGAGGACGGCAGGCCGGAAGATACCGGCCGCGAAGGCGCGTAGCGCCTTCTGCCACTACGTGACGCCGCCTAGTCGCGGCCCTTCATCATGCGCTTGGGATCGTAAAGCAGCACGGTCTCGCCGCGCTGGTTCTTGACCTCGTTGCGCGTGCGCACGATGGCGCGATTTCCCTTCGAGGTCTGGCGCAGTTCGGTGATTTCGAACTCGACGTGGATGGTGTCGCCGATGAAAGTCGGCCCCTTGACGTCGAGATTGCAGCCGAGGAAGGCCAGGCCCGTGCCCTGCATGGTGGACTGTACAAGCAGGCCTTCGGCGAAGGAATAGACCAGCGCCCCCGGCACCGGCCGGCCACCTTTGATGGCCGATTCTCTGTTCAGGAACTCGATGTTGTTGAACAGCACTTCCGTCATGCCGGTGACGGCGATGAAGGCCGCCAGGTCGGCCTCGAAGATGGTGCGGCCGATCGTGCGGTAGCGCTCGCCGACCTTGATGTCCTGCCAGAAGAAACCCAGACCTACGGTTTTCATATCACTTCCTCTTTTGTCTTCTCGTTCGGTTCGACGACGATACCGCCTGCGATCAGCGCCTCGATTTCCGCCTCTTCCAGCCCGGCCTCGCGCAGCACCTCGCGGCTGTGCTCGCCGATCAGCGGCGCCGGCCGGGTGATGGCGCTGGGGCTCTTCGAGAAGCGCACCGGCGGATTGACGACCTGGATCGGCCCTTCGCTGGGATGGTCCATGATCGCGAACAGGTCGCCCGCGGTCAGGTGCGGGTCGGCGAACAAATCCTCCAGCGTGTTGATCGGCGCGCAGGGAATCTGCGCCTGCATCAGCAGCTCGAGCCACTCGGCCGTCGTCTTGCTGGCCGCGATCTCGGAAATGAGATCGTAGAGCTCGGCGATGTTGACGCTGCGCGCCACCACCGTGGTGAAGCGCGGATCGACCGCCAGATCGGCACGGCCGGCGATGCGGAAATAATCGGCGAAGTGACGGTTGGTGTAGGGCAGGATCGACACCCAGCCATCCTTGCTGCGATAGGGCTTGCGCCCCGGCGCCATCATGCGGTTGTAGCCGGGCTTGCCGTGCTCGGGATCGAAGGTGCGCTGGAACAGATGCTCGACCAGCAGGTACTGCGCCATGGTCTCGAACATCGGTACTTCGACCTGCTGTCCCTCGCCGGTGCGCAGCTTGTGGATCAGCGCCGCCAGCACCGCATAGGCCAGGGTCAGTCCCACGGTTTTGTCGGCGATGATGGTCGGCGCGTATTTGGGGATGCCGTCATGCATGGCGTTCAACGCCGCGACGCCCGACATGGCCTGGATGACGTCGTCATAGGCCGGCCTGTCGCCATAGGGCCCGTCGGCGCGGTAGCCGTAGGCGCCGACATAGACGATGTTGGGATTGACCTTCCTGACGCTCTCGTAGTCGAGGCCCAGCTTGGCCATGGCCTGCGGCCGCATGGCGTGGACGAAGGCATCGGCCCTGGCGATGATCCGCTGCAGCGCCGCAAGCCCCTCGGGCCGCTTGAGATCGAGCGCCAGCGAGCGCTTGGAACGATTGACCGTGAGGTGCAGCGGCCCCATGCCGGTGTTGACCCGGGACTGGCCGATATGGCGCAGCGTCTCGCCCTCGGGCGGCTCGACCTTGACGATATCCGCCCCCTGATCCCCCAATAGCTGCATCGCGTAGGGACCGAGGACGACGGCGGTCAGGTCAACGATACGCAAGCCCTGCAACGCGCCGGCCATGCCAACTCCTCCGCTTTCATTGCCGGCCAGCGTGGGGCAGGCGGACCCCAGCGTCAAAGCCTTTGTCGCCACGTTCCGGCAAGCGAACCGGAACGCTTGACAGCGCCTCCCCCACCCCGAAACTCGGGCTCAAACGGAAAACCGGTAAGCGTAGGGAGGAAGACCATGGACGTGCGGAGCGTGATGCGCCGGTCGGCGCAATTCTACGCCGGCAAGGAAGCGATCGTGCATGGCGCGCGACGGCTGACCTTCGCCCAGGCCTGGGAGCGCGGCGTGCGCATGGCCAACGGGCTTATCGCTCTGGGCATGAAGCCGGGCGACCGGGTTGGCGTACTCGAGGACAATTCGCTGGAAGCGGCCGACATCTTCGTCGGCGCCGCCATCGCCAACGTCGTGCGGGTGCCGCTCTATCCGCGCAACAGCCGCGAAGCGCATCTGCACATGCTGGGCCATACCGACTGCAAGGTGCTGGTGGTCGGGGCCAACTACGCGCACGAGGTGGAGGGCTTCAGCAAGGAATTGCCGCATCTGACCCATATTCTGGTGCGCGACGAGGGCTACGAAGGCTGGCTGGCGGCGCAGTCGAACGTCGATCCGGACGTCGAGGTGCGCGAGGACGACATCTACATCATCCGCCATACCGGCGGCACGACGGGGCGTTCCAAGGGCGTGGCCTACACGCATCGCTCATGGCTCGCGGCCGCGCGCGACTGGTTCTACCTCTACCCGCCGGTCGAGCCCGGCGATTCCTGCCTGCATCTGGGTCCGATCAGCCACGGCTCGGGCTATCTCTTCACGCCGATCTGGATGGGTGGCGCCTGCAACGTGATGATCGACAGGTTCGATCCCGCGGCCGTCGTCGACCTGATGGAGAAGGAAGGCATCGGTTACATGTTCATGGTGCCGACCATGCTGAACGCGGTGCTGCGCGTACCGGGCATGCGCGAGCGCGATTTCTCCAGGCTGAAATGCCTTCTGATCACCGCCGCGCCGATCGCCGATGACACCGCACTGAAGGGCTACGAGGTGTTCGGCAACGCCATGTACCAAGGCTATGGCCAGACCGAGGTGCTGCCGGTGGCGATCATGGGGCCGGCGCAATGGTTCGCCAAGGACGTGCCCGGCTCCAACCCGCTGCGCGCCTGCGGCATGCCGCTGCCCTTCGCCGAGCTGCAGATCTGGGACGAGGACAACAAGCCGGTGCAGCCCGGCGAGCCCGGCCAGATCGTCGCCCGCACGGACGGGCAGATGAGCGGGTTCTGGGAGGATCCGCAGGCGACGGCCGAACGCATGATCGACGGCTGGGTGCTGACCGGCGACGTCGGCATGCTCGACGCCAACGGCTATCTCTACATGCTGGACCGCGCCAACGACATGATCGTCTCGGGCGGCTTCAACATCTACCCGGCCGAGCTGGAGAACGCCATCGCCGACCATCCGGCGGTGGTCGAGTGCGCGGTGTTCGGCGTGCCGCACGAGAAATGGGGCGAGGCGCCGCATGCGGTTTGCACGGTCGATTCCAAGGTCCCGGTGAGCGAGGACGAGATCATCCGCCTATGCGCGGAGAAGCTCGGCTCCTACAAGAAGCCGCTGGCGGTCGAACTGCGCACCGAGCCGCTGCCCAAGACCCCGGTCGGCAAGATCAAGCGCAAGGAGCTGCGCGAGCCGTACTGGAAAGGCCATACGCGCCGGGTGGCGGGCAGCTAGGGACGCCACAAGTGGCGTGACGCAACGGGTATCGCCGTCTATCTTGCGGCGATGCCGCTGCGGCCCTACCTGCGCCTCGCCCGTCCCGTCGACTGGCTCAAGAACGGTTTTGTGCCGCTGGGACTGCTTTTCGGCGAGGCCTGGGCCGATATCGACCTGGTCGGCGACGTGGTGCTGGCGACCGGCGCGTTCTGCCTCGCCGCTTCCGCCGTCTATGCGGCCAACGACGTAGCCGACGCCGACGCCGACCGGCTGCATCCAAGCAAGAAGGAACGTCCAGTCGCCCGTGGCGAGATCGCGCCCGCCGGCGCGATCGCTTTTGCCGGCACGTTGGCCGCACTGGCGCTCGCCATGGCGGCCGCCATCGGCCTGACGGCAATGCTGATCGTCGGCGCCTATCTGGCTCTGAACGCCGCCTATACGCTGGCGCTCCGCCGCATCCCCTTCCTCGACGTCGCGACCATCGCCGCGGGGTTCATGCTGCGCGTGCTGGCCGGAACCACCGGCGTCGGCATTCCGCCGTCGCAATGGCTGCTGGCGACGACGCTTGCGCTGGCGCTGTTCCTCGGCTTTGCCAAGCGACGGGCGGAGTTCGCCAACCATGACGGCCAAAGCCGCCAGTCGCTGCAGGCCTACAGCCTGCCGCTGCTGAACGTGCTAACGCTGGCCACGGCGATCTGCGCCGGCGGCCTTTACGTCGGATTCACGCTCGATCGTCAGTCGGTAGCCTGGCACGCCGCGCCGCATCTGTGGCTGACGGCGCCGCCGGCGCTGGCAGTCCTGGGGCGTTACGTTTGGCTGGTGTTCTTTTGTGCCAAGGGCGAGAACCCGGCACGCGACTTGACCGGCGATCCATGGATCGCGGGACTGGCGCTGCTGTGGCTGGCGGCGACCGTGGCGACGATCGGCGGCCTGCTCTGAAGCGTCAACGCTGCTGGCGCGCCAGCACGCGCTTGCGCGCGGCACCGACATCGCCGTCCTCGAGATAGAGCAGCCCGGCCAGCCGGCGCATCAGGCTGGTTTCGTAGTGATGCGCCTCGCCGTCGGCATAGACGACTTCCCACAGCAATTCGACGATCTCCAGCCGTTCCTCCGGCGAGAAGCGCTTGTTGAGCGCGCTGGTGAAACGGAAGACGTCGCTGGCGTCCTCGTGCAGCGCCAGCACCTCGTCGACCATGGCGGCGGCCGATGCCGCGTCGAGCGTGAAATGCGATTGTAGCAGCCGCTCGATGGTGGCGCGCTCGCCGGGCGAGAACTCGCCGTCGCGCGCCGCCGTTTCGACCATCAGGGCGGCCGCCGCATGGATGCGGTCGCTCTCGTGCACTTTGGCATGCGAGGAGGCGCCGGTTTCGGCCGCCAGGAAATTCTTGAGCCATCCGATCATGCGTCAGCTATCGCAGCCGCCGGCGGCGAAATCAAGGCGCGATCAGGCGTCGAATTCGGGATCGTGGGCGCGCGCCAGGCGCAGCGCGCACAGGCGCGCGAAATGCACCGTAAGGCTCTTGCGCGTGGCGGCCGCCATGCCAGTGCGCGTGGCCTCGCGCACGATCTCGCCGCCATAGCGGTCGGCGACGATCAGGCCAGTCTCGGCCGGCAGATGCTCCATGGGAAAGTCGCCCGGCACAGCGAAATAGAACAGGTCGCAATGCGGCGCGTATTCCGGCCACTTGCCGTCCCGCTGCAGATCGGTCAGCGACGTCTTGATCTCGATCAGCGTGATGATGCCGGCGGCGTCGACACCGAAGACGTCGGCGCGCCGGCCGCTGGGCAGCGCCACTTCCACCGTCGCCATGATGCCGCGATGACGCAGCAGGCGCAGTACGCCGCGGGTGATGATGGTCGTTTCCTGGCTCATGGCGGGAATTCTAGCCCAGCCACGACCTCACGCCAGAACCTCGATGCCTGCAGAATGCAGGCGTTCGAGACGTCGGCTGCGAGGGGCGGCGCAATGCCGCCCCTCTCCCGCCGGCCGAGCGATCACTTCGCCGGCAGGACGGCGATGTCGGAGATGGCACCGCCGGCACCGGAGATCGCCCCGACAGGCGTCGCCTTGCCGGTCGTCAGATCGACGGTGTGCAAGGTACCGCCATGCACCAGCCAGGCGACGTTGCCGTCCTTGCCGTCGGATTCGATATCGAAAGCCACCGGACCCGCGACCTTGGGACCGAGTTTGCCGACGGCGTTGAGGATGCCGTCATTGGGCGGCGCCTGCTTGATCAGACCGCCGATCGTGGCGTCGATGTCGTAGAGGGCGGTCGCCTTGGTGCCCTTGTAGGAGTTGGTATAGGCGCCGGCGACGATGTTGCTCTGCTCGCCCTTGTGCATGTCCGTGGCTGCGAAGGCCAGCGCACCATCGGTCACCACGGCGCCATCGTCGACGTTGGCGCGCAGATTGGAGCCGTCGCTGCCCATGACGCGCAACCGATCGGCGGCCGGATTGAAATCGACGGTCGCCACCACGCCGGGCGCCAGCATGGCCTTCAGTTTCGATTTCTCGGTCGCCTTGCCCGTGGCGGTGTCGATGGTAACGACGGTGCCGTCGGGCGCCACGCCGTAGAGCCAGCCATCGGCCGGCCGCACATCGATACCCAGCAGGCTCGACACGCCGGTGACGGGCATGGTTTTCATCACCTTGCGGCTGTCGCTGTCGAACATCACCAGGGTCTTGCCGCCGACCAGCCCGACGAAACTGGCGGCCGACGCCGGCGCCGCGATGGCGCCGGAAGCGATCACCGCAAGGGCCGCGACGGCCATGCTGCTGCGGAAACTCGTCATGGGAAATTCCTTCCTTGTTGGTCCATCTCCGAACGGCAGGCTTTGGTCCGCCGTCCACGGAATGGAACCCGGGCCCCCGTCGAACGGATGCGATCGCGGGGTCGGAATATTTTTGTCCCCTCGTGCATCCGATTGCGGTGGTCGCGGGTATCAGATCGATGATCAGCGCGCTGTCGCGCGCAGAAGCGGAAGGGGCTAGGGTGCAGCCGGCACAGCCGAACAGGGCGGGATTGAGGATCGTGGACCGGTCGGAAACGCGCGAGGACACGCAAGCCGCCGAAACGGCGGCGGCGCTGGCGCGGTGCGCCGGCGGCGACAGGCTGGCGTTGCGGGTCCTGTTCGACAACGAGGCCGGCCGCATGCTGGCCATCGCCCATCGCATTTTGCGCCGACGCGATCTGGCGGAAGAAATCGTGCAGGAGGCGTTCGTCCGCATCTGGCGCAGTGCTGCCGCCTTCGACCCCGCGCGCGGTTCGCCGCGCAGCTGGATCTACGCCATCGTGCGCAACCTGGCGCTCAACGCCGTGCGCGACGGTCGTCGCGAAATCCTGGTCGAGGACGGCGCGGACGAACTCGATGCGCGGGCAGCCGACGCGACCGACGTGCTGGGACGCATGGCCGACGCGTCGGCGCTGCGGCGCTGTCTGGAGAGGCTGGACGACAATCGGCGCAACAGCCTGATGCTGGCCTATGTCGGCGGTTTCAGCCACGGCGAGATCGCCGGCCGGCTGCGCGTGCCGCTTGGCACGGTAAAGGCATGGATCCGGCGCGGTTTGCTGGCGCTGCGCGAGTGCCTGGCATGAGCGCGCTCGACAACGACAGCCGGGCGCTGGCCGGCGAGTACGTTCTGGGCGTGCTAGAGGCGCAGGACCGCGAGGCGGCGGAGCGGCGTCTTCCGACCGACGGCGATTTTCGCGCCGCCGTGGACGATTGGCAGGAACGACTGACCGAACTCGACATGACGGCCGACCCGATGCCGCCCTCGCCGCAGCTTTGGCATCGTATCGAAACCGCGGTCGACGCCCTGCAGCCGCAGGCGCGTCCTGATCTGCTCCAGCGAGCCGGATTGTGGAACAGCCTGCGTTTCTGGCGCCTGAGCGGCCTCGCGAGCGCCGCCGCCTGCCTCGTACTCGCCATCGGTCTGGTCGTGCTGTCGGGTCGGCCGACACCGACGCCCGTCGTCATCGCCGTTCTGGAAGCGCAGGATTCGACGCCGGGCGCCATCGTCGAAGCCTATGCCGACGGCAGCATCCGGCTGGTGCCGCTCACCGACATTCCCGTGCCGCCGGGGCGGGCGCTGCAAGTCTGGACGCTATGGGACCGCGAGCGCGGGCCGGTGCCGCTGGGCCTGCTCGACAGCGCCCGCCGCGCCGTGCTGACCGTCGACGGGCAGCCGGTGCCGCGGCCGCAGCAGCTCTACGAAATCACCCTGGAGCCTGAGACCGGATCGCCGACCGGGCGACCGACCGGCCCCATTCTCTACAAGGGGCTTGCCGCCGCGCCGCGCTGAAGCGCCGAACGACTAGCCGCCCAGCACCCTCGGCTTGCGGTAGTTGGCAAGGCCGATATAGGGCTTGCTGTTCTGGTGGTCGGGCACTTCGAAGAAGGTCGAGCGGTTGTTGTTGTGCACGCCGCCATCGACGCGGATGAAAGCGCCGGTGATGTAGGCGGCCGCTTCCGACAGCAGGAAGGCGACGGCGGCGGCGATCTCCGATTCAGTGCCATGGCGCTTGAGCGGCACGCGCGTTACCACGTTGCGCAGCGTCTCGTGCGCGCTTTCGGGATATTTGTCGAAGCCGGACGAGGCGATGAAGCCCGGGATCACCTGATTGAGGCGCACGCCCGACGCCGCCCATTCGATCGACGCGGTGATGGTGAAGTTCTCCTGGCCGGCGCGGGCGGCGCCGTTATGGCCCATGCCCGGCATGCCGAGCGGCCAGTCGGCGCCGATGCTGACGATCGAGCCACCATTCTTCTCCATCCATTGCACGAACACCTCGCGCGAAACGAGGAACGTCGCCGTCATGTTGTTGGCGACGACGGCGTTCCAGCCGTTGAGGCTGATGTCGCGCAGCTTCGAGGGAAACTGGCCGCCCGCGTTGTTGACCAGCCCGTCGATCCTGCCGCCCCAGCCAAGCACCGCCGCGACCATGTCCTTCACCGGCTGTTCCTGGCGCAGATCGCAGCTATGGATGAAGACGTCGTCGCCGCCGCCGAGCTCGGCTTGCACAGCCTCGAGCTTCTCGCGATTGCGCCCGATCAGCGCCAGCCGCGCACCCAGCGATCGCAACTCGTGGGCGATGCAACGGCCGATGCCGCTGCCGCCACCGGTGACGATCAGGGTCTGGCCCTCGAACAGGCCGGGACGGAATACGGATCGGTAGTCGACCATTGCAGCTCCTATGCCGGCTTGCGGCCAAAGATGCGGCTGAGCACGCCGGGAATGAAGGGCTCTGACTTGACGTCGACGAAGCCCGCCTTGCGGAAGAATTCGCGGCAGTCGGCTTCGGAATGCGCCTCGCCGGTGCTGTTCCAGATCGCCTCGTTGAGCGCCCAGATGGCGGGGTCGAGCGGGCCGGTGCGCTCGTCGTTCAGCGCCTCGCCGACCAGATGCATTTCGCCGCCCGGCGCAAGAGCTACAAAGGCCTTGCTGACCACGAGCTGGATCAGTTCGGCGGAATATTGCGGCAGGTTCGATGCCATCAGCACGACATCGACGCCCTGGGGAAACTCGTCGCGGGTGAAATCGCCACCGACGGCATTGACCCTATCGGCGGCGCCGTTCTTGGCGATGAACTCGCGCGCCACGACGGCCACCGGCGGCAGGTCGAATACGGTGGCCTTGAGACCGGGAAAAGCCTTGGTCGCCATGATGCTGTAGGCGCCAGAACCGCCGCCGAGATCGAGCAGATGCTTGCGACCCTTGAGATCGACGGTACGGGCGAAGTGGCGGGCCGAACCGGTGCCGATCGAGTAGGTCGCCTCGTGGTACTTGCGCGCGTCTTCGACGGTGAAATTCTCGTAGAGACCGAGCTGCGCCTCGTCCCGGCTTTTCAGATGCTCGCTGAGGCGGCCCCATTCGTTCCAGTGCGGCTTGGTGAACAGCATCCAGGGACCGGCGAAGCGCTCCTGCGTGCTCACCAGGAAGCGCTCGACGTCGGCTGCGTTGCGATAGCGCTCACCCTCCTTTTCGAGCAGCTCCATCGCCGTCAGCACGGTGATCAGCCGGCCGGCCTGGCGCTCGCTGAGCTGCCTCGCCCTGGCGACGGCCGCCACCGTATCGGCGCCCTGGGAAATCGCCGTGAAGATATCGAGCTCGATGGCCGCGAACAGCGCGCCGCTCTGCCAGTAGGCGCGCGACAGATGCTGCAGGCGGGTGAGATCCACGCGCGGGGAATTCTGCGGTTCGGCCATGTCTCCTCCGAAATGGCCGAAGCGATGCGCGGCCTGCATCCCACTCAATCAGACGGTATCAGGGGCGATCAAGCCACAATGCCATTCCCTTTCGCAGGGCGACCGTCAATTCCAATCACTTCTCTGATGCGATAACCTCAAATGGGCACCAGAAATATTCAGGCCGCAGTTTGAAGTTGGAAGGAATAGGTCCGGTTCGAACGAAAGGGATTACATCCACAACATCCTGAGCTGTCTTTCCAGGGGGATACTGGATGAAATCGACCATATTTCCGCCGCTGCAGCCGATGCTGGTGCCATCGTTGAAGCGAACGGTGAAAATATTGTACCCCATCCCCGTTTCGCCGGCGGCATAGAGCTTATTGGCAAAACGTGGCGGCAATCGATATGCACTTTCACAAATATCGACGATATCCCGAACGTCTACGACATGTTCGCCGAGAGGCTCATTTGGAAGAGGCCCCCATTGTATCAACCATTGACGCGCGTTCACCAAGTACACGCGATCACATGTCGTGCCGTCTCGCATTACAACGTCGCAAGGAAAGTATTGGATTATCCCGCCCCAGCTTTGATCTGTACTCGGTACAACTCCGAGTAATCGCAAATACAAGGATGTTGGTACTTGTGGCAGCCGACGTGCCAGTTTTTCTTCAGGCGTGTAACCACGGGGCACGGCATTGGTTCCTTCGAGCACAGGCTCTGAGTAGCCTGCACAGAAGTCACGAATCCATCAATATGACTTTTACAACCACTAGTGCCCGCGGCGCTTGCGCGTGGCGGCGGCTTTCTTCGCCGAAGCCGATTTCGCCGCCTTGGACCGGGCGGCGCTGGCCTTGCCGCCGATCCGGCCGCCTTTCTTCGAGGCGCTCTTGTTGTCCTTGGTGCCGCGCCCCGAGCCGCTCTTCTTGCCGCCGCCGCTCTCCTTGTTGACGGTGGCCCAGGCGCGGCGTTCGGCCTCTTTCTTCGAGACGCCGCGCTTTTCGTAGCCTTCCTCGATGTGTTCGGCTTTGCGCTTCTGCTTTCCGGTGTAGGCCGATTTGTCGCCACGAGCCATGGCAACCCTCCTCCTGCGCTAGACGCGCCCCGTCAGCAGCAGCACGACCAGAATGACGACGATGACCAGCGTCACGCCCGAGGGGCCGTAGCCCCAGCTGCGGCTATAGGGCCAGGCCGGCAGCGCGCCGAGCAGCAGCAGAATGAGAACGATGAGCAGAATGGTGCCGAGCATGACGGAGCGTCCTTTCGGATGAACGTGCCGTCTGACGCCGGCACGGCGCCGTCGGATATCGGCGGGGATCGCGGGAACAGGCCAGTGCCTGACCGGCGCCGATATCGGGCGGTGCGTGCAGGTGAACGCCGGCGGACGCAGACGGTTCCCGGATGCCGGTCGAAAGGCCTTCCCGTCGGTGCGACGCGACGAAAGGGGCTCAGCCGCGGCCGACGAACGGCATCTTGGTCGCCATGATGGTCATGAACTGCACGTTGGAATCGAGCGACAGGCTGTCCATGTAGACCACCGCCGAGGCGACGTCGTTGACGTCCATCAGCGGTTCGACGGCGATGCTGCCATTGGCCTGCATGATGCCGGCCTTCATGCGTTCGGTCATCTCGGTGGCGGCGTTGCCGATATCGATCTGGCCGCAGGCGATGTCGTATTTGCGCCCGTCCAGCGAGGTCGATTTCGTAAGCCCCGTAACGGCGTGCTTGGTGGCGGTGTAGGGGGCAGAATTCGGCCTCGGCGCATGGGCCGAGATCGAGCCGTTGTTGACGATGCGGCCGCCGCGCGGGCTCTGCTCCTTCATGATTCGGAAGGCCTCCTGCGTGCACAGGAAGACGCCGGTCAGGTTGGCGTCGACCACCGCCTTCCACTGCTCGTAGGTAAGGTCCTCCAGATTGATCGGCGGCGCGCCCATGCCGGCATTGTTGAACAGCAGGTCGAGCCGGCCGAACATCTTCTTCGTCTCCGCGAAAATCCTCTTCACCTCGTCGGGCTTGCCGACGTCGCCCGGCACGATCAGCGTCCTGCCCTTGGCCATGGCGGCCGTGGCCTCCAGCGGCTCGCGCCGGCGGCCGGTGAGCGTGACGCTGTAGCCGGCCTTGAGCAGAGCCAGCGCCACGGCGCGGCCGATGCCCGTGCCGGCGCCCGTGACGATCGCAATTTTTCCTGAAGCCATGGCGTTTCCCCTGTGCCGTTTGGCACAGGGTACACGTCAAATCGGTGCTATTTGAAGACCGGTTCGCGCCGCTCGGCGAAGGCCGCCAGGCCCTCCTCGACATTGGGCGAGCGCAGCCCGTCGGCGACCGATTCGAGTTCCGCCGCGACGCCGGCCCGCAAGGTGCCGTCCAGGCCCTGCCGGCTCAGCGACTTCATGGCGGCGATGCCTTCGGGATTGCGCTTGGCGAGCTGGCTCGCATATCCCATCGCCTTGTCCTGCAGCTCGCCGTCCTCGTAAACGGCATTGACCAGGCCCCAGTCCATCGCCTCTTCCGACGACAGCCAGCGGCCCGAATACATCAGGTCCAGGGCCCGCCGCAGGCCGACCAGACGCGGCAGGCGCTGCGTACCGCCCCAGCCGGGGATCAGCCCATACTGGGCATGCTGGTCGCCCAGCTTGGCGCTCTTGCCGGCGAACAGTACGTCGCAGGCCATGGCCAGTTCCAGACCGCCGGCCAGCGCCAGCCCATGCACGACGCCGATCACCGGCAGGCGCGAAGCCTCCATGGCGTAGAGCGCCTCGTGACCGCCGCCCAGCCAGTCCTTCAGACCGGCGCGCGTGGCGCGCGCCGCCTTGACCTGATCGAGATCGGCGCCGGTGCAGAAATGCTTGCCGTTGGCCTTCAGCAGCATCACGCGCACCGATTTGTCGGCCTCCAGCGTACGGACGGCGTCGAGCAGCCCCTGCGCCAGCTCGCGCGAGATGCAGTTGAACTTGGTCGGCCGGTTCAGGGTGGCGATGCCGACGGCGCCTTCCTTGGAAACCAGAACCGGCGCTTCGCTGTCGCTCATGCTGCCCTCCTCAGTACGGCACGGCGACGCGACCGACGCGCTCGCGGGCGATGATCATCTTCTGGATCTGCTCGGTGCCGTCGCCGATCTGCAGCCCCATGACGTCGCGCAGCCGTTGCTGGTGCGGCAGGTCCATGCTCCAGCCGCCGTGGCCATGCGTCAGCAGGCAGCGATGGATGGTCTCGAATGAGGTTTTCGGCACCCACCATTTGCACATCGCCGCTTCCGACGTGTGCGGCTTGTTGTTGTCGCGCAACCACAGGGTGCGGTAGCACAACAGCCGGCAGGCGGTGAGCAGGGTCTCGGCTTCCGCCAGCGGCTCGGTGACGCCCTGGTACTTGGCGATCGGATTGCCGAACGCCTTGCGTTCGGTCGAGTATTTCCAAGTCTCCTGCAGCGATTCCCAAGCCGGCGCCAGCACCTGCAGGCCGATCAGGGCGCGCGAATAGTCGAAGCCCTGCATGACCTGGCGGAAGCCCGCGCCCTCGTCGCCGATCTTGTATTCGGCCGGAATGCGCACGTTATCGAAGAACACCGAGCCGCGGCCGATGATCTTGGATCCCAGATCGTTGAAGGTGGTGCGGCTGACGCCGGGCAGGTTGAACGGCACGAAGAAGCCAGTGACCCCCGAGGCGCCGGCATTGCCGGTGCGGGCCAGCAGGATGATGGCGTCGGCCTGGGCGACCAGCGAGATCGAGGTCTTCTCGCCGTTCAGCACGTAACCCTTGGCGTCGCGTTCGGCCTTCAGGATCAGGTTGCCGGCGTCCGAGCCGCCGCGCGGCTCGGTCAGGCCCAGCGCCACCAGCGTCCTGCCGCCGCAAATTCCGCCCACCACTTCCTTGGCGAGCTCCGGCGGCGCGTGGCGGCACATGATCGAGCCCATCAGGGAGCCCAGCAACTGCACATAGGCGACGTTCATGTCGCCCGAGGCGACGTTCTCCATCACCAGCCCGGCCGTGACGCTGTCGGCGCCCAGCCCGCCGAATTCCTCCGGCAGATCGACGCCGATCAGCCCCAGCTCGCCCATCTCGCGCATCAGATCGCGCGAGATCGAGGTTTCCTTCTCGCGCGCCTGGTAAAACGGCGCCAGCTTCTCGTCGGCGAAGCGACGGGCGGTGGCGCCGATCTGCTCCTGGTCTTCGGTGAAGGCGAAATCCATCGGGCCCGCCTCTACTTGTAGAACTCGCGAAAGCGCGGCGTGCGCTTCTCGTTCAGCGCCTTGACGCCTTCCTGCGATTCGGCGGTCAGGTAGTAGAGCCGCAGCGCCTGCATGCCGAGCCCGCCAATGCCGCGGATGTTGTCGCTGTCGGCGTTGAACGACTTCTTGGCGATGGCGATGGCGGTCGGGCTGCGCTGCACCAGCTCGGCGCACCAGGCGTCGACTTCGGCATCGAGCTGGTCGTCGGGCACGTAGTGATTGATCAGCCCCATCTCCTTGGCTTCCTTGGCGGAGTAGCGCTTGCACATGTACCAGATCTCGCGCGCCTTCTTCTCGCCGACCACGCGCGCCAGATAGGCGGTGCCGAAACCGGGATCGACCGAGCCCATCTTGGGGCCGACCTGGCCGAAGATGGCGCTCTCTGCCGCGATGGTCATGTCGCAGATCGTCGCCAGCACATTGCCGCCGCCGATGGCGTAGCCGCGCACCTTGGCGATGACCGGCTTCGGTACGTCGCGGATCATGCTCTGGAATTCCTCGATCGGCATGCCGATGGTGCCGCGCGTCGAGCCGTCGCCGTACTGGCCGCTGTGATCGGACTGGTCGCCGCCGGTGCAGAAAGCCTTGCCGCCGGCGCCGGTCAGGACGATGGCGCCGATGTCGTTGTCCCAGCCGGCCTTCATGAAGGCGTCCAGCATCTCGACGCAGGTGCGCGGGCGGAAAGCGTTGTAGACCTTGGGCCGGTTGATGGTGACCGTGGCCACCCCGTCCTTGACCGAGTAGAGAATGTCTTCGTAGTTCATCGCGTCGAATCGCCTGTTGGCGCTCCTTCCCTGGAATTCGGTTGGCAGAATGTTTTCTATCGAATATTAGTTAGATATTGGATGGAGGCGCAATGCCCAAGACCAGTGTTGCCGAACCCAGCGAAGCGGTCCGCGCGCCAGCGAAATCGGCCGCCACCAGGCGGAAGATTCTCGACGCCGCTGCTCGCACCTTCCGCGACAAGGGCTATGCCGCCACCACCTTGAACGACATCGCCGACGCCGCCGAAATCCGCGCCGCCAGCCTCTACTACTATTTCCGTTCCAAGGAAGATCTGCTCGACGCCGTGTTCGGCATCGGCATGCAGCGGGTGGTCGATGCCGTGCGCCAGCGCGCCGCCGCCCTGCCGGCCAACGCGTCGCTGGCCGACCGCATCCAGGCGGCGATCGAGGCGCATCTGGAGATGCTGCTGCAGCAGGGCGATTACACTTCGGCCAATATCCGCATCTTCGGCCAGGTGCCGAAATCGGTGCAGCGCCGGCAACTGCCGCTGCGCGAGGACTATGCCGATTTCTGGCGCGAGCTGCTCGACAAGGCGCAGAAGGCCGGCGAGATCCGCACCGACATCGACCTTGGCGTCATGCGCATGCTGATCTTCGGCGCGCTGAACTGGTGCACCGAATGGCACGATCCGCGCAAGGGGCCGGTGCGAGAGATCGCCCGCCAGGCCTGCCTGCTGGTGCTCGAGGGCATCGCCGCGCCGGCCGGCGGATCGCGCCGCCGCTGAAGCTCAGGCGATTAAGGCTCAGGCGATCTTGAAATAGTCGGGCCGGCCCGACGACCAGAAATCGCCCCACATCTGCTGTCCGCCGTCTATGGTCAGCAATTCGCCGGTGATGAATTTTCCTGACGGTGCGGAAAGATAGACGCAGGCTTCGGCGACGTCCCAGACATCGCCCGGACGGCGCATCGGATTGCTTTCCGAGAAGGTTCGACGGCCCTCTTCGGTGTACTGCGCGAAGCCGCTGCTCTCGACCGCCCCGACGCCCAGGCAATTGACGCGAATGTTGAGCGGCGCCCATTCCACCGCAACGGTCTTGGAGGCGTAAATCACGCCGGCGCGGGCGCCGGTCGAATGGGCCATGCCGGGCAGGCCGCGGGCGATGCTGGCGGTGATGTTGACGATGCTGCCCGGCTCCTTGCGGTCGCGCCAGTGCCGGGCGGCATTCTGCATCATGTACCAGGTGCCGTTCAGGTTGGTGTCGACCACCGCGTTCCAGCCCTTGACGGTGAAGTCGATCGACGCCTGCGCGAACTGGCCGCCGGCATTGTTGATCAGCACGTCCATGCCGCCCCACTCGCCGAACACCCGGTCCATGAAGCGACCGACATTGTCCGGCTCGCGGATATTGAGCACGTCGCTGTGCACCGTGGCGCCGGTGCGCTTGAGGAACTCGACCGCCTCGGCGAGCTTCTCGGGCTTGCGGCCGCAGACGATCAACTCGGCGCCCAACCGCCCGAACAGCGCCGCCGTTGCCTTGCCCAGACCCGACCCGGCGCCGGAAACCAGGACCTTCTTGCCCTTGAACAGGTCCGGCGCGAAGACCGTCGGGTGCTTCAGCAGTTTCTCGTCGTTGAATCCGAAATCGGCCGGGCTGGGCATGGATACTCCTCGAGGCGGCATTCATCTAACGCTCGTTAGATTTTTGCATCCCAAGCAGACGGCCGCAAGCTTTCCTAAATTGTCATCCCGGGCGAGCGCAGCGAGACCCGGGTCCCCTGACAGTGAACATTATGGGTCCCGGCTCTTCGCCCTTCGGGCTACGGCCGGGATGACAGGAAAGAGAAGGGTGCGGCCAAGCAGACCTTCAGCCGACGACCTTGATGTAGGTGTCCTTGCGCAGGATCTTCTGGCCGCGAAACGTATAGATGTCGACGCCCAGCCATTCCTGCTTTTCGCCGCTGGCCAGCGTCGCGGTGCGATGCCATTCGGTGACGCCGCGATTGCCGACGACGTATTCCGCCGTATGCCGCCACTTGATGTCGGCGCTGCCGGCGAACAGGGCGGTGAAGAAGGCGCGGATCTCGTCGTGCCCCTTGTACGACTTGCCCCAGATATCCGGCCCCTTGGCGTTGCGGAACTCGCCGTCGGCCGCGAAGGAATTGACGATGCCCTCGACGTCGCGCGCGGCGAAGGCGGCGCCGATGCGGCGTACCGTCTCCAGGGTGACGGGGCTGTCGGTTTCGATATGGTCCATGGCTTCCCTCCCGGTCTTGTCTCTGTAGTATGGGGCGCATGCCGGAGCGCAAACAATTGCTGATCGTGGCCCATGCGCCCTCGCCCAATACCGAACGCCTGCGCGATGCGGTGATCGAGGGCGCCGGCTCGCCCGAGATTTCCGGGATCGATCTGCGCTTCGTCGCCGCCCTGCAGGCCGAGGCGCAGGACGTGCTGTGGGCTTCGGCCGTCATTCTGGGAACGACGGAAAACCTCGGCTACATGAGCGGCGGGCTGAAGGACTTCTTCGACCGCATCTACAATCCCTGCCTGGAGAAGACGCAAGGCCTGCCCTTCGCCGCCTGGATTCGCGCCGGCAGCGACGGCACCGGCACGCGCCGCGCCATCGAGACCATCACCACCGGCCTGCGCTGGCGTGCGGTGCAGGAGCCTCTGACCATGAAGGGCGAATGGCGCGAGGAGTTCGTCGGCCAGTGCCGCGAACTGGGGCTGGCGATGGCGGCCGGACTGGAAGCCGGCGTGTTCTAAATCTTCAGTTTCCCGCTCAGCGCCTTGTGCAGACCGCCGAACTTCTGGAACATCTCTTCCATCGTGTAGCCGGCTATCAACCCGCCATCGACCGCCAGATCCTGCGCCGTGACATAGGCGCTGTCGTCGCTGGCGAGATAGACCGCCGCGGCGGCGACGTCCTCGGAATTTCCGGCGCGCTTTACCGGCACGATCTTCGCCAGCTCCGCCTCGATGATCGCCATCGACTGCATGGCCTGCTCGTTGCTCATCTCGGTGCCGACCGAGAAGATCGGCGTCGCCACCGCACCCGGCGAAATCGAATTGACCCGGATGCCGGTGCCGGCCAGCTGCATCGCCGCCACGCGCGTCAGATGCAGCACGCCGGCCTTGGCGATGCTGTAGAGCACCGGCCCGTGACCCGTACGATGACCCGCGGTCGAGGCGTTGTTGATGATGCTGCCGCCGCCGCGCTTCTTCAGATGCGGGATGGCGTGCTTGATACCGAACAGCGCGCTGCCCAGCAGGGCCGACGTCTCGTAGTCGAATTCCGCCTTCGTCACCTTGTCGATGCGCGCCTGGTGCGTGACCGCGCCGGCATTGTTGAACAGGCAGTCGAGCCCGCCGAACTCGGCGGCGGCGAAATCGATGGCCGCCTTGATGCTGGCCTCGTCGCTGGCTTCCATGGCGACGAAACGCGCCGGCGCACCCATTTCCTTCGCCAGCTTCTCGCCGCGCTGTCGTGAGCGGCCGGTAATGACGACCTTGGCGCCCTCGGCGAGGAAACGACGCGCCGTCACCGCTCCCATGCCGCTGGTGGCGCCCGTGATCAGCGCCACCTTGCCTGCAAGCCGTCCGGCCATCAGAGGATCAACCCGCCATCGACCGGGATGGTCTGGCCCACGACATAGGCCGACAGGTCGGAGGCGAGAAACAGCGCCACCCCCGCCATGTCCTGCGGCGTCCCAAGCCGGTGCAGCGGGATACGCTCGAGCGAGCCCTGCAGGCGCTGCGGGTTGCTCGTCGTCACCTTGGTCATCTTGGTGTCGACCAGACCGGGGGCGATGCCGTTGACCCGGATGCCGTCGACGGCCCAGGCCTCGCCCAGAGTCCGGGTCAGGCCCATGGCGCCGGTCTTCGAGGCGTTGTAGGCCGGATTGCCCTTGGTGGAATGGAATGCCGCCGTCGAGGAGATGATGATCAGCTTGCCCTTGGCCGTCGCCAGCGCACCATGGAACTTGGCGGCGCAGGCCATCAGGCTGTTGAGATTGACGTCGATGACTTTCTGGAAACCCTCGATCTGGAATTCGGCGCGTTTGTAGAGCACCTGGCCCTGCGACAGCACCAGCACGTCGAGCTTCTCGACGTCGGGCTGGCGCTTGATGGCGTCGAAATCGCCGACATCGACCTGGGCGTAATCGAGCCCACTCATGTCGCTGCCCTCGTCCTTCGAATAGTCGGCGGCCGTCTTGCGGGTGCCCCAGACCTTGACCTTGGCGCCATGGGCGCGAAAGGCCTGGGCGATGCCGTTGCCGATGCCGCTGGAGCCGCCCACCACCAGCGCGCTCTTGCCGGTGAAATCCAGTTGATTCATGCGCGTCCTCCCGTCGGCGGCTCTACTCGGCGGCGACCCGTCCGCCCTCCGGCCCGCCATCGAGCACATAGTCGCCCAGATCGGCCAGCGCCGTCATCTTCCAGTAATCGACCAGCCGCCACGGCGAATTGGCGATGACGCGGCCCTTGCGGTTCTTGTACCAGTTGCTCATGCCGCCATGCGTCCACACCATGCGCTCATGCGCGGCGTCGACGCGCTCGTTGTACGAATCGTGCACGTCCTTGCGGACCTCGATCGTGGCAAGACCGCGCTCCAGCATCTGGCGCAGGCAATCCATCACGTAGCGCACCTGGCATTCGGCATGGAAGATGGCGCTGCCGCCATGGCCGAGATTGGTGTTGGGGCCGTACATGACGAAGAGATTCGGGAACTGCGGCACCGTGATGCCGAGATAGGCCCGCGGATCGTCGTCGCCCCAGATCTCGCGCAGCTCCCGCCCGCCGCGGCCCAGGATCTTCATCGGCCACAACATGCGCCCGGCCTGGAAGCCGGTCGCCAGCACGATGATGTCGGCCGGGTGCTTGCGCCCGTCCTGTGTGACGATGCCGTCGGCCTCGACGCGATCGATGCGATCGGTCACCAGTTCGACGTTGGGCCGCTTCAGCATGCGGTACCAGTGATTGTCGATCAGGATGCGCTTGCCGTAGGGCGGATAGGGCGGGATCACCTTGGCCAGCAGCGCGGCATCGTCGCCGATCTCCGCCTTGATATGGCGCTCCATGGCGACGCGATAGCGCTCGTTGGTGGCGTTGAGCGAGCGCTCCGGCTTGTCCCAAGAGGGATCCTTCTGCAGCGCCGGCCAGAGCCCGTCGGCGAACCCCCAGAACAGCTGGAAGCGATACCACTGCACGTAGAAGGGAATGCGCTGCAGCACCCATTTCTTCCCATCCGTCACCGAGCGGTGGTAGTTGGGATTGGGCACCACCCAGTGCGGCGAGCGCTGGAAGATCGTGAGCTGCCCGACCTCCGGCGCGATGGTCGGGCCGACCTGCATGCCCGAAGCGCCGGTGCCGATCATGGCGACTTTTTTCCCGCGAAGATCGACCGAGTGATCCCACCTGCCGGTATGGAAAGCCGGCCCCTTGAAAGTCTCGAGGCCGGCGATCTTCGGCACCGCGGGGCGGTTCAGCTGGCCGACAGCCGACACCAGGGCGTTGGCCTCGAGCGTTTCCGTGCCGCCATCGGCCCGACGCGCCTCGACGATCCAGACCTGCCGCGCCTCGTCGAAGCGGGCTTCGGTGACTTCGGTATTGAAGCGGATGTGGCGACGCAGATCGTACTTGTCCGCGCAGCGCTCGAAATACTGCCACAGCGCCTCGCGCTTGGAGAAGAAATGCGTCCAGTCGTGGAACAGCTCGAACGAAAAGGAATAGAAATGGTTCGGCGTGTCGACGCCGCAGCCGGGATAGGCGTTCTCGTACCAGGTGCCGCCGACCGTGTCGTTCTTCTCGAAGATCGTGAATGGGATGCCCGCTTCCTGCAGCTTGATCGCCGTGGCGATACCCGACATGCCGGCGCCGACGATGGCGACCGAAAAATCGCGCGACGCCGGCTTGCGCCAGGCCTGCTTCGGAGCACCAGCAGCGACCGAGGAATCCTCCAGCATCATCGGCACGTATTCGTCCGGGATCGACTGGCCCGCCGCCAGCCCCATCATGCTGCGCAGCAGCTCCGGCGCCGGCGGCGGCGGCAATTCGCGGCCGCTCGCGGCATAGTCCTGCAGCTGCGCCACCAGAAGCCGGCGCATTTCGGCCTTCAGTTCCGGCGGAATGGATTCGGAATAGTCCCACGGACCGTGCACGTGCGGACGCAGGCGCTCGATGATTTCCGGATCGCCCCCAAGTTGCACATAGGCCAGCGCCAGCGGCACCGTGTCAGCGGCTTCCAGCGCGGTGCGCAATGCCGCTTCGTCCGCGACTATCTCTTTGAAATCGAACATTTTCCCGCCCTCAACCTCGCCGGAACCTGGCATAAAATCTAATAAACATTAGTTTATATGCCAAGCCCCGACGGCGAAGGCAACGTCAGAAACGCGGCTCCGCGTCGAGCCGCGCCACGATGCCCTCGAGCCCGGCGCGCGGCGCAGCGTAACGCTCGAGCACCAGCGGGTCGTGGCCCGGGATGACGTTGGCCGGTGCGCTGGCCAGGCGATGCGCGAAGCGGTGCCCTTCCAGCATGTCGGCGACGTTGTAGACGATGGGAAACGGCCGGCTCTGCTCCATGTTGGCGTAGTAGTGGCTGGCATCGGACGCCAGCACCATCCAGCCGCGTCGGGTCCATACGCGCACCACCTGCAGGCCCATGGTGTGGCCGCCCACATGATGCACGGAAAGTCCCGGCGCCAGTTCGGCCGCACCGTCGTGGAACTGCACCCTGCCCTCGAACACCTTGCGCACCATCGACGTCACGTCCTCGACGGCGTAGGCGTGCCGCAGCGGCGCATGGCACATGCAACGGCCGGTGCCGTACTGCATCTCCTTGTCCTGCAAATGGTAGCGCGCCTTGGGGAAGAGATCGTTGTTGCCGGCGTGGTCGTAATGCAGATGCGTGACGATGACGTCGCTCACCGTCGCCGGATCGATGTCGAGCCGACGCAGCCCGTCGCCGACCGGGCACAGGATCTGGCGCTGACGTTTGGCCGCCATCGCCTCGTCGAAGCCGGAATCGACCACGAAGGTGCCGTTGGGCCCGCGCACCACCCAGACGAAGAAATCCAGCGGCATCGGCGGGTCGTCGTGCGGATCGTGGCCGCCGATGAAGTTCTCGCTGGTGCGCCGCTGCTCGTGGCGTGCGTAGCGGACGGCATAGACCTCGTAGGGCTGCAGCGCATCGCTCATGCCGGACCTCCCTCAGGCGCGGCGCAGGCGCGGCAGCGGCGCCACCGCGCTGGCCTCGTGCGCCGCCAGCCGCGCGCGCAGGCCGCTGGCATCGCCGCCCAGCGCGGCGCTGATATCGGCGCCGGCGGCGAGGATCAGACTGGTCATGCGCCGTACGTTGTCGTCGGTGAAACGCTCGCGCGGTCCCGAGACCGACAACGCCCCGACCGCGGTCTTGCCGGGACCGAATACCGGGCAGGACAGCCCGGCGCAGACCGGATCGCGCTCGCCGTAGGAGATCGCCAGCAGATCGCGCCGGATCGCCTCGAAGCTCTCGCCCGCCTCGCCCGCCATCGCCAGCAGCACCCGGCCGGCGGCGCCGCGGTGCAGCGGCAGCAGGTCGCCGGAATGGATGCGGTCGAGCGTCGAATGCGCCGAATCGCGGCGGAACAGGCACAGCCTGTTTTCCGCGTCGTGCGGCACGTGGAAGGACGGGCTCTCCGTTCCCTGCGCCACCAGCTCCTGCAGCACCGGCTCGACATGCATGCGCAGGGGCTGCAGCCTTTCGTAGGCCGCGCCCATGCGGAAGGCGGTGCCGCCCAGCGCGTAGCGCCCGTCATGCAGGCGCACCGAATAACCGAAGCGTTCCAGCGATACCAGCAGCCGCAGCAGCGTGCTCTTGTAGTAGCCGGTGCGCCTGGCCAGCGCCGCCAGGGTCAACGGCTCGCCGGCTTCCGCCAGCGCCGCCGCGATGGTCAGCGCCCGCTCGACCGCGGCGACGCCGCCGGCCGGATCGCGCTCCTTGTCCGTCGCCTTGCCTGCCATGTTCAGCCTCCCTGTTGGCTTGCTTCCCTGTCTTTCTTTTTTGCCACCTGCCGGGCGATCGCCGGCCAGTAGAGATCGCCATCGCCTGCCGCGATGGCCGCTTCGAGATAACGCCGCGCCGTCTCCGCGCCGGGCAGCTCGACGCCGCCTTCGCGCGCCAGGTCCAGCGCATAGGTCAAATCCTTCAGCGCGTAGCGCGCCGAGAATGCCCGCTCGGGAAAAACACCCGGCAGCACCGCCTTCATGCCGTGATTGCGCAGCGCGAAGCTGTCGGCCGAACCGGTGGTCAGGGTGTCGAACATGGTCCTGCCGTCGACGCCGGCACTTTCGGCCAGCGCCAGCGCCTCCGACAGCGCCGCCACGGTCTGGAACAGCACCATGTTGTTGAGGATCTTGGCCATCTGGCCGGCGCCGACATCGCCGCAATGGGATATGTCGCTGGCGCAGCAGGCGAGCAGCGGACGGATACGATCGAACACCGGCTTGCTCGCGCCGACCATGATGGCCAGCGTGCCTTTCTCGGCCGCCTCGCGGGTGCGCGCCACCGGCGCGTCGGCATAGTCGACGCCCCGGGCCGCGAACTTCGCCGCCAGCGACCGCGTCAGGCCGACCGGCGCGGTGCTGCAATCGATCACGGTCTGGCCGCTTCCCAGCAGCGGCAGCAGGGTCTCGCACACCGCCTCGACCTGCGGACCGCCAGGCAGCGACAGGAAAATGCATCCGGCGCCGGCGGCGATCGCCTTGGCATCGGCCGCCTGCACGCCATGCGCCGCCAATCGCTGCAGCGGCGCCGCATTGAGGTCGGAGGCCAGCACCGTGCAGCCGCTCTTGTCGGCCATGTTGCGGCACATCGGCTCGCCCATCACGCCCAGGCCGATGAAGCCGATGGTTTGGGATCG
>JBDZUM010000015.1:28876-47377 GCA_040255215.1 Rhodospirillaceae bacterium
CGCAGGCCCGACAGGCCCTTCTCGCGGCCGATGCCGCTCTGCTTGAAGCCGCCGAACGGTGCGGCGATCGAGAGCTGCTTGTAGGTGTTGATCCACACCGTGCCCGCCTCGATGGCGCGCGCCACCCGCCAGGCGCGGCGATAATCGGCGGTCCACAGGCCGCAGGCCAGTCCGTAGACCGAATCGTTGGCCTGCGCGATCAGATCGTCTTCGCCGTCGAACGGCAGCGCCACCAGCACCGGCCCGAAGATTTCCTCGCGGCAGACTTTCGCCGTGCCGTTCAATCCGCCGATCACCGTCGGCCGGAAATACGCACCGCCGCTTAGCGCCGCTGCCTCGGGTCGCATCCCGCCGGTCAGCACGTCACCGTTCTCCGCCCGCGCGGCGGCGACGAAACTCTCGACCCGCTCGCGCTGCGCAAAGCTCGCCAGCGGCCCGAGCTGCGCGCCGGCCGCCGTCGGCAGATCGATCTTCAGCGCCTCGCTGGCGGCGACGACGCGGTCGACGAATTCCCGATAGATGCCGCGCTCGACGAACAGGCGCGAGCCGGCAACGCAGGACTGGCCGGTGGCCTCGAAGATGCCGCCGATAACGCCGGCTACCGCGGCATCGAGATCGGCGTCGGCGAAGACGATGTTGGGCGACTTGCCGCCAAGCTCGAGTGCTGCGGGCACCAGCCGATCGGCCGCGACGCGGGCGATAGCGCGGCCCGTATTGGTGCCGCCGGTGAAGGAGATCATGCGCACTTTCTCGTGCCCGACCAGGGCGGCGCCGGTTTCCGCGCCGCTGCCCGGCAATACCTGCAGCAGGCCCGGCGGCAGCCCGGCTTCCAGCGCCAGCCGCGCCACGATCAGCCCGACGCCGGGCGTCACCTCCGATGGTTTCAGCAGCACCGCGTTGCCTGCCGCCAGCGCCGGCGCGATCTTCTGCGCCTCCATGGTCAGCGGCGAGTTCCACGGCGTGATGGCAGCAATGGCGCCGTAGGGCTCGTGCAGGGTAAGGCCGACATAGTTGCCGCGCGGCGGCGGCGCCTCGCCCTCGATGGTCTCGCAGACGGCGGCGTAGTAGCGGAAGGTGGCGGCCGCACTTGCCGCCTGCGCCCGGCATTCGGCCAGCACCTTGCCGTTCTCGACCATCTGCTGGCGCGCCAGCGCCTCGCCGTTGGCGGCGATGGCGTCGGCGATGCGCGACAGCAGCCGCGCCCGCTCGTGCGGTTTCATCGCGCGCCACGATTTCTCGCGCGCCGCCTTGTCGGCGATCTGCGCCGCGCGATCGATATCGGCCGCGGACGCGCCGGCGAATTCGTAGTTGAGCGAACCGTCGGCCGGATTGACGCTGCGCAGGACCGCGCCCGATCCGCCTGTAACCTTGTCGCCGATCAGCAGCCCGTCCATGGCGGTCACCGGTTCGACAGGCGCGCGGCCGCGCCGCCGGCGATGCGGCCGAACACCATGCCGGACAGCAGGCCGGTGCCGCCGGGATAGTTGAAGTAGAACAGACCGCCCACCAGTTCGCCGGCGGCGAACAGGCCCGGGATCGGCTCGCCGTCGGTGTCGATCACCTGCCCGTCATTGGTGATGCGCAGGCCGCCGAAGGTGAAGGTGATGCCGCAGGTCACCGCGAAGGCGAGATAGGGCGGCTTGTCGAGCGTGTTGGCCCAGTTGGTCTTGGGCACGGCCAGCCCCTTCGTGCCGCGACCGTCCTTGACCGTCGGATTGAACGGCGTGCCCTGATCGACCGCTTCGTTGTACGCCTTGAGCTCGGCCAGCGCCGCCTGTGGGTCGACGTCGTCGAGTTTGGTCACCAGCTCTTCGAGCGTGTCGGCCTGCACCTTGGTCACCTGGCGAATGCGGTACTCGTCGCGCAGCAGATGCACGACCTTCTGGTCGAAGATCTGCCAGGCGAACTGGCCCGGCTGCTCGAGGATGACGCGGCCGTACTTGGCATAGGTGTAGTTGCGGAAATCGGCGCCTTCGTCGACGAAGCGCCGGCCCTTGCCGTTCAGCATGATGCCGAAGGGATAGGAGTGCTTCTGGAATCCGTCGCCGACGGCGAGGTCGCCGAACTCCGGCGCGTTGCGGTCCCAGCCCACGGCGTGACAGCCGGACCAATTGCCGTAAGGCTGCGCGCCGATATCCATCGCCATGCGAATGCCGTCGCCGGTGTTGAAGCGGCTGCCGCGCACCTTGGCGAGATCCCAGCCCGGCCCGAGATAACGGGTACGCCACTCGCTGTTGGCCTCGAAGCCGCCCGAGGCCAGCACGACGGCGCGGGCGCGGATCTCCTCGACCTTGCCGTTGCGGCGCAACCGCACGCCATGCACGCCGTGCTCGTCGGCCAGCAACTCCGTAACGCGCGCGCCGTAAAGGATTTCGATGCCCTGCCTGGCGGCGATGGCATGTTCGGAGTCGACCAGGCCGGGACCGCCGCCCCACGCCTCGATGGTCAGCCCGCCCCAGAACTTGAACTTGCCGTCGATCTTGAAGGCCTGGCGCGCGTACATCGGCACGAAGCGCACGCCCTTGCCGTTCAGCCACTTCACCGTCTCGTGGCTGCGGCGGACCAGAATCTCGACCAGATCGGGATTGGCGCGGTGCTGCGTCACCCGCGCCATGTCGTCGAAAAACTGGTCCTCGCTGTAGGTGCCGAAATCGGTGGTGCGCTTTTCCTCGTCCGACAGGTCGGGCAGCAGCGCGTAGAGGTCGTCGACCGTGTTGTAGGCGACGCGCACCGCGCCGGCGGTGAAGGCCGAGTTGCCGCCGCGCTCGTCCTGCGGCGCACGCTCCAGCACCACCACCTGCGCCCCCGCTTCGCGCGCGGCCAGCGCCGCGCACAGCGCCGCATTGCCGGCGCCGACGATCGCCACGTCGACGGATTTTTCCGCCATCTCTGCCCTTCCTCCGCGAAGTTCTGTCCAACAGAACAGTTATTCTGTTTATATCGCCAGTAAGCCGCAGATGCTTCTTCCGTGCAAGTCGCTTGTCGGCATTGGCTGGATCGACGCGCGAACCTCAATTGTGGCGAAACCGCGAAATCTGCAGCGGCGCGAGGGAAGGTGCGGGCGACGTCTGCGTAAGCGGGAACATGGCTTCGATTTCTCGAGGCCGTTCGCAGCAAGGAGATCGCCATGAACAGCAAGCTCGCCCGAGCGATTCTTACCGTGGCCGCCATTTCCGTCGCCGGCGTGGGGCTTGCCGCCTGCACGCAGCACGGTCGTGGCGACCGTCACCACGGCTGGAACGACCGCTACGACAGGCACGACCGCTACGATCGCGATCGTGACCGCGACCGTGATCGGGATCGCGGCCGGTACGACCGCGACTGGCGTTGACGCGTACAGCAGTAGAGTAGTCGAGTACGGCGGGGCCGGAGCGATCCGGTCCCGCTTTTCGTTCAGGCTGCGGCCGGGGCCGTCTTGGGCGACTGGCGCGGCAGGCCGAGCGCGACGACGATGCCGAGCAGATTGCCGGCGCCGGCTATCATGACCACGGTCGAATAGCCGCCGGTCAGATCGTAGAGATGCCCGGCGAGCAGCGGCAGGCTGATCGCCGCCACGCACCAGGCGACGTAGAGCCGGCTGGCGACCCGGCCATAGTCGCCGGCCGGCCAGTAATAGGCGACGCCGCCGGCGGTCGAGCCGGAAATGAAGCCGTATCCCATGCCGATCATGCCCAGCCCGATCGCCGCCATGACCGGCGACGGCAGCAGCGTCAGCGCCACGACGCCGAGCAGCGACCACAGATGGGCGAAGGCCATGACCTGCGGCACCGAGAACCGGTCGAGCAGCCAGCCGCCGCCCAGCCGCGCGCCAGCGATGGCGCCGGTGACGGCGGTGGTGGCGAACAGCGCCAGGGCGGTGCCGCCGCCATAGACGACGATGATCTCCTTGAGCTGGCTGAGCACCATCAGCCCTGCCGCAGCGGCGAGGAAGAACACCGCCGCCATCTGCCAGAACACGCGCCGCGGCGGTGCGGCGCCGCTCGGCGCCGTCACACCAGGCGCCGTCCGCAGGCGCACGCCGCCCAACAGCACGAAACCCACCGCCAGCAGGCCGGTCAGCGCCAAGGCGCCGGCCAGACCCAGCATGGTCGCGCGCAGGCCCCAAAGCGCCAGCGCCCAGCCGAACAGCGGCGCGGCGATCATCGCGCCGGCCGGGTAGAGCCCGACGATGTAGCCGTTCACCAGCCCGTGCCGGCTGCGCAGCATCAGATTGACGCCCTGCTGCATGGCGATGTAGGCGACCCCGCCGCCGATGCCGAACAGCACGCCGTAGCCGATGCCGAGCTCGATCAGGCTCGTCGCCAGCGCCGCCATGACGATGCCGGCGGTGGCCGCGAGCGAGCACAGCGCCACCAGCAGCGGCGCGCCGACCAGCGAGAACAGGCGCGGCGCGGCGTTCATGCCGACGGTGAAGGTGATGGTGGCCAGGCCGAACACGATCGACAGATCGAAGCGGCTGGCGCCCAGCGCCTCCTCCAGCGGCTTGAGAAAGACGCTGAAGGCGTAGAGCGAGCCGAAAGGAAGGTTGATCAGGGTGGCGGCGACGATCGCCGTCCAGACGCGTGGCACTGCAATTTCCTCCGCGCCGGACGCATGCCGGCTTGCCGCCAGCCTAGCCCGGGCCAGCCGCCCTGCACATCCGGCAAAATAGCAGGTCTGCGTTTCGCTCGGCGGCTCCGCGCGCCATGCGGTTTGAACTGGCGCTTTGCCGGGCGCAGTATCGGGGCAACGAACGCATGAAGTGGAGAAGCGACGTGAGCGAGAATGCCATCCCCATCCTGGTCGGCAGCGGCGACGTGACCGACATGACCACGCCGATCGAGCGGGGCCGCTCGCCGTTCGACATCGCCGCGCAGGCCGGCCGGCTGGCCCTGGAAGATACTGGCGTCGCCGATTTCGCCTCGAGCATCGATACCGTGGCGATGATCCGGCTGTTCTCCGATACCTCGCACCGTTTCGCGACCAAGCTCGGCACCTCGTCCAATCCGCCGAAGAGCGTGGCGCAGCGCCTCGGCATCGACGCCGGCCGCCACATCTACACCTGGAACGGCGGCAACATGCCCCAGTACCTCGTCAACAAGTTCGCCGAGGCGATCGCGCGCGGCGAAATGCGGGCGGCAATGATTGTCGGCGGCGAGGCGCTGCGCACCCAGCATGCCGTCGAACGCGCCGGCCTGGACGTCTCGTGGAAGGAGGATCCGGGCGGCGAACCCGAGCTGATCGGCGATCCGCGCCGCGGCTGGAACGATCACGAGGACCGCCACAACATGCGCGCCGCGATCGCCATGTATCCGCTGTTCGAGAACGCCATCCGCGGCCATCGCGGGCGCAACGTCGCCGACCACATGAAGGAGATCGGCAAGCTATTCGCCCGCTTCGCCGCCGTCGCCGCCGCCAACCCGCTGGCGACCCGCCGAGACGGTTTCACCGCCGAGCAGCTCGCAACGGTCAACGATTCCAATCGCTGGATCGGCTTCCCCTATCCGCGCCTGATGAACTCCAACGCCTTCATCGACCAGGCGGCCGCCGTCATCGTCACCTCGGTTGGCGAGGCGCGCCGGCGCGGCATACCCGAGAGCAAATGGGTCTACCTGCACGGCTGCGCCGACGGGCACGACCACTGGTACGTCTCCGAGCGCATGAACTTCCACTCGTCCGAAACGATCCGCCGCGGCAGCCGGCTGGCCCTCGACATGGCCGGGCTGAGCCTGAACGACATCGGCACGTTCGATCTCTACAGCTGTTTCCCCTCGGCGGTCGAAATCGGCTGCGAGGAGCTGGGCCTGGCCGAGGACGATCCGCGCGGACTGAGCATCACCGGCGGCCTGCCCTATTTCGGCGGGCCGGGGAACAACTACGTCACCCACTCCATCTCGCACATGGTGCGGGCGATGCGGGCCAAGCCCGGCACCTATGGGCTGGTGACGGCCAACGGCAACTACGTCACCAAGCACTCCTTCGGCATCTATTCGACGAAACCAACCAATGGGGAGTGGCGGCGGCAGGATCCGGCCAAACTGCAGGCCGAGCTGGACGCGCTGCCCAAGGCGCCGTTCACCGAGACGCCGTCTGGCGCGGCGACGATCGAGACTTATACCGTCATGCACGGCCGCAACGGGCCCGACTACGGCATCGTCGTCGGCCGCGAGAACGCCAGCGGCCGGCGCTTCATCGCCAATGCGCCCTCCGACCCGGCCGTGCTGATGGACCTGCAGGAGCGCGAAGGGCTGGGCCGGCCGGGCAGCGTCGTCAGCCGCGACGGACACAACGTCTTCACGCCGCAATGACCCACCAGTCATTTTGTTTGGGACCGGCGGAGGCCGTGCTATAAACGCCCGTTCATACGGACGGGAGTGGAAGCATGGGTCACGACAAGCTGATTTCGACGCTGGCGCAGAAGCGCGCCCGCGTGCAGGCCATGGGCGGCGAGACCAAACTCAAGGCGCGCAAGGCCCAGGGCATCCTCAACGCCCGTGAGCGCATCGCCCTGCTGTGCGATCCCGGCAGCTTCAGCGAGATCGGCGAGTTCGCCGTTTCGGCGCGGCCGGAGGATGCCGAGCGCACGCCGGCCGACGGCATCATCGTCGGCTTTGGCATGGTCGAGGGCCGCAACGTCGCCGTCGCCGCCTTCGACCTGACGACGCTCGGCGCCTCGTCCGCCTTCAACAACATCACCAAGCTGCGCTACATGCGCGAGACCGCCGCGAAGATCGGCGTGCCCTGCGTGTTCCTGATCGAATCGGCCGGCGCGCGCATGCCCGACATCCAGGGCGCCCGCGGCATGGGCCGCATCGGCATGATTTCCCAGCGCGGCCGCGAGCGCGAGGCGCCATGGATCACCGCCGTGCTCGGCCCGTGCTACGGCATGGGCACCTGGTACGCGGTGCAGTCCGACATGGCGATCATCCGCAAGGGCGCCTCGATGTCGGTCTCGAGCCCCAAGGTCACGTCCGTGGCGCTGAGCGAGGAAGTCACGCCCGAGCAGCTCGGCGGCTGGGAAGTGCATGCCCGCACCACCGGCCAGATCGACGCCGCCGTCGGCAGCGACGAGGACGCCATCGCCCTGATCCGCCGCACCCTTTCCTACCTGCCGTCCAACGCCACCGAGCCGCCGCCCGTCGCCGCGGAGATCGCCGCGCCCGAGGGCGAGGTCGAGGCCGTGGTGCCGGTCGAGCGCAACCGCATCTACGACGTCAAGAAGGCGCTCGACGCCATCGCCGACAAGGGCAGCCTGCTGCCGTGGCGCGAGCTCTACGGCCGCACCCTGTTCACCGGTTTCATGCGGATCAACGGCCGGCCGGTCGGCGTCGTCGCCAGCAACCCGCTGCACAAGGGCGGCGCCATCGACGGGCCGGCTTGCGACAAGATGACGGAGTTCGTCGTGCTGTGCGACAGCTTCAACCTGCCGCTGGTGCTGATGGCCGACACGCCGGGCTTCCTGGTCGGGCTGCAGGCCGAGCACAAGGCGGTGGCCGGCAAGATCATGAACAACCTGCAGGCGCTGTCGCTGGCTTCAGTCCCGAAGCTCGGCATCATCATGCGCAAGAGCTACGGCCAGGCCTATCTCAATCTCGGCGGCGGCATGGTCGACGCCATGGCGGTGTGGACCACCGGCGAGATCGGCTTCGTCGATCCCGCCGTCGCCGTCTCGGTCGTGCACAACGCGCGGCCGGGGCAGAAGAGCGAGGAATACGAGGCGCAGCTCAAGGGCATGATGCAGGACAGCACGCCCTACGATCTCACCGCCATCTTCGCCGCCCACGCGGTGATCCGGCCCAACGAGACGCGCGCCTGGCTCGATCGCATGCTGGACGTCTTCGCCCGCCGCCGCGACAAGCGCGTCTCCGCCCACAAGCTGGCGACCTGGCCGACCAGCCTGTAAGCGGCGCAGCGCGTCCTCTATCCGGCGAGCTTCTCGCGCCGCACCTTGATGCCGGCCTTCTCGCGGTCCCAGGTGTCGCCCGTCACGCCCTCGGTGCGGATGACGTGCTTCTGCACTTTCTGCGTCGGCGTCTTGGGCAGATCGGGCAGCACGCGCACGTAGCGCGGGATCATGAAATGCGCCATGCGCGGGCGCAGGAACTCGATCAGCTCGGCCGGATCGAGCGTCTGGCCCTCGCCCAGCGACACCGCCACCAATACCTCGTCCTCGGCGACGTCGCTCTTGACCGCGACCGCCGCCGCCTCGCGCACCGCCGGATGCGAGATGATCTCGGCCTCGACCTCGAAGGAGGAGATGTTCTCGCCACGCCGGCGGATCGCGTCCTTCATGCGGTCGACGAAGAAGTAGTTGCCCTGCGCGTCGACCTTGAACGCGTCGCCGGTATGGAACCAGCCGTTGCGCCAGGCCTTGGCCGTCGCCTCCGCGTTCTTGTTGTAGCCGTGGTTCATCGCCCACGGCCGGTCGGCGCGCACGATCAGTTCGCCCACCGTGTCGGGGCCGACCTCGCAGTCGTTCTCGTCGACCACGCGGCATTCGACGCCGACCCGCGGCCGGCCGCAGGTTCCCGGCACGGTCGGGTTCTTGCCGGTCATGATCGGGCAGGAGATTTCCGTCATGTTGAACACGGTGTAGACGTCGACGCCGAAGCGCTTGCCGAAGGCGATGCTGTCCTCGTCGAACGGCACGCAATGGACGTGGCGCAGCGGGCTGTCCTTTTCGTCGCCCTTGTCGGGCCGCTTCATCAGGAAGCCCGCCATGACGCCCAGCAGGATGACGTAGGTGATGCCGGTGCGCTTGATGGTCGACCAGAAGGCCTCGGTGTCGAACGCCTCGACCATCGAGATCGAACCGCCGATGGTCAGCATCTTGTAGCAAGGCAAGGTGCCGCCGACATGGAACAGCGGCAGGTTGACCATGTAGCGATCGATCTCGTCGAGGCAGTCGATGTGCTCGCCGGTCGAATAGAGCTGCAGATAGGAGTTCAGCACGCCCTTCGATGGACCGGTCGTGCCCGACGTATAGATGATGCACTGCAGGTCCCAGGGATTGATCGACCGCTCCAGCGGCAGCGGCTCGCCCGTGCCCTGCGTCAGGACCGTACCTTCGTGCATCTTCAGATTCTTGATCGGCTTGGCCTCGCCGCTCAGCACCACGACCTGCTCCAGCTTGGCGGTGTTGACGTCGTTGAGCCGCTCCGCCAGCCCGGCATGAACGATCGCCACCTTGGCGTCGGAGTTTTCCACCACATGCTCGAGCAGGCGGCCGCGATAGGCGGTGTTGATCGGCACGTAGGCGGCGCCGATGTAGTTGATGGCGTACCACACCCGCAATATGTCGGCGCCGTTGGGCAGCCACACCAGCACGGTGTCGTCCTGCTTCACGCCCAGCGCCTGCAACTGCCGCGCCGTCCGTCGCACGTGTTGCAGCGTCTCGCCATAGGTCCATTGCTGGCCGTCGGGGAAGATGGCGTAGACGCGGTCGGGGTGTTCCGCGGCGCGCCGCTCGAGCAGCGGCCGCAGCACGCAGATGTCGGGAGCGGGGATGCGGGGATCTGTCGTCATGTTCCTGCCCTGTACTTTTATTCTGTCTTGCTTGCCCGTCCGATTGTTGCGCCTCAGATCGGCGCGATCGAGCGGATTTTCGGCGGATGGTCGGAGGGCCGCCGCCGCGGCGCCGCCTCGAAGATCTCGATCAGCAGCCGGCGCGTATCGCGCGGATCGACGATCTCGTCGATGCCGAAGCCTTCGGCCGCCCGCATCGAGCTGATCTGGCCGCGGATGCGGTCGATCATCTCCTGGCGCTTGGCCTGCGGGTCGGGCGCGGCCTCGTATTCCTTGCGGAAGGCGACGTCGACCGAACCCTCGACCGACATGGCGCAGATCTGCGCCGTCGGCCAGGCGAAGCTGGCATCGGCCGAGAAACTGCGGCCGCCGGCCATGGCGAAATAGCCCAGCCCGTAGCCCTTGCGCAGCACGATCGACACGCGCGGCACGCTGGCATTGCCCCATTCGTGGATCAGCTTGGCCGAGCGCCGGCCGAGCGACGTGCGTTCGGCCGAGGAGCCGATCGAGAAGCCGGGAATGTCGATCAGCGACACCAGCGGCAGGCCGTACGCGTCGCACAGGGCGATGAAGTGGGCCATCTTATCGCAGGCGTTCGAATCCAGCATGCCGCCCAGCCGCTGCGGCTGGTTGGCGACGAAGCCGACCGGCCGGCCGCCCAGCCGCGCCAGCAGGGTGACGACGTTGGCGGCGTAGGTCGGCTTCAGTTCCATGACCGAATCGCGATCGGCGATCAGCGCCGCGACCTTGCGCACGTCGTAGGATTTGCGCGGATTGTTCGGCACCAGATCGAGCAGCGCCTCCTCGCGCCGCTCAACCGGATCGTCGCTGGCGATGATCGGCAGCTCGCGCTGCGCGTTGGTCGGCAGATAGGACAGGAAGCGCCGCGCCGCGGCGATCGCCTCAGCCTCGCTCTTGACGCCGAGATCGGCCAGCCCCTGGCGATCGACCTGCACCTCCGCGCCGCCCAGCGCCAGCTGGTCGATGTCCTCGCCGGTGCCGGCCTTGACCAGCGCCGGCCCCGCCAGCCCCATGGTCGACTGGCCGCGCACCATGACGACGAAGTCCGACATGCCGGCGTAGTTGGTCGGACCGGCGAACCCCGCCCCCAGCATCAGCGCCACCATCGGCACCCAACCCGAGGCGCGGGCGAAATTGTGGAACATGGTGTTGGCATGCGCGAAATGCCGCGAATCCTGGCCGCCCTGGATGCGATGCCCGCCACCGTCGAGCACCAGCACCAACGGAATGCCGCGGGTGATGGCGACCTGCAGCGCGCGTTGCGTCTTGGCGCTGCCCAGCACGCCGATGCTGCCGCCGAACACGGTAAAGTCCTGCACCGCCACCACCGCCGGCCGCCCGTCCAGGGTCGCCGTGCCGGTGATCACCCCGTCGGCCGGCGCCTTGTCGCGCCCGACCTGGTGCGCGCCCTCGCCCGACACCAGCGAGCCGAATTCGCGCAACGAACCGGGATCGACCAGCAATTCCACACGCTCTCGGGCGGAGAGCCTGCCGCGCCCGTGCTGGCGGGCGATCGCTTCCGGCCGCGCCGCGTCCTGCAGTTGCGCCCGCGCCGCCTCGATTTCCGCCAGCAGCGCGCGCCCGTCCTTTTCCGCCTTTTCCATCGCAGATCCCGAATGTTGCTTTTGGGCCTTTATAGTATATGACCATTCAGTCATAATCCGCCGACCGCCGCAACCGGGACGAAAGCGGCACAGCAAGGGAGAACGACCGATGAACCTGAGACGCGTAGCGTACGGCCTCGCCTTCGCCACGGCCATCGCCGCCGCCATCGCGCCGGCGCAGGCACGTGAGCTGAAGGCCAGCACCCATCTGCCGCCCAAGAACGACACCGTCGCCAATGGCTGGGTGCCGTTCGCCAAGTACGTCGAAGACCGCACCAAGGGCGAGATCACCATCAAGACGTTCAACGGCGGCGCCCTGCTCGGCCCGCGCGCCGCGGCCGAAGGCATTCGCGACGGCGTCGTCGACCTCGGCTACGTCATTGTCGGCTACCACACCGCGGAATTCCCCTATCTCGGCGGCTTCGCCAACGACGTGTCGGCGATCGGCGTCGATCCGGTGCCGGTCGTGGCCGCCACCACCGAGTGGGTGTTCCTGAACTGCAAGCCCTGCCTCGAGGACTTCAAGAAGCAGGGCAACGTGTTCACCGGCGCCGGCGCGGTGCCGGGCATGGTGATCATGTCCAAGGTCAAGCTCGACAGCCTGGCCGACTACAACGGCCGCAAGATCCGCTCCAACGGCGGCTTCTGGGACGAGTTCATCAAGTCGCTGGGCGCGGTGCCGGTCAACGTGCCCTCGTCCGAGCAGTACGAGGCGCTGAACCGCGGCCTGGTCGAGGCGGTGATCCACGTGCCGAGCTCGATGAAGACCTACGGCCTGTGGGACATGGTCAAGGACGTGACGTTGATCAACTTCGGCGTCTATCGCTCGATCAACACCTTCACGTTCAACCCGACGGCCTGGAAGAGCCTGACCACGCCGCAGCGCAAGGCGGTGCTGGAATCTGCCATGGACGCCAATCTCGACATCGCCTACGGCTACGGCAAGACCGGCGAGCAAGCCCTTGAGGAGAGCGCCAAGAAGGGCATCTCGATCCACGAGCCGGGTCCGGCGCTGAAGGAGAAGATCGACGCCTTCATCAAGGACGTGAAGGTCAAGGGCATCGAGCTCGGCAAGACCAAGTACAACATCGCCGACGCCGACAAGGTCGTCGACACGATCGAGAGCCTGAACGCCAAGTGGCAGAAGATCTGGGTCGAGACCGGCAAGGACCTCGCCAAGTTCAAGGTCCGCGCCCGCGAGGAGATCGTCAACAAGGTCGATCCCGCCACCTACTTCATGCAGTAACCGGCACCGAAGACCGAATGCAAAGGGCGCCCCGCGGGGCGCCCTTTTTCGTTGGCCTTCTTTCCGTGCCTGCCCTCGTCAGCCGCCATACCCCAGCAGCCGCGGCAGGATCAGCGAGATGTCGGGGATCAGCACCAGCAGCGCCAGGGTCACCACGTCGGCGGCGAGGAACCACAATATGCCGCGGAAGATCGCCTCGGTGCTGACCAGATTGCCGACCACGCCCTTGATGACGAAGACGTTGAGGCCGACCGGCGGGGTGATCAGCCCGATCTCCAGCAGCTTGACGATCAGGATGCCGAACCAGATCAGGTTGATGCCGGCGCCGTCGATCAGCGGCATGAAGATCGGCAGGGTCAGCAGCATGATGCCCAGCGGATCGAGGAACATGCCCAGCACCAGATAGGCGGCGCAGACCATCAGCATCAGCACCAGCGGGTCGATGCCGGCATCGTCGACGAAGCCGCCGAGGAAGTCGGTGAAGCCGGCCAGCGCCAGGAAGCGGGTCAGCAGATGGGCGCCGATGGCGATGACGAAGATCGCCGCCGTGCTGTGCAAGGTCTCGCCCAGCGCCTGCCTCAGCGTGTCCCATGTCAGGGTGCGCATGCCCAGCGCGATCACCAGCGCCAGCGCGGCGCCGACGGCGCCGGCCTCGGTCGGGGTGAAGACGCCCGACAGCAGGCCGCCGAACACGCCGAAGATCAGCAGCAGGGTCGGCGTCGTGTGGCGCAGCACCAGCAGGCGCTCGCCCCAGGTTGCGCCCTGTCCGGTTTTCGGCGCGATGGCCGGGTTGACCTTCACCGCCAGCACGATGACGCCGCAATACATCAGCGCCGTCAGGATGCCGGGCAGGAAGCCGGCGAGGAACAGCGGGCCGATCGGCGCCTCGACGAAAATGCCGTAGAGCAGCAGCAGGATCGAAGGCGGGATCATCGAGCCGATCGTACCGGCTGCGGCGCAGGCGCCGGCGGCCAGACGCTTGTCGTAGCCGCTCTTGACCATTTCGGGGATGGCGATGCGGCCGATGGCGGCGGCGCAGGCCACCGACGAGCCGGTAACGGCGGAGAAGCCCGCGCCGGCGCCGATCGAGGCGATGGCCAGGCCGCCGGGCAGCGGCGACAGCCACAATCGCGCCGCCTCGAACAACCCGTGCGTCAGCCGTGCGTGATGGCAGATATAGCCCATCAGCAGGAACATCGGCACCGAGGTCAGGGTCCAGTTGGCCACCACCTCGTGCGGGATGGCGCTGATGATGCCGACGGCGGTCTTCAGGCCGAGCACGACCCAGATGCCGAAGAACGACACCAGGCCCAGCGCCACCGCGATCGGCACGCGCAGGAACAGCAGCAGCAGCAGGACGCCGAGGGAGAGGAAGGAAAGTTCGATGTCTGACATTGCTGCTTTCCCTATTCCTCGAAATGCTCGTCCTGGGCCATGTGCAGCGGCTGCGAATCGCCGGCGAACAGCCGCATCGCCTTGACCACCAGCACCACCACCAGCAGGCCGCAGCCCAGCGGCATGAGAAAGCGCGGCGGCCAGATCGCGATGTCGAGCGAACTGGCGTAGGTCTCGCCGACATGCCACTTCTCGATCGCGACGGCGCCCATGCGCCAGGTCAGCAGCCCGTAATAGAGGGCGGCCAGCAGACAGACGCAGCCGATCAGGATGCGCTGCGTCGCTTCGCTGAGGTACTGGGCGACGATCTCCACCGAGATGTGGCCGTTGCGCAGTTCGACCGCCGCCAGCGGCAGGAACACGATGGCGATCATGTAGTAGAACGAGGAAATCTCGATCGTGCCGGCCAGCGGGTTGTTGAACACGTAGCGCAGCACCACGTCGGCGCTGACATGCAGCATGGTGATCATCAGCACCAGCTTCCCGACCGTGTCCAGAGCGCCGCTCAGCGCTTCGAGCGCGCGATTTATGCCTTGCATGGCTTGCCTCCCTGCCGCGCCCGATTCGACGCCCTTTTTTGGTCGATCGGCCTTGCCGACCCGCGCCTAGGGTACTACAAACGGATACAAAATGAATGGCCATTCATAAAAAAGGTACCGCGATGAATATCGACCCGCGCATGCCGCCGCCGGAAGACTGCGTCCTGCGACCCCTGCTGGACCGGCGGGCGCGCGAGACTCCGGACAAGGTTTTCGCGGTTTTCGAGGATGGCGAGAGCTGGACCTACGCCGAGCTGCGGCGAAGGGTCGCCCGGGTCGCCGCCAGCCTGCAGCAGGCCGGCGTCTCGCAGGGCGATTTCGTGCTGTCGTGGCAGGGCAACGGGCCGATCACGCTGCTGACCTGGTTCGGCCTCAACTACATCGGCGCCGTCTACGTGCCGATCAACACCTCCTATCGCGGCCGGCTGCTCGAGCACGTCGTTGCAAACTCCGACGCCACCCTGATGATCGGCGATTCGCGGCTGATCGACCGGCTGGCCGACGTCGAGCTGGCCAATCTGCGCCGCGTCATCTCGATAGGCGAAACCGACTGGCGCGATCCACGCCTCGAAATCCTGCCCGAATCGACGCTGACCGCCGGCCCGGCCGAACCGGCGCCGCTGGCGCGCGAGATCGCCCCTTGGGACACGCAGAACGTCATCTACACCTCGGGCACCACCGGCCCGTCCAAGGGCGTGCTGTCGTCCTACCTGCATCTCTATTCGACCGGCGCGGCCTTCCACGCCGTGACGCCGGACGACCGCAACATGGTCAATCTGCCGATGTTCCATGCCGGCGGCACCGGCGCGATCTACCGCATGCTGATCCGCGGCGCCTCCTTCGCCCTGGTCGAATCCTTCAACACCCATAATTTCTGGGACAAGGTGCGCCAGACCGGCACCACCATGCTGACCCTGCTGGGCGCCATGGCGCCGTTCCTGATGAAGCAGCCGCCCGGCCCGAAGGATCGCGACCACACGCTGCGCATGGCAGTGATGGTGCCGCTGCCCGACGACGCGCTGGAATTCGGCCGCCGCTTCGGCATCGACATCTACACCACCTTCAACATGACCGAGGTGTCCTGCCCGATCTATTCGCAGAAGGACCCAGACATCAAAGGCACCTGCGGCGTGGTGCGTCCCGGCGCCGAGTGCCGCGTCGTCGACGACAACGACTGCGAGGTGCCGCCCGGCACGGTCGGCGAGCTGATCGTGCGCACCGACCTGCCTTGGGCGATGAACTCGGGCTACCACAAGAATCCCGAAGCCACCGCCAAGGCGTGGCGCAACGGCTGGTTCCACACCGGCGACGCCTTCCGCTACGACGAGGCCGGCAACTTCTTCTTCGTCGACCGCCTCAAGGACGCCATCCGCCGCCGCGGCGAGAACATCTCCTCCTTCGAGGTCGAGGCCGAGATCTGCGCCCATCCCGCCGTGCGCGAGGCCGCCGTCGTCGCCGTCGCCAGCGACGTGTCGGAGGACGACGTGCTGGCCGTGGTCGCGCCCGTGCCCGGCGCCAGCATCGACCCGGTGGCGCTGATCGAGTTCCTGCGCCCGCGCATGGCGCATTTCATGATCCCGCGCTACGTGCGGATCATGCAGGAGCTGCCCAAGACGCCGACCCAGAAGGTGCAGAAGAACGTGCTGCGCGAGGAGGCGATCACCGCCGATACCTGGGACCGCGAGAAAGCCGGCATCGTCATCAAGCGCGACAAGCTCGAGCAGCGCTCCCTGAAGATCAAGGCCTGAGCGGCCGGAGACAGCGAACATGCCCAAGGACAGCAACGACAAGAAACCGCGCCCCGACCTGCAGCGCGCGCTCGACGCGCGCGCGGCGATCCAGGACGCGGCGCGGCCGAAATCGGTCGAGAAGCAGCGCAAGCGCGGCCGTTGGACCGCGCGCGAGGGCATCGCCGGGTTGCTCGACGCCGACAGCTTCGTCGAATACGGCGGATTGGCGCGGCCGGCGACCGAGGGCATGGAAGGCGCCGCCGACGGCCTGATCATGGGCACCGGCCGCGTCAACGGCGCGCCGGTCGACATCGTGGTCTACGACTACACCGTCCATGCCGGCACGCAGAGCGCCGTCAACCATCCCAAGATCAGCCGCATGTTCGCCCATGCCGAGCAGCATCGCCTGCCGGTGATCTGCTGGCTCGACGGCGGCGGCGCGCGACCGCACGACATGCTGGTCAACAATCGCGGCTCGACGCCCACTTTCGTCACCTTCGCCCGGCTCTCCGGTCTGGTGCCGACGGTCGGCATCCTGCCCGGCCGCGCCTTCGCCGGCCACGCCAACCTCGCCGGCATGTGCGACGTGCTGATCGCCACCAAGGGCTCGTCCATGGGCATGGCCGGCCCGCCGCTGGTCGAGGCAGCACTCGGCGTCAAGCTGACGCCCGAGGAACTGGGGCCCGCCTCGGTGCACGTGGCATCTGGCGTCATCGATATTCTGGTCGAGGACGAGGCCGAGGCGATCGCGGCGGCCAAGAAGTATCTCGGCTATTTCCGCGGTCCCCACACCAGGGGCGAGGCGCCGGACCAGTCCGCCATGCGCGACGTGGTGCCCGAGAGCCCCAAGCGCGCCTACAACGTGAAGAAGGCGATCGAGATCCTGGCCGACAAGGACAGCGTGCTGGAACTCAAGCCGGCCTATGGCCGCGCCATCGTCACCTCGCTGATCCGCATCGACGGCCGGCCGGTCGGCGTCGTCGCCAACCAACCGATGTTCCTGGCCGGCGCCATCGACGGGCCGGCTTCCGACAAGGCGGCGCATTTCATCCAGATCTGCGACGCCTTCGACATTCCCGTCGTCATACTGTGCGACACGCCAGGCCTGATGGTCGGGCCCGAGGTCGAGAAGACCGGCCTGGTGCGGCGCTCGGCCCGCGTGCTGACCGCGCTGGCCAACGCCAGCGTGCCGATCATGACCGTCGTGCTGCGCAAGGCCTACGGGCTCGGCTACTACATCATGGGCTCGCCGCCGCTCGAGCCGGCGATTCTGGTCGCCTGGCCGACCGCCGAGTTCGGCGGCATGGGGCTGGAAGGCGCGGTCAACATCCTGCATGCGCAGGAACTGGCCGCCGCGCCCGATCCGCAGGCCCGCGCCGCGCTGCAGGCGAAACTGGCCGAGAAGCTGAAGGCGCACAACACCGCGCTGGAAGTCGCCTCGCGCTATCTGGTGGACGACGTCATCGACCCGGCGGAAACCCGGGACATTCTGCTGAAGACGCTGACCGCCCTGCCCGAGCCCGCGCCGCGCACCACGCGCAAGCGCATCATCGAGCCGTTCTAGAAACCGCTGTCGCCGCCAGCAAAGTGACGGCAAGCGCCGCCGCGCTGCCGGCGAACACCTGCTCGAAACCGGCCATGAAAGCAGCCGCTGGCGGCCGACCCGCGGCCAGCGCCGCGCCCTCGATCGCCGCGAACGAGGCGGCTAGCACCGTCGCGCCACCGACCGTGCCGAGCGTACGGGTCAGCATGGCGAGGCTGCCGGCGACGCCGCGCTCGTCCTCGCGCAAGGCGGCGACGACCGTGTCGGTATAGGCGAGTTGGAAACCGCCCAGCGCCAGGCCCTGCACGAACAGCGCCGCGCCGATCAGAACCAGGCCGGTATCGCGATCGCACAGCGCCGCCAGCGCCAGGCCGACACAGAGAATCCAGCCGCAGCCGAAGGCGAGCGCCGCCTGCGTCAGCGCCTTTCCGACCAGTCTTCCCGCGGCCCAGGCGCCCAGCATCGAGCCGGCGGCCCACAAGGTCATGACCAGGCCCATGAGGCGGACGTCGAGGCCGAGGAGGCGGGTGAGGTAGTACGGTGTCAGGAGGATGGCGGCGAAGCCGACGAGGAAGACGACGACGTTCAGCAGATTGATGGCAGCGAAGCGGCGCTCGGCGAAAAGCGACAAGCGTATGATCGGATTGGAAGATTTCCGCTCGCGGGCGACGAAGGCCACAAGGGCGACCATGCCGATTATAACCAGTGATCCGGTTAGAACCGTGTCGACCTCGGGCACCTGCAAGAGCGCCAGACCGAGCAGGATGGCGCTCATCCAGAAGGCCAGCAGCATTGCCCCGACGGCGTCGAAGCGATTGGAATCGCCCGATTTTCCGGCCACGCCAGGCAGCGCGTAACTGGCAGTCAGCGCCAGAATCGCAACCGGAACGCGAAACCAGTAAACCCCCTGCCAACCCAT
>JBDZUM010000016.1:0-12918 GCA_040255215.1 Rhodospirillaceae bacterium
GTGTGCCATCTCGGCGCCATCTCCTCGACCACCGAGCAGAGCTGGGAGCGGCTGCAGCGCGACAACGTCGACGCCACCTTGCGACTATGGCGCTGGTGCGCGCAGGCTCGCGTGCCGCTGCTCTATGCCTCCTCGGCGGCCACCTACGGCGACGGCAGCGGCGGCTTCGACGACGATTTCACGGACGAAGCGCTGGCGCGGCTGCGGCCCCTCAATCTCTACGGCCGCAGCAAGCACGAAACCGATCGCGAGATCCGCCGCCTGATCGATGCCGGCGAACCAGCGCCGCCACAATGGGCGGGACTGAAGTTCTTCAACGTCTATGGCCCGCACGAGACGCACAAGGGCGACATGCGCTCGATCGTCTGCAAGCTCTTCGAACAGATTCGCGACACCGGCGTGGCGCGGCTGTTCCGCTCGGCGCATCCCGACTACGGCGATGGCGGACAGCTGCGCGATTTCATCTGGGTCGGCGACTGCGTCGATTTCATGCTGTGGCTGCTGGCCAACCCGAAAACCAGCGGCCTGTTCAATGTCGGCACCGGCGCGCCGCGCAGTTTCCTCGACGCCGCCAACGCCACATTCGCCGCCATGGGGCGCGAGCCGCGTATCGAATTCATCGACATGCCGCTTTCGCTGCGCGGCAAATATCAGTACTACACCCGGGCCGAAACCGCGCGACTGCGCGGCGCGGGCTACTCGAAGCCCTTCACCGGGCTGGAGGAAGGCGTGCGCCGCTACGTGCGGGAGTTTCTCGAGAGACAGGACCGCGCGTGACCGTACTGGCCATTCCCTATCCCGATATCGGCCCCAATCTGATCGAGATCGGCCCCATCGCCATCCGCTGGTACGCGCTGGCCTATATAGCGGGGTTGCTGCTCGCCTGGCAGCTGGCCAAGCGGCTGGCGGCACGACCGCCTCGCGTGGTGACGCCCGAACAGATCGACGATTTCCTGCTCTGGGCGGCAGCCGGCGTCGTGCTGGGCGGCCGCCTGGGCTACGTGCTATTCTACAAGCCGGGCGAGTTCCTCGCCAATCCGCTGGAGATATTCGCCGTCTGGCATGGCGGCATGTCGTTCCATGGCGGGCTGCTGGGCGTGATCGGCGCCATCATCGCCTTCGCCTGGCGCAAAAACCTCAATCTCTTCGCCTTCGCCGACATCATCGCCTTCGTCACCCCGCCGGGCCTGTTCTTCGGCCGCATCGCCAATTTCATCAACGGCGAATTATGGGGCCGGCCATCGGACGTGCCCTGGGCGATGGTGTTTCCGCACGATGACTCGCAGCTGCCGCGCCATCCGAGCCAACTCTACCAGGCGATGCTGGAAGGGGCGCTGCTATTCGCGGTGCTGGTGATCGCCGCCCGCTTTTTCAATGCTCGCCGTCATCCGGGCATGATCTCTGGCCTGTTCCTCGCCGGTTACGCCGTAGCTCGCTTGGTCGGCGAAGTTTTCCGTCAGCCCGATGCGCACTTGAAATTCCTGCTCGGCACGGACTTCCTAACCATGGGGCAGCTGCTGTCGCTGCCGCCGCTGCTGTTCGGCGTATTCCTGATCTGGCGCTCGCTGCGCCGGCCGCCGCTGCCGGCCTGAGGCGGCGTTGAACGCGCTGCTGCAGCGGCTGGCGACGCGCATCGCGCTTGCCGGGCCGATCACGGTTGCCGACTACATGAACGAGGCGCTGGGCCATGCCAGCCATGGCTATTATCGCCACGGCGACCCGCTGGGAACGGCTGGCGACTTCATCACCGCACCGGAAATCAGCCAGATCTTCGGCGAACTGATCGGCGCCTGGCTGGCGGAACGCTGGCAGGCGATCGGCAGCCCCGCGCGACTGCGCCTGGTCGAGCTGGGGCCAGGGCGCGGCACGCTGATGGCGGATGCGCTGCGCGCCACCCGCGCGGTGCCAGGTTTCCACGCGGCAATCGAACTGCACCTGGTCGAGATCAACCCGACCTTGCGCGAAGCGCAGCGCCGCTCGCTGGAAGGCCGACTGCCGGTCGATCGACTGCACTGGCACGATGCGCTGGCGGAGATTCCCGCCGACCTGCCGCTGCTGCTGGTCGCCAACGAATTCGTCGACGCCTTGCCGATCCGCCAGCTGCAGCGCACGGCGCGGGACTGGCGCGAGCGACTGCTGACGATCGAGGACGGCACGCTGCGCTTCGTGCTGGCCCCGGGCCCCTCGCCGCTCGCCGCTTTGCTGGATCCCGCGGTGGCGCGCGGGGAACCGGGCACCATCGCAGAACTCTGCCTGCCGGCGCGGTCGCTGGCGCAGGATATCGCCAACCGGCTGAGCGGCCATGGCGGCGCGGCGCTGCTGATCGACTATGGCAGCAGCCGGCCGACCCTGGGCGATTCGCTGCAGGCGGTGGCGGGTCATCGCCGGGCGGAGGTTCTCGCCGATCCGGGCAATGCGGACTTGTCCGCGCATGTCGACTTCGCCGCTCTCGCCGCCGCCGCGACGGCCGGTGGCGCCACCACCTACGGCCCGGTGACGCAGGGCGAATTCCTGCGCGAGCTCGGAATCGAACTGCGCCGGGAGGCGTTGACCAGAGACGCCGGCGCCACCGCGTCCGCCATCGTCGCCGCGGGCGTCGAACGCTTGATCGCGCCGGCGCAAATGGGCACCCTGTTCAAGGCGCTGGCCTTGTGCGATCCGCGATCGCCGCCGCCCGCCGGGTTTTCCACCGCAGCCTGAAGGAACGTCCCGCTTGATCATCGTCGACGCGCTGCAATCTCTGGCCGGGGTGCGGCACGGTTTCTTCACCCGCCAGGGCGGCGCCAGCGCCGGCATCTTCGCCTCGCTGAATTGCGGCCTGGGTTCGGGCGACGACCGCGCGGCCGTGCGCGAAAATCGGGCGCGGGCGGCGAGAGGTTTCGGTCTCGACGCCGATCGCCTCGTCACGGTCTATCAAATCCATTCGCCCGACGTCGTGCGTGCCGAGACGCCGTGGCCGGCCGAGCAATCGCCACGCGCCGACGCCATCGTCAGCGATCGCCCGGGCATCATGCTGGGGGTGCTGGCGGCGGATTGCGCGCCGGTGCTGCTGGCCGACCCGGTGGCGAAAGTGGTCGGTGCGGCCCATGCCGGCTGGCGCGGCGCGCATGCCGGCGTGGTCGACAATGCGGTGGCGGCAATGGAAAGCCTCGGAGCGCGGCGCGGCGATATCGTCGCCGCCATCGGCCCCTGCATCGCGCAGGATTCCTACGAGGTCAGCGACGATTTCCTGGCACCCTTCCTCGAGCAGGATGCCGCCAATGCGCGGTTCTTCGCGCCGGGCCGGCGGCCGGGCAAACGGCAGTTCGATCTGCCCGGCTATCTCGCCCATCGCATCGGCCGGCTCGGCCTGGCGCACGTCGCCAATGTCGGGCGCGACACCCAGGCCGAGGAAGATTCGTTCTTCAGCTATCGCCGCGCCACCTTGCGCGGCGAACCCGACTACGGCCGCCAGCTTTCGGCCATCGCACTGGAAGGCTAGCCCCGCGTGCCCTATACCGTGCTCTTCATCGCGTTCTGCTTTCTCGGGCTGCTGGTGACCTGTGTGGTTCTTTGACTTCCGTCGATCGCGGCTGCCGGCTGTGCTCCTGGCGCTGTTCGCCCTGACAGCCTGCGGCGATCTTCCCCGTCCCTTCCAGCCCGAAGCCAAGGCCATTCCCACCGTGCGGCCGGTATCGCCCGAAGCGGCGGCTCTGCTGCAGGAGCCGGTCGTCGTCGCGGTGCAGCCGGTCGCCAATCTTCCCGCCGAAGGCGGCGCGCGGCTGGCGGCGGCGATGGCTGTCGCGCTGCGCAACGAAGGCATCGCCGCCGATATCGACCCGCGCTCGACCAGCTATACGCTGGCCGGCATCGCCAATGCCCGCGAGGTGCCCAACGAGTTGGAGGTGCGGGTCACCTGGTTCCTGCTCGATCCGCGCGGCTATCGCCTGGCGCAGCAGGAACTGCTGACTCGCGGCCGGGTCGAGGACTGGATCGACGGCAACGACCGGCTTGTCTCGCGCATCGCGCAGAACCACGCCCAGCCGCTGGCGACGATGATCAATTTCCATACAAGGTCGGGCGCCCCGCAGACGGCGCAGACTCCGCCCCCATCGTCGACGACCGCTTCGCCGCCGCCTGCCGCACCCACGACGCCGGCCGCTCCGGCGAAGAACGGCCCCGCCGCCAAGACCGCGCCGACCCCGTCCGCAGCGCCGGCACCCCGACCAGCACCTGCGCCCGCTCAACAAGCAGCGGCGCCAGCCAAGCCCCAGCAGGTGCGGATCGTGGTGCCGCGCGTCGCCGGTGCGCCGGGCGACGGGCCGGACAGTCTGGCCGCCGGCATGAAGCGGGCCTTGCAACGGCGAGACTTCGCCATCATCGCCAAGCCGGTGCCCGGCAGCCTGACGGTGCGCGGCAAGGTCGACCTCAAGCCCTTCAACAACGGGCGCGAGGTCATCACCATCACCTGGGCGGTGCTCGACGCGCAGAACAACCAGGTCGGCGAGATCGAGCAGTCCAACGTCATTCCCGGCGGTTCGCTGAATGGCGACTGGGGACCGGTGGCGCGCGAAATCACCATCGCGGCGGCGGAAGGCCTGCTCGACCTGCTCGACAAGGCGAGCAAGGCGGCGCGCGAATAGCGGTGGGGCGCTACTCGATCGGCCGCAGGACGAAGCGCAGCAGGGTGATGTTGCCGGTCCAGAAGCCGAACGCCGACAGCTTCAGGTAGCGCTCGTAGCGGGCGACCTGCTCGCGGCCGACCAGATCGATCGCCTCGCCGCGACGGGCGCGCAGATTGTTGGCCCAGGTTTCGCAGGTGCGCGCGTAGTCGACGCGGTCGTTGCGCACCATGACGATCTCGAACAGCCCGTCGCAGGCGACGACGATCTCCTCGAGCCGTGGCAGATCGGAATCCGGGAAGATCTGCGACATCAGCTTTACGTTTGGATCGTCGCGTCGCAGCTTGCCGTAGGCGATGGTCTGCAAAGACATGCCGCCCTTGGGATCGAGCCAGGAGCGGCAGCGCGTGAAGAAGTCGCGATAGATCGCGATCTTGGCCGCCGCATCGTCGTCGGGCTTGGTGAAATGCTCGAAGGCGCCGATCGAAATGATCGACTGGTAGGGCTGTGACGGCGCGTGGTCGGCCCAGCTCTGCAGGCGCACGTCGATCTTCGGCGACTTGCCGGCGAGAATGTGATCGGCCTGGGCCTGACTCAGGGTGAGCCCCATGACGTGCTCGACGGTGGGGATATCGGCGGCCGCCTTGACCACGCCGCCCCAGCCGCAGCCGATGTCGAGCACGCGCCGGGCCTCCTCCGCTTTCGCCGCCCGCAGATGCCAGGCGATCTTGTTGTGCTGCGCCCATTCCAGCGGCCGCTGGTCGTCGGCGCTGTCCCACAGGGCGGACGAATAGGTCAGAGTCGGATCGAGCCACAGGGCGTAGAACTCGTTGCCAACGTCGTAATGCGCCTGGATCGCTTCGGCCGAGGCCCCTTGCGTCTGTCTCTGGTCGGCCACTGCAATTCTCCTTCGATCCGGCGGTCCGGAACTGGCTCCAAGCGCAGCATAAACCCGCGATTCCGCGGCATGTTTACAGAATTGGGTGCGGTTGATAGATTGCGCCGCGCGGTGACGGGGATTACCGCTAAAGTATTGTAAAGTCTAGCGGTTTTTCCCGGCCTTGCCGCCCATGCGCGGGTCCGGGGGGATAAGGGCATGAAAGTCATCGCCGGCAACAGCAATCGGCCTCTGGCCGAGGCAATCTCGAGCTATCTCGGGCTGCCTCTGACCAAGGCCAGCATCCGCCGTTTCTCGGACCTCGAAGTGTTCGTCGAGATTCTGGAGAACGTGCGCGGCGAGGACGTGTTCGTCATCCAGTCGACGTCTTATCCGACCAACGACAATCTCATGGAGATGCTGATCACCTGCGACGCGCTGCGACGCGGCTCGGCCCGGCGCATCACCGCGGTGATCCCCTATTTCGGCTATGCCCGCCAGGACCGCAAATCGGGTTCGCGCACGCCGATCTCGGCCAAGCTGGTGGCCAACCTGATCACCATGGCCGGCTACAACCGCGTGCTGACCATGGATCTGCATGCCGGTCAGATCCAAGGCTTCTTCGACATTCCGGTCGACAATCTGTTCAGCGCCCCGGTCTTCACCGCCGACATCATGCAGAAATACAAGGGCGAAGACCTCATGGTCGTCTCGCCCGACGTCGGCGGCGTGGTCCGAGCACGCGCCATCGCCAAGCGGCTCGACGCCGACCTGGCGATCATCGACAAGCGTCGCGAGCGCGCCGGCGTGTCGGAAGTCATGAACATCATCGGCGAGGTCAAGGGCCGCCGCTGCATCCTGGTCGACGACATCGTCGATTCCGCCGGCACGCTGTGCAACGCCGCCGAAGCGCTGATGGAAGCGGGCGCTGCGACCGTCGCGGCCTACGTCACGCATGGCGTGCTGTCGGGCGGCGCCGTGGCGCGCGTCGGCGCCTCGCCGCTGGAGGCGCTGGTCACGACCGACAGCATCCAGGCGACCGAGGCGGTGCGCGTGTCGCGCAACGTGCGCCAGATCACCATTGCGCCGCTGATCGCCGAGGCGATGCGGCGCATCAGCGACGAACGCTCGGTATCGAGCCTGTTCGACTGAGTTTTGTCTTTCTGGAATTCGCGGGCGCGGCACCCCTGGAGGCCGGTTCGCGGAAACGGCGGCGGGATGGTCCCGCGGCCGACGCTCTGAGACGAAGGAGAAAGTCATGAGCGAGATCGTCAACCTGAACGCGCTTGCGCGTCCGAAGGGTGGAAAGGGGCCCGCCCGCGCCGTCCGTCGCGCCGGAAACATTCCGGCCGTGATCTACGGAGCGAAGGAGCCCCCGATGCTGATCGCCGTCCCGCCGAAGGAGACGGTGAAGGAACTGCACAGGCCCGGCTTCTTCACGCGGCGCATGACCATTACGGTCGACGGCAAGCCGCACGAAGTCCTGCCGCGCGACGTGCAGCTCGATCCGGTCACGGACCGGCCGGTGCATTTCGATTTCCTTCGCATCACCAAGGACTCGATCCTGGAAGTCATGGTGCCGGTGGTGTTCCTCAACGAAGGCGCCTCGCCCGGCCTCAAGCGCGGCGGCGTGCTCAACATCGTGCGCCACGAAGTCGGCATGCGCTGCAAGGCCGACGCCATTCCCGAGCGGCTCGACTTCGACCTCACCGGGCTGGAGATCGGCCACTCGATCCACATCTCGGCCTTCAAGCTGCCGGCTGGCGTCACGCCGGTGATCCGCGACCGCGACTTCACCGTCGCGACCATCGCGCCGCCGACCGTGGTGCGCGAGACCGAGGAAGCCAAGCCGGCCGAAGAGGCTGCGGCGGCGGCTCCCGCGGCGGGCGCTGCAGCGGCTCCGGCCGCCGGCGCTGCGGCCGCCAAGGCTCCGGCTGGCGGCGACAAGGCCAAGAAGTAACGGCGCTTCGCGCCGTCCGGAGCGCCTGACGCCATGCTGCTACTGGTGGGTCTGGGCAATCCGGGCGCGCGCTACGCCGGCACGCGCCACAATATCGGCTTCATGGCGGCGGACCTCATCGTCCGCCGCCATGGCTTTTCGTCCTGGCGCAAACGGTTCCAGGGCGAGGCGGCCGAAGGCTCGCTCGAGGCCGTACGCACCCTGGCGCTGAAACCCCAGACCTTCATGAACGAATCCGGCCGCGCCGTCGGCGAGGCGATGAAGTTCTACAAGCTGACGCCGGACGACGTCGTCGTGCTCTACGACGAGATCGATCTGGCGCCGGGCAAGGTGAAGGTGAAGAAGGGCGGCGGCGCGGCGGGCCATAACGGCATCCGCTCGATCGACGCCCATATCGGCCCCGATTTCTGGCGCGTGCGGCTGGGCGTCGGCCACCCCGGCGACAAGGCGCGCGTGCATGGCTACGTGCTGTCTGACTTCGCCAAGGCGGATCAGTCATGGCTCGAGAAGCTGCTGGACGCGGTTTCGGACGCCATCCCGCTGATGGCGCAGAAGCAGGACGGCAAGTTCATGAGCAAGGTGGCGCTGCTGACCCAGCCGCCGCCCGAGAAGAAACCGCCACCGGCGGCAACGTAGGAACCGGCGCCACCGTCCAGGCGGACGATGCGGCGCGCGATGGAGTTGGAGCGATATGGGTTTCAAGTGCGGTATCGTCGGCCTGCCGAATGTCGGCAAGTCGACGCTGTTCAATGCGCTGACGGCGACGCAGGCCGCCGAAGCGGCCAACTACCCGTTCTGCACCATCGAGCCGAATGTCGGCCGGGTCGCCGTGCCCGACGAGCGGCTCGACGTGCTGGCGAAGATCGCAGGCTCGGCCAAGATCATCCCGACGCAGCTCGAATTCGTCGACATCGCCGGGCTGGTGGCGGGCGCCAGCCGCGGCGAGGGCCTGGGCAACCAGTTCCTCGGCCATATCCGCGAGGTCGACGCCGTCGCTCACGTGCTGCGCTGCTTCGAGGACGACGACATCACGCATGTCGCGGGCTCCGTCGATCCGATCCGCGACATGGAGATCATCGAAACCGAACTGATGCTGGCCGACCTCGACAGCCTGGAAAAGCGCCTGCCGATGCAGCAGAAAAAGGCCAAGGGCGGCGACAAGGAAGCGGCGGCCGAGGCTTCGGTCATGGAACCGATCGTCAAGGCGCTGCGCGATGGCCGGCCGGCGCGCGCGGTCAAGCTCGACGGCGAGGAGGCGCTGATCCTCAAGCGTCTGCAGCTGCTGACCGCCAAGCCGGTGATGTTCGTCTGCAACGTCGCGGAAAGCGAGGCCGCCACCGGCAACGCCCATACCGCCACGGTCGAGAAGCTGGCGCGCGAACAGGGCGCGACGGTGGTGGTGATCTCGGCCGCCATCGAGGCGGAGGTGGCGCAGCTGTCCGAAGCCGCCGAGAAACAGGAATTTCTCGAGACGCTGGGACTGAAGGAAACGGGTTTGGCCCGCGTCATCGCCTCGGGCTACGCCCTGCTCGACCTCGTGACCTTCTTCACCGTCGGCCCGAAGGAGGCGCATGCCTGGACCCTGCGCCGCGGCGGCAAGGCGCCGGAAGCGGCCGGCGTGATCCATACGGATTTCGAGAAGGGCTTCATCCGCGCCGAGACCATCGCCTATCCCGACTACGTCGCCTGCAACGGCGAGAACGGCGCCAAGGAAGCCGGCAAGCTGCGCCTGGAGGGCAAGGAATACGTCGTCCAGGACGGCGACATCTTCCACTTCCGCTTCAACGTCTGATCGCTCAATCTTCGTCCATCGTCGCGCAACTGCGGAGAAAGACCGTGGCGTTCGGCAACTGCAAGCTCGGCTATCTGGCCATCGAAACGCGCAAGCCCGGCAAATGGCGGACGTTCAACGACACGCTGCTCAAGCTTCCCGTGGCCGCCAACCCCGACGGCAGCTTCGGACTGCAGATCGACGATCGCCGCCAGCGGCTGATCGTCGTGGCCGGAGAAAAGGACGACGTGCACGCGGTTGGGCTGGAAATGGACAGCGACGCCGCACTCGACGCGCTGGCTGAACGGCTCACCGCCGACGGAACGTCGACCCGAACGGCGGACGCGGCTCTCTGCGCCGCGCGCGGCGTGCGCCGGTTGATCGCCTTCGACGATCCTTCTGGCGTCCGTCTCGAAGCCTTCGTCAATGCCGCGCCCGCCACCGTTAGCTTCACCTCCGAATTTTTCGCCGACGGGTTCCATTCCGACGACAGCGGCTTCGGCCATGTCGTGCTGACGACCCGCGACCTGGAGAAATCCGAACGGTTCTATTGCGGCGTTCTGGGATTCGCCGTCACCGAGCGGCTGGCGCTGCGCCTGGGGCCGGTCGACATGCGCGGCATCTTCCTGCACTGCAATCGCCGGCATCACAGCATCGCGATCTTCGCCGTACCCGGACGCCGGAAACTGCACCATGTCATGCTGCAGGCTGCAGCCCTGCGCGACGTTGGCGTGGCCTACGAGCGGTTCAAAAGCAATCGCGTGCCCTTCAGCCTGCACCTCGGTCAGCACCCCGATCCGGACAGCACCGTATCCTTCTACGCCGCCACCCCATCGGGTTTCGACATCGAGATTGGCGCCGCCGGCAACGAGATCGAGCCGGTCGGCTGGCGAGAGCGGCGCCTGGACCGCGTCAGCACCTGGGGGCATAAGCCGACCATGCGACTGAAGCTCAATTCGATGCGCGATTTGGTCGTCCAAAAGCTGGGCCTGCACTGACGCTGTGGGCGCGCGAGCGGCAACTACCCCGCAGGTCGTAACCTGATTTCCGAACGGTGCCTTCTTGCAACGGGGCGACGGCAGGGACAGATTCCCCCTCGTTGCCGTGTTGGGAGCCGCGGCGCACGTCGCAACGCGGTCGCATAGACCGCCCCGTTTTCAGGAAGGAAACTCCATGAAGCTCTATTTCTCTCCCGGCGCCTGCTCGCTCTCCCCGCATATCGTGCTGCGCGAAGCGGGGCTCAAGTTCGATCTCGAGCAGGTCGACCTGAAGGCCAAGAAGACCAAATCCGGCGAGGATTTCTGGCAGGTCAATCCCAAGGGTTACGTGCCGACGCTGAAGCTGGACGACGGCAGCGTGCTGACCGAAGGTCCGGCCATCGTGCAGTACGTCGCCGACCAGAAGCCCGAGTCGAAGCTCGCGCCCGCCCCCGGCAGCCGCGAGCGTCTGAAGCTGCAGGAATGGCTGAACTTCATTTCGACCGAATTGCACAAGGGCTTCTCGCCCCTGTTCTCGCCCGACACGCCGGACGCCTACAAGCCGATCGTCACCGACAGGCTGGTGAAGCGCTTTACGTATGTAGATAGCCAGCTTGCCGGCAAGCAGTACGTGATGGGCGACGACTTCACCCCGGCCGACGCCTATCTGTTCACCATCTGCCAGTGGGCGGCGTTCATGAAGATCCCGCTCGACAATCTCGGCAACCTCAAGGCCTGGCGCGAGCGGGTGGCCGCGCGACCGGCCGTCAAGGCGGCCCTGCAGGCGGAGGCCGACGCGCGCAAGGCGGCCTGATCCGCCCTATCCGAAACGAAAAAGGGAGGACGGTTTGCCGTCCTCCCTTTGTCTTTGGCATCTAGTACGTCAGGCGGCCTGCGACAGCGACGTGTCCGACAGCGCGACTTCGCTTTCGAGCGTCACGGCGACGGCATGCACCACCGAGGCGATGCGGATCGCCGCCTGGACCTGCTCGGCCGACAGACCGGCCTTGCGCAGCTCGTGCTCGTGCGAATCGATGCACATGCCGCAGCCGTTGATCGCCGACACCGCCAGCGACCACAGCTCGAAATCGACCTTCTCGACGCCGGGCTTGGCGATGACGTTCATGCGCAGCCGCGCCGGCAGCGTCTTGTAGTCGGCGGCCGACGCCAGATGCACGAAACGATAGTAGATGTTGTTCATCGCCATGATGGCCGCGGCGGCCTTGGCGGCATTGGCCGCTTCCGGCGAGAGCTTGTCGCCGAACTCCGCGTTGACGGCGGCGATCACCGCCGCGTTGCGCGAGGCGATGGCGCTGGCGAGGAAGGTGCCGGCGCGCTGCTGCTCGCTGAGTGCGGCCTCGCCGGCCAGCGACGAGAGGTTGAGCTTGAGATCCTTGGCGTAGTCGGGCAGCGCCGACTTCAACTGTTCGAGGGACATGGTGCCTCCTGAATAGCGAATGGAAAGTCCGGACGGCGGCCCCGGGGGGAGATGGGATAGGGCCGCCGCCCGTGTCGTGCCGAATGCCAGACCGTTACGCGGCCTTCAGCACGTCATCGCCCTTCTGCCAGTTGCAGGGGCAGAGCTCGTCGGTCTGCAGCGCGTCGAGCACCCGCAGCACCTCGGCCGGGTTGCGGCCGACCGACAGGTCGTTGACCGAGGCGAAGCGGATGATGCCGTCGGGATCGACGATGAAGGTCGCCCGCAGCGCCACGCCCTCGGTCCTGTCGAGCACGCCCAGCGCCTGCGAAAGCTCGCGCTTGATGTCTGCCAGCATGGCAAACGGCAGATCCTTCAGATCGGCGTGGTTCTGGCGCCACGCCAGATGCACGTACTCGCTGTCGGTCGAAACGCCGTACACCACCGCGTCGCGATCGTTGAAATCGCCGTTGAGCTTGCCGAAAGCGGCGATCTCGGTCGGGCAGACGAAGGTGAAGTCCTTCGGCCAGAAGAACACGATCTTCCACTTGCCCTTGTCCGATTCGCTGCCGATCTGCGCGAACGCGGTCTTGGGATCGGTGCTCACCACCGCCTTGAGGTCGAATGCGGGGAATTTGTCGCCTACTATAAGCATGCTGTAACGCTCCTTGATCTTGGGTTTCGCGCGCGTGAATGGCTGGCGCGGTGCTGGCTTGACGGTGATGTAGGGCTTCCCACATAATCGATCCAATGGATGTTTTTGATCCTTATGATCGAATAAGCCGATGATAAATCCGCCCAGCCTGCAGCAGCTGCGCTACCTCATCGCGGTAGCGGAAACCCGGCATTTCGGCCGCGCCGCCGAGGCCTGCTTCGTTACCCAGTCGACCTTGTCGGCCGGGCTGCAGGAGCTGGAGGCGCGGCTGGGGGCGCCGCTGGTCGAGCGGCGCAAGCGCGGCGCCATGCTGACGCCGCTCGGCGCGCAGGTGGTCGAACGCGCCCGGCACATTCTCAGCGAGGCCGAAGCGCTGGTCGACCTGGCGCGGTCGGCGCGCGAGCCGCTGTCGGGGCCGCTCAAGCTCGGCGTGATCCCGACCATCAGCCCCTATCTGCTGCCGCGCATCCTGCCGGCCCTGCGCCGCCGCCGTGCCGGTCTGCGGCTGTTCCTGACCGAGGACCTCACCGCCCGCATCGCGGAGAAACTGGAAATGGGCGAACTCGACGTGCTGCTGCTGGCGCTGCCCTACGACCTGCCCGGCATGGAGACGATGACGCTGTTCGACGATCCGTTCCTGTTCGCCTGCCGGCGCGATCA
>JBDZUM010000016.1:13018-14442 GCA_040255215.1 Rhodospirillaceae bacterium
CGATGGCGCAGGGCGGCCAGCGAATATTGCCGTCGATCGCCGCCGTCTTATCGGCCATGGTTGGCGCCGGCCGCGCCCAAGACGCGGGTCAGGGGAGAGACGAGTGGACGGGCTGAGCCGCGAGAGCCAGGGATTGCTGCTGGGATTGCTGGGCGTGACCATGCTGTCGGTCACGCTGCCGGCGACCCGTCTGGCCGTGGCCGAGTTCGATCCGCTGCTGGTCGGGCTGGCGCGCGCCACGATCCCCGCGATTCCGGCCGGCATCCTGCTGCTGCTGACCCGCCAGAAGCGGCCGACGCGGCAGGAGGTCGGACGCCTGCTGCTGGCCTCGATCGGCATCGTGTTCGGCTTTCCCATCCTCATGACCATCGCCATGAAGACCCTGCCCTCGGCCCATGGCGCGGTGGTTACCGGCATCATGCCGCTGGCTACGGCCGCGGTCGGCGCCATCGTCTCGGGCGACCGCCCGTCGGCCGGGTTCTGGCTGTGCGGCATCGCCGGCAGCGCCTCGGTGGTCGCCTATGCGCTGATCGACGGCGCGGGCGAACTCGCCTGGGCCGACCTGGTGCTGATCGTCGCCATCCTCACTGCCGCCCTTGGCTATGCCGTCGGCGGCCAGGCGGCCAAGCGCCTGGGCGGCTGGCAGACCATCTGCTGGATCATGGTGCTGGCGCTGCCGCTGTCGCTGGCCCTGGTGCCGCTGCTCGCGCCCGCCCTGCCCGAGGCCTCGCCGTCGACCGACGCCTGGCTCGGCTTTCTCTACGTGCTGTTCGGCAGCCAGTTTCTCAGCTTCTTCGCCTGGTATCGCGGTCTGGCGCTGGGCGGGGTGACGCGGGTCAGCCAGCTTCTGCTGCTGCAGCCCTGCATCACGCTGGTCTTCGCCGCCCTGATCGCGGGTGAAACACTCGGCTGGGTCGAGATCCTGTTCACCATCCTGGTGGTGGCGATCGTTGCGGTCGGCCGGCGCATGCCGATCCGCCCGGGCCCGTCGGCCTAGGGACAGCGTTTCAGCGCAGCGCCTCGATTGCGGCGGCGAAGCGCTCGATTTCTTCTTCCGTGTTGTAGGCGTGGACCGAAGCGCGGACCACCGCTTTGAGACCGCGCTTGATCAGGTCGATCTGCGAATAATCGCCCGACGATACCGACACGTTGATGGCCTGTGCCCGCAACCGGTCACGAACCTCGCCGGCGCCAAGGCCATTGCGCGAAAACGTCACGATGCCGCATCGCCGGGCGCCGCGATCGTGCAGCGCGACGCCGGCAATCGATGCCAGGCGCGACCGCAGTCCGGCGCCGAGCGATTCAACGCGCGCCGACACCGCCTCCTGGCCCAGCGCCAGATACTCGTCGACCGCCAGCCCGAGGCCGATCTTGCCGGCGAAGAAGCACTCCCAGTTCTCGAAGCGCCGCGCATCCTCGCGCAT
>JBDZUM010000016.1:14542-32671 GCA_040255215.1 Rhodospirillaceae bacterium
ATGGCGATCAGCCGGGTCCGCCCGTCGATCATGCGCTGCAGGGCCTCGACGTCGATCTGGCCGGACGAGTCGTCGGGCACCACGTCGACGACGGCGCCGCTGCGCCGCGCCACCTGCAGGAAGGCGATGAAGTTGCTGGCGTATTCCGGCACCGAGGTGAGGATGCGGTCGCCCGCTTGCAGCCGCAGCGAATAGAACGCCATGTCCCAGGCGCGCGTCGCGTTCTCGACGAAGGCGATTTCGTCGTGATGGCAGTTCAGCAGCGCCGCCATGGCATCGTAGAAATGCTCGAGCGCGGCGAGATTGCGATCATGCGCCTCGTAGCCGCCGATGCTCGCTTCCAGCGCCAGATGATCCGTCAGCGCCTGCAAAGTCTGGCGGGTCATCAGCCCGGCGCCGGCATTGTTGAAATGCAGGACGTTGGAACAGCCGGGCGTCTGGGCGCGCAGGGCCGCCACGTCGAGACCGGACACGCTCATATCGTCGCCCGCATCAGCGCCGCCGTCCTGACATTGTCCTCGCCGCCCAGCGCTTCGAGCATCGCGGCGGCCTTTTCGCGGTCGGCCGGCGTCTTGTTCTGGCTCAGCTTGGCCTTGCCTTCGAGGCGCTCGATGGCGATCTCGAACGCCACGATGCCGCGGGTCATCGCCGCCGCCTGCCCGGCCGGCAGGCCCTCCATGCGCCAGGGGGTGTCGAACCCGCTCTCGAAGGTGTCGACCAGCGAGCGCAGGGTCTGCAGCACCTCGTCCTGCGGCTCGACGATCCGCGGCAGGCCGTAAGCGTGCACGGTCTGGTAGTTCCAGGTCGGCACCTGGTTGGCCGTTTCGTACCAGGCCGGCGAGATATAGGCGTGCGGCCCCCAGAACACGACCAGCACCGGCTTGCCGGAGGCGAAATGGCGCCATTGCGGATTGGCGCGCGCCATGTGGCCGACCAGGCGCCCATGCGGGCCGCCGCCATCGACATGCAGCAGCGGCAGGTGGCTGACGAACGGCCCCTCCTCGGTGCAGCTCGTGAGCAGGGCGAAACTGTTCGCCCGCATGAAGCCGATCATCGCGGCGGGATCGTCTATGGCGAAATGGCCGGGAACGTACATGGTCTGCGCCTCCGTTGGCGGGACTGTAGAAGACCTCCCCGCCCCGCCGCATGCAAATTTCCCGGCCTAGAGGTGCTTTGCCTGCAACCGGAATGGGTTAGCATCGCCCACAGCATCAGGGAGGAACAGCCATGGGCGAGAAGCGAACAATCCAATCCGCGGACGGCACGACGATCGGGGCGTGGCAGGCCAAGCCGGGCGGGATGATCAAGGCCGGAATGGTGGTGATCCAGGAAATATTCGGGGTCAACAACCACATCCGCAACGTCACCGACCGCTTCGCCGCCGACGGCTATCTAGCAATCGCGCCGGCCATGTTCGACCGTCGCAAGGCGGACGTCGAACTCGGCTATACGCCCGAGGGCATCGCCGCGGGACGGGAGATCGCCATGTCGCTGAAGCCGGCCGAGATCATGGCCGACGTCGCCGGCGCCATAAAGGCGTTGCGCGGCCTGGGGTGCGCCAAGATCGGCATCGTCGGTTTCTGCTTCGGCGGCACGGTGGCGTGGCGGGCGGCGGCGGGCGCCGATGTCGACGCCGCGGTCGGCTATTACGGCGGCGGCGTCTACGGCGCCCGCGATCTGAAGCCGCGCGTGCCGACGGCGCTGCATTTCGGCGACAAGGACGCGCATATTCCGATGGACCAGGTGCGCGCGGTGGCCGACATGCATCCGGAAGTCGAGGTGCATGTCTATGCCGCCGATCACGGCTTCCATTGCGACGAGCGCGGCTCCTACGACGCGATGGCGGCGAAGCTCGCCTATGCGCGCACGCTCGAGTTCTTCGGCAAGCATCTGGGCTAATTGGTCAGGACGACGACGCAACAAAAAAGGCCGCCCCTAGGGCGGCCTTTCGTTTGCGGACGGCGAGCACTCAGTGCGGGACGTTGGCCCACACCTTGCGCTTGACCAGATACATCAGGCCGGCGAGCACCAGCAGGAACAGCATGACCTTGAGGCCGGTCTGCTTGCGCTGCTCCATGCGCGGCTCGGCGGCCCAGGTCAGGAACGTCACCACGTCGTGCGCCATGGCGGCCGTCGTGTTGGGCGCGCCGTCGAGGAACGTGACCTGGCCGTCGTTCAGCGGCTTGGCCATGCGGATGGCGTGACCCTTGAAGTACTCGTTGAAGTGCTGCCCGTCGGCGAGCTTGAAATCGGCCGGCAGATGGTAGGCCTCGCGCTCGGCCGGGGTCAGCTGCTCGAAATCCTTGTAGCCGGTCAAGATGCCGAAAATGTAGTCCGGGCCGCCGTAGCGGACCTTGGCCGCGAAGGAGCGCAGCACCGGGATGCTGCCGGCCTCGACGATGCGCGCCTTGGCAAGCAGCGACAGATCCGGCGGCAGCGCGCCGTTGGCGGCGATCGCTGCCTGCTCGTTCGGGAATGGCTTCTTGAAACGGTCCGACAGCACGGCCGGGCGTTCGAACATCTCGCCCTGGTCGTTCGGGCCGTCGGTGATCTGGATATCGACGATGGCCTGCTTGATCTGGTTCTCGCTCAGGCCGATGTCCTTGAGATCGCGATAGGCGACCAGCGACAGGCCGTGACAGGCGGAGCAGACCTCCTTGTACACCTGGTAGCCGCGCTGCAGGGCGGCGCGATCGTAGGTGCCGAACAGCCCGTCGAAGGACCATTCCTGGGCTGCCGGCTTGGGACCGGTGGCCTCGGCGGCGAGGACCGCGGGCGCCAGCAGCGAGGCGGCGACGGCGACGGTGGCGACACGCATCATGCGCTTGATCGACATGGTGGCGTTCCCTCTTACTCGGCCGCGACCGGCGCTGCCTTGTTCTTCGACAGCACCGCGTCGGCGATGCTGGCGGGCAGCGGACTTGGCGTTTCGATCTTGCTGAGCAAGGGCAGCAGGACCACGAAATGGAAGAAGTAGTAGGCGGTGGCAATGCGGCTCATCCAGATGAAGGCGCCCTCGGCCGGGTTGGCGCCGAGCCAGCCCAGGATCAGGCAGTCGAGCGCGAATACCCAGAAGAACACCTTGTAGATCGGCCGGAAGGTGGCGGAACGCACCTTCGAGCGGTCGAGCCAGGGCAGGATGAACAGCACCGCGATGGCGCCGAACATCGCCAGCACGCCGAGCAGCTTGTCGGGCACCGCGCGCAAGATCGCGTAGAACGGCAGGAAGTACCATTCCGGCACGATGTGCTCGGGCGTGACCAGCGGGTTGGCCTGCACGTAGTTGTCGACTTCGCCGAAGAAGTTCGGCGCGAAGAACGTGAAGCCCAGATAGAACAGCAGGAACACCGTGAGGCCGAAGCCGTCCTTCATCGTGTAGTACGGATGGAACGGCAGCGTGTCGCGCGGCCCCTTGGGCTCGATGCCCGTCGGATTGTTGGAGCCGACGACATGCAGCGCCACGACGTGCAGCCCGACCACGCCGACGATGACGAAGGGCAGCAGGTAGTGCAGGGCGAAGAAGCGGTTGAGCGTCGGGTTGTCGACGGCGAAGCCGCCCCACAGCCAGGTGACGATGCTCTCGCCCACGAAGGGAATGGCCGAGAACAGATTGGTGATGACGGTGGCGCCCCAGAAGCTCATCTGGCCCCAGGGAAGCACGTAGCCCATGAAGGCCGTTGCCATCATCAGCAGCAGGATGACGACGCCCAGGATCCACAGCAGCTCGCGCGGCTGCTTGTAGGAGCCGTAATAGAGGCCACGGAAGATGTGGACGTAGACGGCGATGAAGAAGAACGAGGCGCCGTTCATGTGCAGGTAGCGCAGCATCCAGCCGTAGTTCACGTCGCGCATGATGCGTTCAACGGAGTTGAAGGCGTAATCGACATGCGGCGTGTAGTGCATCGCCAGCACGATGCCGGTGACGATCATGGTGACCAGCATGATCATCGAGATGGCGCCGAAATTCCAAAAGTAGTTGAAATTCCGCGGCGTCGGGAAGGTGTGATACTCCTTCTCGATGTAGCTGAAGATCGGCAACCGCGTGTCGATCCACTTGATGACCGGGTTGTTGAAGGGCGAAGGCCCGTTATGCGATGCGCTGCTCATTAGACGCTGCTCCCTGTCGCCCGCGCGTTAACCGACGCGCACCAGCGTGTCGCTGACGAAGCTGTACTCCGGAACCACCAGATTTCTCGGCGCCGGCCCCTTGCGGATGCGGCCCGACGTGTCGTAGTGCGAGCCGTGGCACGGGCAGAACCAGCCGCCGAAATCGCCGCGCTGGTCGCCTGGCTTCTGTCCCAGCGGAATGCAGCCGAGATGGGTGCACACGCCGACCAGGATCAGCCATTCCGCCTTGCCGTCCTTGACCCGATCCTTGTCGGCCTGCGGGTCGGGCAGCTCGCCGAGCGGCGCCTCGCGGGCAGCCTCGATCTCGGCAGGCGTGCGGCGGCGGATGAAGACGGGCTTGCCGCGCCACTTGACGGTGATCGCCTGGCCGACTTCGACCGCGGAGAGATTGACTTCGATCGACGAGAGGGCGAGCACGTCGGCCGCCGGGTTCATCTGATGGACGAACGGCCACACCGCCGCCGCAGCGCCGACCGCCGCCACCGCACCGGTCGCCACGAACAGAAAGTCGCGGCGGGTGACCTCGGGGCCGTGCAGCGCCGCGGCGTCGGCAGGCGACGATTTCGGAGAAGCCATGGGTGTTGTTCCTCTGTCGACATCGGAAACCGACTGCGCCCGAGTTTGGCGTACCGGTCCCCACCCCAAATCCTGTGACAAGTTGCCGCACTGCAACGATATTTTCGCCGTCGCGCGGGACTCCAGACGGCGCGGGTATAGTCGAATTTCCACCCCCTGAACAGTGCGTTTAGATGTCGCTGGCCTGCCGGACAACGGGCTGAAACCATGGCATTTTCGCCGGCCCTTGCGCCTGCTAGAGCGGATCATGATTTGACGGAAGCGGTTGCGCTTCCGTCAAATCATGGGAATCCGCTCTACTTGCTAATGTTTAGAGCAAATTCACGCGTTTGGACGGAATCGCCGACGATTCCGTCCAAACGTGATTTGCTCTAGAAGCTTCCGCCATGCGGCTTGCCCTCTACCAGCCCGACATCGCGCAGAACACGGGCACGATTCTGCGTCTGGCGGCCTGCCTGGACGTCGGCGTCGACGTCATCGAGCCCTGCGGCTTTCCCTTCGACGACAGGCGCTTGCGGCGGGCCGGCATGGACTATCTCGACGACGTCGAACTGGCGCGCCACAGCTCGTGGCAGGCGTTCATGGCGGCACGGCCTGCCGGCCGGCTGGTGCTGCTGACCACGGCCGGCGACGCCAGCCTTCCCGACGCCGCCTTCGAGGAGACCGACACGCTGCTGCTGGGCCGGGAAAGCGCCGGCGTGCCACGCGACATCCACGAGGCTGCCGATCTCCGGCTGCGAATTCCCATGCGAGCGGGGATGCGCTCGATCAATGTAGCGCTGGCGGCGGCCATGGTATTGACCGAGGCCTTGCGCCAGACGAAAGGATTCCCGCCATCATGACTGCCTCGAGCGCGTCGCGACCGGCCGAGGGGCCGCAGGGCTTCGTCGCCGGCGACAAGGAAAAGGCGCGCACCGCCGAATGGTTCGCGACCTTGCGCGATCGCATCTGCGCAACCTTCGAGGCGATCGAAGACGAGTTGCGCGCGGGCCCTCATGCCGACCTGCCGCCCGGCCGGTTCGAGCGCAAATCCTGGCAGCGCGAACAGGGCGGCGGCGGCACGATGTCGATCATGCGCGGCCGGGTCTTCGAAAAGGTCGGGGTCAACATCTCGACCGTGTTCGGCGAGTTCTCGCCGCAGTTCCGCAAGGAGATTCCCGGGGCCGACGCCGACCCGCGCTTCTGGGCCAGCGGCATCTCCCTGGTCGCGCATATGCGGTCGCCGAAAGTGCCGGCAGTGCACATGAACACGCGGCTGGTGGCGACCTCGCGCGCCTGGTTCGGCGGCGGCGCCGATCTGACGCCGATGGCGCCGGTCGATACGGATACAGGCGATTTTCACGCCGCTTTCAAGGCGGCCTGCGACGACGCCGACCCCGACTACTATCCGCGCTTCAAGAAATGGTGCGACGAATATTTCTTCCTGCCGCACCGCAATGAACCGCGCGGCGTTGGCGGCATCTTCTACGACTACGTCAATACCGGCGAGTTCGAGCGCGATTTCGCCTTCACGCGCTCGGTCGGCGAGACCTTCGCCGAGATTTATCCCGCCATCGTGCGCCGGCGCCTGCACGAAGGCTGGACCGAGGCCGAACGCGAGCACCAGCTCGTCCGCCGCGGGCGCTATGTCGAGTTCAATCTGCTGCACGATCGCGGCACGCGCTTCGGCATCATGACCGGCGGCAACACCGAGGCGATCCTGATGTCGATGCCGCCGGAAGCCAAATGGCCGTGAACTCGCGCGGCTTTCGGGTATAGACTTTCGCGAATGGAACGGTCGGCGGAACGATGCTGATAAGACGGATATTGATGATCGCCGGGCTGGTCGCATCGCTGGCCATGTCCGCGGCCGCCCAGGACGCGCCGCTGGCGGATTTCGCCGGCGTCTACAAGGGCGGCGGCGTCGCCGAAGGCCGCGACAACATCTATTTCACCGTCACCGCCCGCGATCTCGACGTCGAGATCAAGCCCAAGGACGGCGGTTTCGACGTCACCTGGACGACGATCAACCACGGCACGGCGCGCGGCCAGCGCGTATCGCGCAAGACCGATACCGTGTCCTTCATCGTCACCGAACGTCCCAACGTTTTCCGCGGCACGGCCCGCATCGAACCGCTGGACGGAGAACCCTATTACTGGGCGCGCATTTCCGGCCGCACCCTGTCGGTCTATGCCCTGACGATCGCCGGCAATGGCGCCTACGAACTGACGAGCTGGGTGCGCACCCTGACGCCGACCGGCATGGACCTGACCTTCCGCCGCCTGAGCGACGGAGAGGCGGTGCGCAGCGTGCGCGGCAAGCTGGTCAAGGTAGCTCCCTGACCGACAACAAATACCAAGGTTCAATGGCGCGGCGTCCGCAGTGCTGCTAGGAAATCGCGCTGATCGCGCCGGCAACTCGCCGGCCAACCGGAGGATGTCAATGCGTCGTCTGCTAATCGCCTTTTTCGTCGCCCTGCTCGCCGCCACCCCGGCGCTGGCGCAGGATGCCCTGCCGCAGGGCTTCTACGGCCATTTCGCCGGGCTGGGACTGTCGGAGACCATGGACGACGGCAAGCTCGTCGAGGTCAAACCCCGCGATTTCGACGTCACGATCTCCAAATCCGACAACGGCTTCACCGTGAGCTGGAAGACCACCGAATATACGATCCGTCCCCGCAAGTCGAAGCTCGAGGCCGACGACGAAACCATCGTGTTCGTGAAGTCCGCCCGCGACGGCATGTACGGCGAGAAGACGCCGGGCGATCTGGCAGGCGGCGAATCCGCCTACTGGGCCCGCGTCTCGGGCAACACGCTCGACGTCTACCGGCTGACCGTCAACGACGAGGGGCGCCATGAACTGGCGGTGTGGCAGCGCACGCTCAACGGCGACAGCATGGATCTGGTGTTCCAGCGCTCCGGCGAGACGTCCAAGCCGCGCGTCGTCAAGGGCACGCTGAGCCGCGTCAAGCAGTAGGCGATCGGCGCCGGTAGACGAGAAGAGCGATTGCCGGCGCCGCCAGCTGGGCCACAGGCACCAGCGCGAAAAGATAGCCATCCCAGAAGCGGTAATGCACGACCGCGAGCCGCCAGCTCAGCCCCTGCAGCAGGCGGGCGACCAATGCGTCGGCGACGATCGTGGTGATTGCCCAAAGCAGGCCGATAGCCAGCGCATCGCCCAACGTCGCGCCCGGGCTGCGGCGCGCCAGTATCCAGGCGCAGAGCGCCACGTAAGGAAGCGGCACCACCGTCTTGTAGACATCCGCCGCCCGCACGCTGGCCGCCGCGATGATCGTGTCGCCAATGGCGCTATTGGCGAAAATCAGGACCATGGTCGACAGCCATAGCAGCAGCGCCACGTGCAGTTTCATGCCTCACCTGCCGCCACGTTGCGCAACTGCGCCAGACACGCTTCGCGATCGGCGGCGAAATCGCCGGCGATCCACCATTCCTCGACCGTGTCGAGCAGACGGCCCACGGCGACGCCCGCAGCCAGGCCATGATCGATGACGTCGGCGCCGCCGATCGGAAACTTGGGCGCCTGCCAACGTCGCGCCAGATCGAGCGCGGCGACGAGTGCGGGATGCGACACCCCGATCCGGGCGCGCGCCGCATGCAGCAGCAGCCGGTCGAGGGCGGTGCGATTGCCGAAGCGGTAGACCAGCGCCCGCATCGCTGCCGCGCCCAGATCGACGATCCGAGGCTCCTCCCGCAATGCCGCTTCCAGCCGATCGCGGGCGTCGCGGCTGGTCTTCCAGCGCTGAGAGACGGCAGCCGCGTCGGCCTCGTCCTTCAGCAGCGTCGCCAGCCGACGCAGCGAGTCGGCTTCGATGTCGTTCGCGGCCTCGATGCGCAACAACGCCTGCAACACGCTCGCGCCATCGAACTCGGGCAGCCAGTGGACGAAAACGCCGGCCTCGTGCATCAGCGCCAGAGCCGGCACGGGATCGGCGGCGGCCAGCAGCCGCAGCATTTCCTTCTGCACCCGCTCGCCCGACAGTCCGTTGAGACGTGGCGCGGCCTGGGCGATGGCTTCCATCGCCTCCTCGTCGACCGGCGGCCGGCCGTACCAGGCGAGAAACCTGAAGAAGCGGAAGGCGCGCAGATAGTCTTCGGCGATGCGCGCGCTCGCCCGACCGACGAATCGCACGCGCCCGGCCGCGAGATCGGCGCGCCCCTTGAACGGATCGTAAAGCGTGCCGTCGGCGTCGCAATAGAGCGCGTTGAAGGTGAAGTCGCGGCGCGCGGCATCCTCGACCCAGTCGTCGGTGTATTCCACGCGCGCCTTGCGGCCGAAGGCTTCCGCGTCGCGCCGCAGGGTCGTGACCTCGAAGTGCCGCCCCTGGGCGACGGCGGTGACGGTGCCGTGCGCCAGGCCGGTGGCGATGGCCTTGATGCCGGCCTTCTCCAGCGCCGCCATGGTCTGGGTTGGCTCCAGAGTCGTGGCGATGTCGATGTCGTCGATGGCACGATTGAGCAGCGCGTTGCGCACGCAGCCGCCGACATAGCGCGACACCCCGCCGGCCGCGGCAAGGGCCTGCAGGACGGCCTGCGATGCCGCGTCCTGCATCCATGGCTGAGGGGGCAGCCTGCCGCCGGATTTCATTGTCGACGCGGCCATGGCGTTAGCGGCAATGCGCCGGCACGAGCTTGCCGTCGATCATCTGCGTCGGCACCGGATCGCAGTCGCGCTCGTCGAGCACGCCGAACGCCAGCACCGCCGCCACCGCCAGAACCAGTCCGATCCCGACCAGCCAGGTCCAGGGGGCATCCTGCCAGCGTTCTGCAGGCGGCGGCGCGGCGACTGCGCCCGCGCCGTCGCGACGACGCCACCAGCGCCAGCCGAACCAGACGGCCATCGGCGCCGCGAACAGGATGATGAGGAGGAGAACGACGCGGCCCATGGCTCTATCCCGTCACACCTGGACGGCAGCGTCCACCAGCACGTCGTAGAGATTCTTCAACATGCCGGCCGTGGCGCCCCAGATGTATCGATCCTCGAAGGGCATGACGTAGAAATGCCGCTCGCGGCCCTGCCAGACCGCCGAGCGCAATTCGTGGTTGGCCGGATCGAGAAAGAAGGCCAGCGGCACCTCGAAAACGTCGGCCACCTCGCCGGGATCGGGCCGCAGATCGAAGGGCGGCGTCACCATGCCGACGATCGGCGTGACCAGAAAGCCGGTGCCGGTGATGTAGGTATCCAGCGAGCCGATAACCGTGATCCGGTCCGCGGTCAGCCCGACTTCTTCCTCGGTCTCGCGCAGGGCGGTGGCGATGACGTCGACATCCTCCGGCTGCTGGCGGCCGCCGGGAAAGCTGATCTGGCCGCCATGGCTGGGCAGATTGGTGGTGCGCTGGGTCAGCAGCACGGTCAGGCCCGGCTCGCGCTCGACCAGCGGCACCAGCACCGAGGCCGGCCGCAACTTGGCCGGGGGAGCGCCGTCCTTGTTCAGTTCGTGATCGCCGCGCTGGCGGATGATGGACGACCGCGGCTCGCCGGGGCGGTAGACCGCCAGCCGTCGTTCTATGTCGCCGCGCCTCATGCCATGCCTCCGCCACATTCCCCATCGACCGTCTCAGGGGATAACGCAGCGGTTTACCACCAAAGGGAATCGTCCGATAATGTTTTTGCAGTGCAGCATGATCGGCGACCCGGATGCCGTAATGGCGCTAGGCTTTCCGATAGTGACGACCCCTGCCAACCGGCTGCCGCCGAACGGATCGCGGGCGGTATTCGGCCTTCAAATCCAGCGAATCCCAGCGGAGCCTCGAGCGTGGTGAATTCCGGATCTTCCTCCGTCGCCGCCCCTGCCCTGGCGGGTGCCGACGATGCGCATGCGCTGCTTGGCGAGATCGAGGCCCTCGGCCCCCGCCTGGCCGTCGTGCGCGACAGCATCGGCAAGGTCATCTACGGCCAGCGCGACGTCATCGACCAGACCCTCATCACCTTGCTGGCCGGCGGCCATGTGCTGCTGATCGGCGTTCCCGGCCTGGCCAAGACGCGTCTGGTCGAAACGCTGGGTGTCGTGCTCGGCCTCGACGCCAAGCGCGTGCAGTTCACGCCCGATCTGATGCCGGCCGACATTCTCGGCTCGGAGGTGCTGGAGGAAAGCGAGGGTGGCAGCCGCAGCTTCCGTTTCATTCGCGGGCCGGTTTTCTGCCAGCTGCTGATGGCCGACGAAATCAACCGCGCCAGCCCGCGCACGCAATCGGCGCTGCTGCAGTCGATGCAGGAGTATCACGTCTCCGTCGCCGGCCAGCGCCACGAACTGCCGCGGCCGTTCCACGTGCTGGCGACGCAGAATCCGCTGGAGCAGGAAGGCACCTACCCGCTGCCGGAAGCCCAGCTCGACCGCTTCCTGCTGCAGGTCGACGTCGACTATCCCGACCAGGATGCCGAGCGGAAGATGATGATCGCCACCACCGGCGCGGCGCAGCCCAAAGCCGATCCGGTGCTCGACGCCGAAGAGCTGATGCGCGCCCAGTCGCTGATCCGCCGCGTGCCGGTCGGCGAAAAAGTGGTCGATGCGATTCTCACCATGGTCCGCGCCGGGCGTCCCGATGGCAGCACGCTCGACATCGTGCGCCGCAACGTCGCCTGGGGTCCCGGCCCGCGCGCCAGCCAGGCGCTGATGCTGGCGGCTCGCGCCCGCGCCGTGCTCGACGGGCGTTTGGCGCCCTCGGTCGACGACGTTGTGGCATTGGCCGGGCCGATCCTGCGCCATCGCATGGCCCTGACCTTCGCCGCCCGCGCCGACGGAGTGACGGTCAACCACGTCATCGACAAGCTGCGCGAACCGCTGCTCTGACGGCGGAAAGCGTAGCGCGGATGGTATCGACGGACAGAACGCTCTTCGGACAGGCCATGGCGGCGGGTGCGGCGCTGCCGGCGCTGCTGGTCGCTGCCGATCGCGTCGCCCTGACCGTGATCCAGGGCGTGCATGGCCGTCGTCGCGTCGGCCAGGGCGACAGTTTCTGGCAGTTCCGCCGCTACCAGCCGGGCGATGCCACCAGCCGCATCGACTGGCGCCAGTCGGCCAAGAACCGCGCGGTGTTCGTGCGCGAGACAGAATGGGAGGCGGCGGCCTCGGTGTGGCTATGGCGCGATGCCTCGCCGTCGATGCGCTGGTCGTCCGCCGATACGCTGCCGCAGAAGGCCGAACGCGCCGAACTGGCGTTGCTGGCGCTGGGCGGGCTGCTGGTCAATGGCGGCGAACGCATCGCCCAACTCGGCACCGGCGAGCGCCCCGTCACCGGCCGCGCCGTGCTGCGGCGGCTTGCGGCAACGCTGCAGATCGAGCGCCGCCACGACGATGCCGACTCGCCCAGCCTGCCGCGGCGCATGGCGCTGCCGGCCTACGGGCACGTCGTCTGGTTCAGCGATTTTCTGGCGCCGCTCGACGAGATCGAGAACCTGGTGCGCTACTACGCCGGCATGGGCGTGTTCGGCCATCTGGTCCAGGTGCTCGACCCGGCCGAGGAAGAACTGCCGTTCAGCGGCCATGTGCGTTTCTCCGGCCTCGAGGGCGAGGGCACGCATCTGATCCGCCGCGTCGAAGCGGTGCGCACTGCTTATGCCCAGCGGCTAACGGCGCAGCGCGAGGGGCTGGCGCGGATCGCCGCGTCCTCGGGCTGGACGCTGCACCAGCACCGCACCGATCACGCGCCGCAGACGCTCCTGCTGTCGCTCTATCTCGCCATGGCGCAGCCGCGCCTGGCGGCAGCGAGGTAGGCGATGTTCACGCTCGGCGCCCTCGCCTTCGCCGCCCCCTGGATGCTGGCACTGGCAATCACCCTGCCGGTGATCTGGTGGCTGCTGCGCCTGATGCCGCCAGCGCCCAAGCTCGTGCGCTTTCCCGCCATCAGGCTGCTGCTTGGACTGAAGCCCGACGAAGAAACGCCGCGCCGCCTGCCGCTGTGGCTGGCGATCCTGCGCCTGCTGCTGGTGTCGCTGATGATCGCGGCCCTTGCGCAACCGTTGCTCAACCCCGCCGGCGAGATCGAGGGCGGCGGGCCGCTGGTCGTGGTGATCGACGATGGCTGGGGCGCCGCACCCGGCTGGCGCCAGCGCCAGCAGCATATCGGCAACCTGATCGACAAGGCCGAACGCGCCGGCCGGTCGGTCGCCATCGTCACCACTGCGCCGCCGGCGATCGACGAGCAGCCGCTGCCGCGCGGGCTGATGCGGCCGGCCGACGCCCGCGCCCTGATCGGCGCGCTGAAGCCCAAGCCGTGGCCGACGGACCGGGCGGCGCTGGCACGCACGCTCGATGCGGCGCCGTATGGCACCGACGCAACCGTCGTATGGGTCAGCGACGGGCTCGATGGTCCCGCCGCCACTGCCCTGGGAGAGCGGCTGACGGCGATCGGCGCCCTGCAATTGCTGCTGCCCGAAGGCGGCGTCGCCCCCGTCGCCTTGCTTCCTCCTTCCGTTCAAGGCGGCGAACTGGTGCTGCGCGCCGCTCGCCCGCCCGCCGATCAGCCCCGCCGCATTGCCGTACAGGCCAGCGACGAACAGGGTCGGGCATTGGCGCGCATGGAGATGGAATTCGCCGCCGGCGAGTCCCAGGCGCAGACGCCTTTCTCTGTGCCGAACGAACTGCGCAACCGCGTCGTCCGCCTCGATGTCGAGCGACAGGGCGGCGCCGGCAGCGCCGTGCTGCTCGACGAGCGCTTCCGCCGCCGCCCTGTCGGCATCGTCGGCGAACCGCCCAGCGAGACCGGCACGCCGCTGCTGAACGAGGTCTACTATCTCGACCGCGCTCTGGCGCCGTTCGCAGCCCTGTCGGTTGGCGATATCGGCAAGTTGCTGCAGGAAAAGCTCGCCGTGGTGCTGCTGCCGGACAACGCCGCCCCCAGCACTGCCGACAGCGACGCGCTGGCGCAATGGGTCGCTGCCGGCGGCGTTCTGGTGCGCTTCGCCGGGCCGCGGCTGGCCAATGCGCCGGACGACGGGCTGATCCCCGTCCGCCTGCGCGCCGGCGAGCGGGCGCTGGGCGGCGCCATCGCCTGGGGCGAGCCGGCGACGCTGGCGGAATTCAGCGACAAGAGCCCGTTCGCCGGGCTCGCCATTCCCCAGGACGTGCGCATCAGCCAGCAGGTGCTGGCCGAACCCAATGCCGAATTGAGCGACCGCACCTGGGCTCGGCTGAGCGACGGCACGCCGCTGGTGACGGCGGAGCGCCGCGGCGAGGGCTGGCTGGTGCTGTTCCACAGCTCGGCCAACACGACCTGGAACAACCTGCCGCTCTCGGGCCTGTTCGTCGAAATGCTGCAGCGGCTGGTGGCGCTGTCGCGCGGCGTCGCCGGCGGCACGTTCGACCAGGCGCTGCGCCCCTATCGCGTGTTCGACGGTTTCGGCCGGCTGGGCGATCCGCCGGTCGGCGTGCGGCCGATCCTGCCCGACCAGTCGGCGAAGTTCGTGCCCGCGCCGGCGACGCCGCCCGGCCTCTATGGCGAGGAAGGCGCGCAGCAGGCATTCAATCTCGGCGACCGGGTCGGCACGCTGGCCGCGCTCACCGGCATTCCAGGCGGCGCGACGCTGGGGCTGATCGAGGCGCAAAGCGAGATCGATCTCGTGCCCTTCGTGCTGGTCGCCGCCCTCATCCTGTTGCTGGCCGACATGTTCATCGCCCTGTGGCTGCGGGGCCTGCTGCCGGCGGCGACGCGGCTACGGCGGGCGCCCGCGGCGATGCTGGCCATCGCGTTGCTGGGCGGCGGATTGGGCCTCTCTTTGCCGACCGACGTGCGCGCTCAATCCAGCGGAGCGGCGGCGACGCCGGACGAGCTCTATCTGCGCGCCACGCTGGAAACGCGGCTGGCCTACGTCGTCACCGGCAACAACGAGGTCGACCAGATCTCCCGCGCCGGCCTGACCGGCCTCGGCAACGTGCTGCGCCAGCGCACCTCCGTCGAACCCGCCGAGCCGATCGGCGTCGATCCCGAATCCGACGAGCTGCGCCTGTTCCCGTTCATCTACTGGCCGGTCACGGCCGAACAGCCCAGCCTGTCGCGCGCCGGCATCGCGGCGGTCGACCGTTTCCTTAAGCAGGGCGGCATCATCCTGTTCGATACGCGCGACGCGCATCTGACCGGCGGCCGCAGCGGCATCGGCAGCGGCACGCGCGAGTTGCGGCGCCTGCTGGCCGGCATCGAGATTCCGCCGCTGGTGGCAATGCCCAAGGACCACGTCATCGGCAAGTCGTTCTATCTGCTGTCCGACTTTCCCGGCCGCTGGTCCGGCGGCGCGCTGTGGCTTGAGGCCGGCGACGGCCGCGTCAACGACGGCGTGTCCTCGCTGGTGATCGGCGGCAACGACTGGGCCGGCGCCTGGGCGATCAACAGTTTCGGCGATCCCATGCTGCCGGTGGCGCCTGGCGGCAACAACCAGCGTGAGCTGGCCTACCGGTTCGGCGTCAACATCGTGATGTACGCGCTGACCGGCAACTACAAGGACGACCAGGTGCATCTGCCGAAGATTCTCGAGAGGCTGGTGCGATGACCGGTTCGGCTGCCAGCATCGCCTTCGATCCGATGATCCCCTGGCTGGCGCTGGGCGGGTTCGGCGCCGTAGCGCTGGTCCTGCTGCTGCTGTCGCTGCGAGCGCGGGCGCGCGGGCTGTGGTGGCGGGCGCTGGTGCTAGCCGCCGTGCTTGCGGCGCTGGCCAATCCCATCCTGGTGGAAGAAGAGCGCCGCTTTCTGCCCGATATCGCCGTCGTCGTGGTCGACCAGTCCGAGAGCCAGACGCTGGCGCAACGCCCGCAGCAGCTTGCGGCAGCGAGGACGGCGCTGAACGGCCGCCTGGCCGGCATCGACAATCTGGAAGTGCGCGAGGTCGTGCTGCCACCGGCCGGCGTTGGCGCCGAACGCAACGGTACGCGGCTGGTCGATACCATGACCGACGCGCTGGCCGACGTGCCGCGTGATCGGCTGGCCGGCGTCGTGCTGCTCACCGACGGGCAGGTGCATGACGCGCCCGATGCCGCCGAGGCGGCGCAGCTCGGCGCCCCCGTCCATGCCATCCTGACCGGCCGGCGCGGCGAGATCGACCGGCGGCTGGTGATCGACGAGGCGCCGCGCTTCGGCGTCGTCGGCAAGAACGTCACCGCCCGCATCAAGGTGGACGACGAGGCGGCTTCGGGCGAGCCGGTTTCGCTGCTCGTATCCGTCGAGGGCCAGTCGCCGTTCTCGGTATCCGGCCGCATCGGCCAGCCGATCGAGGTACCGGTGCCCGTACAGCATGCCGGCGACAACGTCGTCGAGGTGACGGTCGGCCCCGGCACGCAGGAGCTGACCCTGGAGAACAACCGGGCGCTCTTCACCGTCTCTGGCGTGCGCGACCGGCTGCGCGTGCTGCTGGTGTCCGGCGAGCCCTACCAGGGCGAACGCGCCTGGCGCAATCTGCTGAAATCCGATCCGGCGGTCGATCTGGTGCATTTCACCATCCTGCGCACCCCGGCCAAGGACGATTTCACGCCGGTCCGCGAGCTGTCACTGATCGTGTTTCCGATGAACGAGCTGTTCGAGGAAAAGCTCAACGAGTTCAACCTCATCATCTTCGACCGCTACGAGACCGGCTCCATCATCACGGCCGACTATTTCCGCAACATTTCGCGCTACGTGCAGAACGGCGGCGCGCTGCTGATCGGGGTCGGCCCGGTCTACGCCACGCAGCGCTCGCTCTATCGCTCGCCGCTCGGCGCCGTGCTGCCCGCCTCGCCCACTGGCCGCGTCAACGAAGGCGGCTTCCGTCCCCGCCTGTCCGATGTCGGGCAGCGCCACCCGATCACCGCCGGCCTGCCCGGCGCCGGCCGCGGCCTCGACGACCCCGAATGGGGCCGCTGGTTCCGCCTCGTCACCAGCAGCGTGGCGCGCGGCGAAGTGCTGATGCGCGGCAGCGAGGACCAGCCGCTGCTGGTCGTCAATCGCGTCGGCGAGGGCCGCGTCGGCCAGTTGCTGTCCGACCATTTGTGGCTGTGGAATCGCGGCGTCGATGGCGGCGGCCCGCAGGCCGAACTTGTCCGGCGGCTGGCCCACTGGCTGATGAAGGAGCCGGATCTGGAAGAGGAATCGATGCGCACCGCCGTCCGCGGCAACCGCATCGAGATCCTGCGCCGTACGCTCGAGGAGACTTTCGACCCGGTGTCGATGACCGGCCCCGACGGCAACACCCGCATCTTGGCGCTGAACGAGATCGCACCCGGGCGCGGCGGCACCAGCGTCGTGGTCGATCGGCCCGGCGTCTACCGGTTCGACGACGGCCGGGTGCAGGCCGTTGCCGCCGTCGGCAGCGCCAACCCGGTCGAATTCGCCGACGTCCGCGCCACCTCGGCCCGGCTGGAGCCATTGGTGGCGGCGAACAATGGCGGCTTCATCTGGCTGTCGGATGTTGCCGATCCGGAACTGCGCATGGTGCGCGAGGGCCGGCCGACATCGGGCCGCGACTGGCTCGGCCTGCAGCGGCGCGAGGCCTTCAACGTCATCGGCGTGCGCGAATATCCGCTGATGCCGGCGCTGCTGCTGGCCTTCCTGCTGGTCTTCGGCCTCGGCGCCGCCTGGTATCGCGAAGGCCGCTGAACCGCGGGCTTTCTCGACGGAAACCGGATCACCCGCAGGCCATCGGCGCCGGCGCATCGCTGCCGTGAATCCCAGCGCCGTGCGGGGACATTGCGTCGCAGCCGGAACGCTCTATATCTGGCGTCAATTCGAAACGCCGGAGTACCAGCCATGATCGACGTTCGCCCCTACAGCAAGCTCGGCCGCTTCGACAACGAGTGGCTCAACGCGCGCTACCATTTCAGCTTCGCCGGCTTCCACGACCCGCGCCGCATGGGCCAGGGCCCGCTGCTGGTGTGGAACAACGACCGCATCCGCGCCGGCACGGGCTTCGATCCCCATCCGCATCGCGACATGGAGATCATCACCTATGTCATGAAGGGTGCGATCAGCCACCAGGACAGCCTCGGCAACAAGGGCAAGACCGGCGCCGGGCAGATCCAGGTGATGAGCGCGGGCACCGGCATCGTCCATGCCGAGCACAATCTCGAGGACGAGGAGACCGAGCTGTTCCAGATCTGGATCGCGCCGGACCGGCAGGGCGTCAAGCCGCGCTGGGAGACGCTCGAGTTCCCCGCGTCCGAGCGCAGCGGCAAGCTGCAGCCGCTGGCCTCGGGCCGCGAGGGCGACGAGAGGGCGATCCCGCTCTATCAGGATGCCGCCGTCTATGCCGCCACCCTTGAGCCCGGCGAGAGCGTCGCGCACAAGATGGGTGAAGACAGGCAGGCCTATCTCGTGCTCGCCCGCGGCAGCGCCGAGGTCAACGGCACGCAGCTCGGCCCGCGCGACGGCGCGGCGGTCAGCGGCGAAGAGGCCTTGACCATCAAGGCCAGCGAGCAGACCGAGATCGTGCTGGTCGACGTGCCGGCCGGCCCGAGCTGGCGCGGGTAG
>JBDZUM010000016.1:32771-47226 GCA_040255215.1 Rhodospirillaceae bacterium
GCAGACCGAGATCGTGCTGGTCGACGTGCCGGCCGGCCCGAGCTGGCGCGGGTAGCGTTAGTCGACACGTGGAGCTGCCGAAATCGGCAGCTCCACCGATTCTACTTCACGGTGATCAGCGCGACGCCCTGCTTGATCTCGTTGTCGGACAATGGTTTGTCGCGACGCAGACAGACATAGCCGAAGTACTGCCACTCATAACCGTACGTCGTCGGCCGTCCGTCGATAAAGTACGCCGCGCAGTAGAGGCCGTTGTGGTTGGGTTGGAAGCGGATTATCCGGCCGACACCGTCAAGCGGCTCAATCCAACCCCAATTTTTCGCCTGTTTGGTATCGTTGTGCAGAGTCCTGAGAAACCGATCGACGTCCTCGCTTAAAGCGGGCTTAATGCTTCCGCCTGCGTTCTCTGGAAAAAGCCCGATCGCCGAAACAAAATATGCGCCGGACCATCCAGACGTCGCGTAATAGGCAAAGGCTCCATACCCTTCGTTGCTGGATCTGGTTCGCGATTTCCTGCACTCGTCGACGGCGACAATCTTCAATCGCGACTGGTTGCATCCAATCGAATCAAACGATTGGGCATGTGCGATCGTGGGAAACAGAAATAGTACAGATACCATCATTAATAAAGACTTAGGCATCGCCGCTCCCCCATTCAGACTGTGCAATGTTTAGTTGAGCAAACTATACACCACACGATGGTGTGCCGGACGATGCCAACTTAGAATGAACACTCGGCGACCAGAGGCGCGTGAAACGAAGCGGCCGCCGGCTGATCCAGCCGCGCGGCCGTTTCTTCGTCCGCCAGATCGTCGTTCAGGATCGACGCCTGCCGCAACCTGCCATGCAGGCGCGGCGAAAGCAGCAAGTGGTCGACCATGGCCCGGCGCTCGCCGTAGCGCACCGTGTAGCGGCGTTCAGGCGGCACCATCGCCTCGGCCGGTTCGAGCTGGCGCCGCGCCAGCAACTCGTTACCGGTATCGACGACGTCGGCGCGCAGCAGGCGCATCGGCATCTCCAGACTCTCGGCGTTGAAATCGCCGGCGACGGCGATCAAGGCCTGCGGATCGGTATCGAACAGGCTTTCGACCAGCAGCCGCGCTTCCAGCGCCTGCCCGATGCGCTTCAGCGCGGAGACGTAGAAGCCTTCCGCCCAGTCGCGCGTGCCGCGCCAGACCTGCGGCGCCAAGGTGCCGCCCTTGATGTGATTGGCCATTGGCGCGCGCAGATGCAGATTGACGATTTCCAGTCTGCGGCCCTCGGGAAGCTCCACCGACACGTGCTGGATCGGCCGGTCCCAGGCCGCGGCGCCCGGCGGGGGCTTACCGGCGGCCACGCCTGCCTCGACCGGCAACCCGTGGACCGGCGGCGGCACCAGCGCATGGCGCAGCGAGCGCTGCTGCAAAATGGGAAACCGCGACAGCACCGCGAGATTGTGCCGGTCCATCGGGCCGTGTCCGGGCTGCGCTTCGCTGCAGGCGAGATGGAAACCGGCATAGCCCGTGCGGTCGATCAGCCGCAGCAGGGCGCGCGGAGTGCGCGGCGATCGATTGCGCGGCTGGGCGTCGACTTCCTGCAGGCAGAGGATGTCCGCATCGATGCGACCCAGCATGGCGCGCAGGCCACCCAGACGCGTCTCGAACGCCTCGCCATCGCTGTCGTCGAGGCTCTCGACGTTGTATGTCGCTATGCGGAACCCCTCCGACACGTCCCCTTCCCTGCCGCTTCGCCGCCTGCTATGCCGCCCGGGAATGTCCCGCGGCAGCGTCCTTCTGCCATTAGAGGCTCACCCAATTCCCGGAGGAAATCCATGGCTTACAAGGCGTTCGATCTGACCGGCAAGGTTTCGCTGGTGACCGGCGGCAATAGCGGCATTGGCCTCTGCATGGCCGAAGCGCTGGCCCAGGCCGGCGCCGGCGTCTGCATCTGGGGCACCAACGAGGAGAAGAACGCGGCCGCCCTCAAGCATCTGTCGCAGTTCGGCGGCAAGGTGCATGCGATTCGCTGCGACGTCTCCGACGAGGCCGCGGTGGAAAAGAGCTTCGCGGAGACGGTCAAGGTCATGGGCCATGTCGACAACTGCGTCGCCAATGCCGGCACCTCGGGCAAGGGCGCCGCACCCATCCACGAGCTCTCGACCGCCGAATGGCGGCGCATGATGGGCATCAATCTGGATGGCGCCTTCTTCACCATTCGTGCCGCGTCAAGGCACATGGTGGAGCGCGGCAAGGGCGGCTCGCTGGTCGCCATGGCCTCGTCGGCCGCCATCGAGGGCGCCGCCCGCAATTCGCATTACGGCGCCACCAAGGGGGCGCTGTGCGCCATGATCCGCGCCATCGCCGTCGAACTGGCGCGCTACAAGATCACCGCCAACTCCATCCTGCCGGGCTGGATCGAGACGCCGATGACCGAGCGCCTGTTCCACAACAACAAGCCGTTCGAGGAGAAGGTGCTGCCGCGCGTTCCGGTGCGTCGCGGCGGCGTCGGCGCCGATTTCGGACCGCTGGCGGTGTACCTCGCCTCGGACGCGACCAACTACACCACCGGCCAGAACTTCGTCGTCGACGGCGGCTACACGATCTTCTAGCGCAGTTTCGGTGCCACGCCCGTCCCTTGCGCTGCTGGCAATGGTCAGCGCCGGCGGTCCGCTGGCGCTGAACATCATCGTGCCGTCACTGCCCGGTATCGCCACCGATCTGGGAATCAGCTACGGCGCGGCGCAGCTGCTGCTTACCATCTACCTGCTGGCCTTCGGCGGCTTCCAGCTCGTGGTCGGGCCGATGTCCGACCGTATCGGCCGCCGCGCCACGCTGCAATTCGGCCTGGCGGTGTTCATTCTCGCCAGCGCCGGCGGCTTGCTGGCCTCGTCGCTCGAATTGCTGGTGCTGGTGCGCGTCGGCCAGGCCTTCGGCGCCTGCACGCTGATGCTGGTGCCACGCGCCATCGTGCGCGACACGCGGGACGGCGGCGAAGCGGTACGCGCCATGGCCTTCGTCGCCATGGTCATGTCGGTCGGCCCGGCTCTGGCGCCGGTGATCGGCGGCGTCGGCGAGGAGCTGGTCAACTGGCGCTTCGGCTTCGGCTTCTGCGTCTTCATGGGGCTGGGCCTGCTCGGCTGGCTGTGGCTCGGCCTGCCCGAAACGCGCGTTATCGAGGCGGCCGGCCATCCCGGTCCCCGCGAATTGCTGCGGCGCTATCGCAGCCTTCTCGGCAACGGCAATTTCCTCGGCAATTCGCTGGCGCTGTCGTCCATGACGGCCTGCTTCTTCGCCTGGGTGGCCGCCGCACCGGCGCTGTTCGCCTATCGCTACGGCGTGTCGCCGTCGAGCTTCGGCACCGCCATGCTGGTGATCGCCATGGGCTTCGTCGCCGGCACCTTCGCCGCCGCCCGGGCTGCCCGCGTGATCAGCCTCGACCGGATGATGCGGCTGGGCTCGCTGGCGGTCGCCGCCAGCATGGTGCTGCTGGCCACCGGCGCCCTTGTCGACAGCCCCTATTATTACGTCGGCGCCATGCTCTGCTACACGATCGCCAACGGCTTCGTCTATCCGACGTCGATTTCGGGCGCCACCGCGGTCGATCCGCGCATCGCCGGCGCCGCCTCGGCCTTCATGGGATTCATCCAGCTCGTCGTCGGCGCCGTGGCGTCGCTGGCGGCGGGCAGCTTCGCCGGCGACAATCCGGCTTCGCTGCTGCTCGTCTGCCTGCTGGGCGGCGCGCTGACGCCGGTCAGCCTGCTGCTGATCCCGAGATCGCGGCCGGCCTGACCGGCATCAGATCGCCGATGCGCCGCCGTCGATCACGAACTCCGCCCCGGTGACGAACTTCGATTCGTCCGACATCAGGTAGAGCACAGCATAGCCGATATCCCTGGGCTCGCCGAAGGTCTTGAGCGGAATGCTCCGCAGGTACTTGGCCTTCTCCCGCTCGTCGCCCTTGAACATGCTCTCGCCCATCGGCGTGACGATGACGCCCGGATGAACCGAATTGCAGCGGATGCGATAGCCCTTGAAGGCGCAATGCATGGCGACGGATTTGCTCAACTGGCGCACGCCGGCCTTGCCGGCGCCATAGGCCGGGATCTGGTGCGTCGCCACCATGGCGGCCAGCGAGGAGATGTTGACGATGCTGCCGCCGCCGGCTTCGCGGATCGCCGGCACCGCATGCTTGCATCCCAGGAACACGCCCTCGAGATTGACCGAGTTGATCTTGCGCCAGGTCTCGAGCGTTTCCGTCTCGATGCTGTTGGCCGGCACCGGCCCGCTGACGCCGGCATTGTTGACCAGCCCGTCGATGCGGCCGAACCGCTTGAGCGTTTCGCCGATCACGTCCTGCCACTGCTTTTCGTCGCTGACGTCGTGGCGCAGGAAGACATGCGGCCCGCCCAGTTCGCCGGCCAGCACGGCGCCGGCATCGGCGACGACATCCGTCATCACCACCGTCGCGCCCTCGCCCGCCATCAGGCCGGCCGTGGCGCGGCCGATGCCCGATGCCGCGCCCGTCACGATCACCACCTTGCCGCCTACCCGACCTGCCGCCATGACTTCCTCCGCTGTCTTATGAACGATCGTTCACGACATCTTGGAAGGCGGCAGCGCGCGCGACAAGCGCTAATCAGCCGGCGCGGCGATACAGACGATAGACGTAGGCGTCCTCGATGCGCACGCCGTTGATGACGTTGCCGCTCATGCGCATGGCGGTGATGCCGGGACCGGTCTGTATCGCCCGATGCAGAGTCTGGATCGCGGGATCGCCCGCACCATAGAGCAGCAGATTGTCGCGATTGACGGCGAAATCGGCCGGCATGGTAGCCAGCACGGCGGCGATCTTCACCGGCATGTCGCCGCCGCTCTCGACCAGCGGCGAGGCCAGCACGTAGCGCCAGGCATTGTCCCGCCCCGACCACAGCCACAGCAGGGCCGACGCTGCGATGCCGGCGCCGTCCAGCGCCTGGGCGAAGCTGCGCCCGTCGCCGATGAATTTCTCGCTGAGCTGCGCCATGGCGGTGACTCCGCTGTTGCAGGGAAGGCGCGACGGCCGGTCGGTTTCGTTGCGGCACCGCGACCGACGGGCGGATTGCCGCGCGACGCGTCGCCATGACAGTATGCGCCCACGGGCCGGGCATTTGAAGTCCAGGGAGGGGAGACCGCATGAAACGTATCTTCGCTGTTGTCGCCGTGGGACCGCTTGTGGCGATGGCTCTCGCCGTCGCATCGCCGTCGATGGCGCAGCAGGGCGAACAGGTGCAGCAGGGCAAATGCCAGCGGGCGCCGGGCGCCAATTATCCCGGACCGTACTATGCCCATTTCGACACCGGAAAGTCGGTAGTGCGCCCCGCCGACAAGGCGGAACTGAAGAAGGTCGCGCTGCAATCCAAGCAGCTTTTCGTCACACGGATCTGCGTCATCGGCGCGGCCGACAAGGTGGGCGACGCCGCGCGCAACAAAAAGCTGGCTCAGGCGCGCGCCAACGCCGTCGCCAAGGAACTGATGGCCGGCGGCGTGCAGGCCAAGCACATTTTGATCGACGCGTCCGACGAGGCTTTCGGCAGCTGGTCCTTCGGCAAGAAGAACGAGGAGCAGCAGCAGGACCGACGGGTGACGATCATCTTCGCCAAGTAGATCCCGGATTGCGCCGGACGGCGGCGCCTCAGACGGCGCCGCCGATATCGAGCACCGCCTTGCCGACGACCTTGCGGTCGGTCAGCAGCGCCATGGCCTCGACCCAGTTCTCCAGCGGCAGCACATGGGAAACGTGCGGCCGCAGCTTGCCCTCGCCGGCCAGCTTCCACAGTTCCCTGTTGTATTCGACGCCGACCTCCGGCTCGCGCCGCACCGCCTCGCCGGCGCGAACGCCGATGACGGAGAATCCCTTGATCAGCGCGATGTTGGTCGGCAGCGACGCGATCCGGCCCGAGGTGAAGCCGACGATCAGGATGCGACCGTTCCAGGCGATGCATTTCAGCGACTGGTCGAACACGTCGCCGCCCACCGGATCGTAGATCACGTCCGCACCGCGGCCATCGGTCAGGTCCTTGACCGTCTGCCAGAACGGCGCGTCGCGATAGTTGAGCACGAAATCGGCGCCCCGGCTGCGCACCACTTCCAGCCGCGCGTCGTCGCCGCCGGTGGCGATCACCCTCGCGCCCATCAGCTTGCCCAGTTCGACCGCCGCCAGCCCGACCCCGCCCGCGGCGCCATGCACCAGCAGCACCTCGCGCGGCTTCAGTTGGCCACGCTGCACGATGGCGTGATAGGCCGTCTTGTAGCCGACGGCGAAGGCAGCGCCCTCGGCGAAATTCCAGCCGGCGGGCAGCGGCCGCGCATCCTTGGCCGGCACGGTGACCTGCTCGGCGAAGCAACCGAAGCGCTTGCCGAAGATCACCCGGTCGCCGACCCGGTGGCCCTCGACCCCCGCCCCCAGCGCGGTCACTTCGCCGCAGGCCTCCATGCCGGGAATGAACGGCAGCGGCGGTTTGAGCTGATAGCCACCCGCCACCATCAGAACGTCGGGGAAATTGAGCGCGCCCGCCCGCACCCGCACGCCGATCTCGCCCGGTCCCGGCTGCGGCGGCTCCATGTCCACGAGCTGCAGGACGGACGGATCCCCGAGACGGGTGCAGAGCAGGGCTTTCATCGCAACGTGGCCTTTCTCGACGGGCAAAGGCCGCGATTTTCGGCTACGCGTGCCGCCTTGCCAAGCGCCGGAAACGTGCCGTTCCGCAGGTCAGCTTGCGCTCGACATGGCGAGTTGCGGGGACTATATGGACCATGCCTCGCGCAGCTTGGTCTCGCGGCACGGCCCGGTCGGGGCCCGATCAGACGGCAATCGAGAGTCCAGAGAACATGTCAGACAGCAGCAATCGACAGGGTCGCAGGCCTTCCTTCGCGGTTCGTGCCATCGGCGTCGTGGTGTCCCTCGTCATCGGCATCGTCGCAGCCTTCGGCCTGGCGGAAATCTTCAGTCGGGTTGCCGTCGACGACGGCATGCATTTCGACCTCGAGATGTGGAAATACGCCAAGGACATCAAGAAGGAGGCCGATGTCGCCGGTCTCGGCCACGAGCATACGCCCAACACCTCCGGCGACTTCATGGGCGTTCCGGTTTCGATCAATTCGCTGGGCCTGCGCGATCGCGAATACGCCGTGGCCAAACCGGCGGGCAAGGTCCGCGTGCTGATGCTGGGCGACTCCCTTACATTCGGCTGGGGGGTGCGGATCGAGGACACGCCGTCGAAGATGGTGGAGCGCCGCCTCAACGAGGGGCTTTCCGAGCCGCGCTACGAAGTGATCAATGCCGGCGTCGGCAACTACAACACCGTGCAGGAAGTCACGTACTTTCTGAAGAAGGGCTACAAGCTGAAGCCGGATGTCGTGGTGCTGAACTACTTCATCAACGACGCCGAACCGACGCCGCTCAAGAAGCAGAGTTTCCTCGCCGAGCATTCCTATGCCGCCGTGGTCGGACTGAGCGCGTTCGACACGCTCTCGCGCACCTATTTCGGCAAGGCGGACTGGCGCGAGTATTACAGCAACCTCTATCGCGAGGATTCCGCAGCCTGGCAGGCCGCCAAGAAGTCGGTCGCCGAGCTGGCGGAATATTGCCGCAGCAACGGCATCAAGCTGATGATCGTCAACTACCCCGAACTGCACATCCTCAAGGACTACCCCTTTACAAGGGTGACCGCGGCCATTCGCGATCTGGCGGCGGCTCATCAGGCGCCTTTCGTCGACCTGCTCCCCACCGTCACCGATCTGGTGCCCGAGACGTTGTGGGTTTCGCCGACCGACGCGCATCCCAACGCCACCGCCAATGACCGCTTCTCCGGCGCGATTCTGAAGGGGCTGCGGGACAACTATCCCGACCTCTTCGTCCGCTGAGCCGTCCGATGCGGGAGGCTCTCGTCCGACTGGTCACGGTGCTGGTCACTGCCCTGCTGATGCTCGGCGTGGTCGAAATCGCCCTGCGCGTCAGCCCGTCCCTCATCGGCGTCGCGATTCTCGAACGTTTCCATCCCTCGCTGCGAACCGAGATCGCCGGCCGGCTCGGCCTGTCGACGGAAGCCGACCGCTACGTGTTGCGCAGCGCCGAACGCAGCGACGGCGGCCCCGACATTTTCATGCATCTGCCGAACCGCCGCTACGTCACCGCCGTCGACGAAGCGGACATGGAGGCCGGCGGCGTCGTGGCGCTGGAAACCGATTCCTACGGCTTCTGCAATCCGCCGGGCGTCGTCGATCGCCGCCCGATGCAGGTGCTGACCATCGGCGGTTCGATCCCCAACTGCGCCATCGTCTCGGCGGAGGACAATTTCACCAACCGGCTGGGCGAGATCGCCGGCGTCAACTCCTACAACTTGGCGGTGCCCGGCGTCGGCCCTTACGAATATCTCGAGACCATGCGGAAATTCGGCGGCAAGCTCGATCCGCAAATCGTCATCATGGCGATCTCCGAAGGTAACGACCTGCGCGACATCGAGCGCTTCCGGCGCTTCAAGGAGCGGCAGGCGAAGCCCAGGAAGAGCAAGGAGAAGCTCGGCGGCCCCTTCGCCGTCAGCTACGCGCTGGCCTTCTTCAAGGGCGGGATCGAGCTGGCGGTCAAGGCCTTCAAGTCCGGCGGCGATCCGAACTTCCGCTATGCCGCCGACGTCAAAGGCGTTTCCACGGCGCTGAACGTGCGCAACGGCGATACCGACGAGTTGCGGCTGGCGCGACGCGTCGCCGAGGGCGCCGTTTCCGTATCGATCTACGAGGAAAGCACTGCCGCCTTCGCCGCCCTGGCGCGGCAGATGGGATTCAAGCCGCTGGTGGTGATGGTGCCGGCGGCATACACCGTCTACGAACCCAGCATCCGCTACGAAGACGCGTCCCTGGCGCCGATCATGAAGCGGTACAGCGATGCGCAGCGCGACTGGTTCGCGCAGAACGCCGAACGCCTCGGCGTCGCGTATTTCGATGCGACGGCATACATGCAGGCGGCGGCGAAGCAGCGCGGGCTGCTGTATTTCCCGAGCAACGTCCATCTGACGCCCGAGGGCCACAAGGCGCTCGCCGAAGCGGTGGCGCCGGCCGTCAAGGCTCTGCTGGCGCAGTAATCCGGAGCGGTCGGACTAGTCGAGCTCGAAGGCGTTCTTGTAGTCGAGCTTCAGCGCCGGATCCTGGTCTTCCTTGCGCAGGAAACAGTTGCCGACCACCAGCACTTCGATTTCCGAGCCCATGAAGCAGCGGAAGGCGTCTTCCGGCGTGCACACGATCGGCTCGCCGCGGACGTTGAAGCTGGTGTTGACGATCACCGGACAGCCGGTCAGCGCCTTGAAGGCGGAGATCAGGGCGTGGTAGCGCGGGTTGGTCTCGGCATGCACCGTCTGGATGCGGGCCGAGTAGTCGACATGCGTCACCGCCGGAATGTCCGAACGCGGCACGTTGAGCTTGTCGATGCCGAACAACGCCTGCTCGTCGGCGGTCATCTGCCGCCGCCGGCCGGCGACGACATCGGCCACCATCAGCATATAGGGGCTGTCGCCATTCAGCTCGAACCAGTCCGCCACGTCCTCGCGCAGCACAGACGGCGCGAAGGGTCGGAAGGATTCGCGATACTTGACCTTGAGATTGAGCGTCTTCTGCATCGAGGGTGAGCGCGGGTCGCCCAGGATGGAGCGCCCGCCCAGCGCGCGCGGCCCGAACTCCATGCGGCCCTGGAACCAGCCGACGGCTTTTTCGTCGGCCAGCGCCTTCGCCGTGGCGGCGATGGTCTCGTCGTCGCCGAGGACGCTGAATTTGGCGCCGGCCGCCGCCAGTCGCCGCTCGATCTCGGCCTGTTCGAATTGCGGCCCGAGATAGGAGCCGCGCATCGCGTCGAGCGCGCCGTTCACGTGGCGCGGACCGTCCTTGTAGCCGTGATAGGCGGCGAGGGCCGCGCCCAGCGCGCCGCCGGCATCGCCGGCCGCCGGCTGCACCCAGATGTTGTCGAAGGCGCCGTCGCGCAGCATCTTGCCGTTGGCGACGCAGTTCAGCGCCACGCCGCCGGCCAGGCAGAGATTGCGCAGGCCAGTATCACGCGCCGTCGAGCGCGCCAGCTTCAGCACCACGTGCTCGGTCACCGCCTGCACCGAGGCGGCCAGATCCATATGGCGCTGGGTCAGCATTTCGTCCGCCCGGCGCGCGGGCCCGCCGAACAGCTCGTCGAACTTGCCGTTCGTCATGCGTAGGCCGGTGCAGTAGTCGAAATACGACAGGTCGAGCCGGAAGGAGCCGTCTTCCTTGACGTCGATCAGCCGCTCGAGGATCAGGTCCTTGTATTTCGGCTCGCCATAGGGGGCCAGCCCCATGACCTTGTATTCGCCGGAATTGACCTTGAACCCGGTGTAGTAGGTGAAGGCGGAATAGAGCAGCCCCAGCGAGTGCGGAAAGTGGATTTCCTTGCGCATCTCGATGCGGTTGCCAGTGCCGATGCCGAGCGAGGTGGTAGCCCACTCGCCGACGCCGTCCATCGTCAGGATGGCGGCTTCCTCGAACGGCGAGGGATAGAACGCGCTGGCGGCGTGGCTCTGATGGTGCTCGCTGAACAGCAGCTTGTTGTGCCAGTCGAACTCCGGCATCCACTGCTTCATCTCGTCGCGCAGCAGAACCTTCTGGTACAGCTTTTCCTTGAGCCACACCGGCATGGCCATGCGGAACGAGCGAAACCCGTTCGGCGCGAACGCCAGGTAGGTCTCCAGAAGCCGCTCGAACTTGAGGAACGGCTTGTCGTAGAAGGCGACGAAATCGACCGCGTCCATGGAGATGCCGGCGGCATCGAGACAGAACTCGATCGCGTTCTTGGGGAAGCCGGAATCGTGCTTCTTGCGCGTGAAGCGCTCCTCCTGCGCCGCCGCGACGATGCGGCCGTCCTCGACGAGGGCGGCGGCGCTGTCGTGGTAGTAAGCGGAAAGGCCTAGTACGCGCATGTACGCATCGACTCCGGTCGGTCGCGGATCAGAAGATCGTGTAAATGAAGGGCGCCACGGCGGAGCCCTTGGCGAGCACGAGCAGCGCGCCGAACACGACCAGCAGAATCAGGATCGGCGCCAGCCAGAACTTCTTCCTGACCCGCATGAATTCCCACAGCTCGCGAAACAGCCACATCTTTGCAGTCTCCCAGACGTCAGAATTGCCGCCGCATGCTGTCCGGCGCGGGTCCGGGCGGCTTGCGTTCGATCCAGTAGCTCGCGGCCTGGCGATCGAGTTTCAGCCGCAGCAGATCCTTGCCGAACAGGCGGAACAGCAGGCCCATCGGCGTGATGGCGACGAAAAACAGCAGGCCCATGATCAGCGGGTTGACCACCTTGTGCATGAGCAGGCCGAGCTTGGTCCACAGCCGGTTCAGCGGCGCCAGCCAGTCGGGCTTGAGCAGCGCCACGGCCAGGAACACGACCGAGATCGGGGCCGTCCACCAGCGCAACGGATTGCCGAACAGCACCGGCCACACCGTCACGATGGCGAACACCGCGAAAAAGACCAGCCCGAACGTGCGGTTCGAGCTGCCCTTAACTTCTTCTTCGCGCTGGAAATTCTCGTGAAACTGCGGGCTTTCCGCCATGGTTCCTACCGCCGCGTCCGGGACGGGGTGACGGATGCAGCATTCGCCCTCGATTGTCAACTGCGACCGAGGGCCTCGTGCCCGGAAACCCGCGAAAAACCCTAGATTCTCCGCCCCGCCTTCTCCCAGTAGGGATCGCGCAGTTTGCGCTTGAATATCTTGCCCGAATCCTCGCGCGGCAGGTCGCGCCGGAACTCGATCAGACGCGGCAGCTTGTAGCCTGCGATGCGTTCGCGCAGGTAGCCGCGCACCTCGTCCGCCGTCAGGCTGGCGCCGGGGCGCGGTTCGACCACCGCGGCGACCGATTCGCCGTATTCGTCGTCGGGTATGCCGAACACCGCGCAATCCTGCACGCCGGGCATGCCGTGCAGCACCGCCTCGATCTCCGCCGGATAGATATTGACGCCACCGGAAATGATCATGTCCTTGCTGCGATCGCACAGGAACAGGAAGCCGCGCTCGTTGACGTAACCGACATCGCCCGCCGTGATCAGCCCGTCGCGCTCGATCTCCCGCCGTTTGGCGTCGGCCTTGTTGTAGGTGAACTCGGGAAACAGGCGGTTGCGCATGTAGACTTCGCCGATCTCGCCGGTCGGCACCTGCTTGCCTTCGGCATCGAGGATCTTCACCTCGCAGCGCTCATGCGGCTTGCCGACGGTGCCGGGATTCTCGAGCCAGTCGCGGCTGTCGTTGAACACCACGGCGCCCGATTCGGTGGCGCCGTAGTATTCGACGATGATCGGCCCCCACCAGTCGATCATCGCCTTCTTGACGTCGGGCGGACAGGGCGCCGCCGCATGCACCACGTGCTTCAGCGACGACAGATCGTACTTCTTCTTCACGGCCTCGGGCAGCTTGAGCAGCCGCACGAACATGATCGGCACCATGTGCAGCGATTCGATGCGGTGCTTCTCGACCCATTGCAGCAGTTCCTCGGCATCGAAACGCGGCTGCAGCCAAAGCTGGCCGCCCAGCCGCGCACCGTGCAGCGCGTAGAAATTGGGCGCGCTGTGGTACATCGGCCCGGTGATGACGGACTTGATGCCCGGACCGATGCCGAAGATCGCCATGGTCTGGCGCGTCACCCCTTCGATCTGCTCCGGCGTCATCGGTTCGCGCCGCACGCCCTTGGGACGGCCGGTCGTGCCGGAGGTATAGATCATCGTGTTGGGTGGCGTCTGCGGCGGTTCGGTCCACGGCTCGTGCGCGGCGACGAAATCGTCCCAGGATTCGCGATCGGCGGGCACGCGGCAGGCCGCATCCGGCAGGCCATAGGCGTTCTGGATTTCCGGTGGCGTCGGCGCCACCAGCACCCGGACGCCGGGCGGTATGTCATTGGCGATCTGCGGCAGCAAATCGGCATGGACGACGATCACTTTGGCGTCGCAGTCGCGGAAGATGTATCCCGCCTCGTCGCCGACCAGATGCCAGTTGACCGGCACGGCATAGCCGCCCAGCAGCGCCGAGGCGAACGACGCCTCGAAAAAGGGAAAGTCGTTGCGCAGCATCAGAGCCACGGCGTTGCCCGGCTCGAACCCCAATGCCTTCAGACCGCTCGCCGCCCTGGCCGAGCGCAGGCCGATCTCCGCCTGCGAGATCGTGCGGTCGCCGCTGGTGATGCTGCCGGCCATGCTTCCTCCCCCTTCGTTCTTTGCACAAATCTGAACACACGTTCAGCCGGCCGGAAAGGCTGGAAACCCCAGCCAAAGCGGCAGTGGACGGAATTTCACGAAAGGTTATAATGTTACATTCTCAGAGAATTTGCCGTGCCACACGATCATCCAGCATCGCCTGACCCATCGACCGCGGCGGCCGACCGGTCGGGCTCCCCCTTCGCCGCCTCGGCCGGCCAGCGCCTGGCGCTGGCCGCGATCGCTGCGGCATTGCTGTGGTTGGCCGTCGGATGGGCCCTGTCATGGTACTGAGCGCCGAACCGATCGCACCGGCCAACTCGGGGATCGTGCTCGAGGATCTGGTCGTCGCCTATGAACGCCGACCCGCGGTGCATCACCTGAGCGGTGTCTTTCCGGCGGCCAGTCTCACGGCGATCGTCGGCCCAAATGGCGGCGGCAAGTCGACCTTGCTCAAGGCGCTGGCCGGCGTTCAGCCGATTTCCAGTGGCCTGCTTGATCGCGACGGGCTGCATCGGCGCGACATCGCCTACCTTGCCCAGCACGCCGAGATCGACCGCTCGATCCCGATCACCGTGCTCGATCTCGTCTGCTGCGGCTTCGTGCAGCGTGCCGGACTGTTCGGCGGCATCAACCGGGCGATGCGGCGCGAGGCGCAGGACGCGCTGGAGCTGGTCGGCCTTGCCGGCTTCGAGCATCGCCTGATCGACGCCATGTCTATCGGCCAGTTCCAGCGCGCCTTGTTCGCCCGCGTCCTGGTGCAGAACGCGCGCGTCATCCTGCTCGACGAACCCTTTGCCGCCATCGATGCGGCGACGACGGCCGATCTGGTCGGGCTGGTCGGCCGCTGGCGCAACGAGGGTCGGTGCATCGTGCTGGTGTCGCACGATCTCGACCTGGTGCGGCGGGTCTGCCCGCAAACCCTGCTGCTGGCGCGCGAGCCGGTGGCCTGGGGGCCGACATCGCAAGTCCTGACGCCGGAAAATCTCGCCCGCGCGCGCCGCCGATCCGAGGCCTGGGACGAAAGCGCCGGAGCCTGCGAGCTTTCCGTCGAGCATCACGCCCACGCCCATCATTGAGCCGAAATTGGTCTACGACCTCCTTCTGGCGCCGTTCGGCGGCGATCTTCCCTTCATGCGCCGGGCCCTGGTCGCCACCCTGGCGCTGGCGCTGGCCTACGGGCCGATCGGCGTCTTCCTGATCCTGCGCCGCATGACCCTGGTCACCGACGCCATGGCCCACGCCAT
>JBDZUM010000137.1:0-9332 GCA_040255215.1 Rhodospirillaceae bacterium
GCAGGCCGGCGAACAGGACTTCGTCTTTCTCACCATCAAGTCCAACAGCGCGCCGGCCATCGCCGCCAGCCTTGCCCCCATGCTGCGCCCGGATACGGGCGTGGTGACGGCAATGAACGGGCTGCCATTCTGGTACTTCCACAAGCTGGGTGGTCCGCACGAAGGGCGGCGGCTGAGATCGGTCGATCCCGCCGATCTGATGTGGAGCCATATCGGTCCGCAGCGCGCCATCGGCTGCGTGCTGGATCCGGCCGCCGCCATCGAGGCGCCGGGCGTCATCCGCCACACCTATTCAGACCGCGTGCCGATCGGCGAGCCCGACGGTTCGCGCTCCGAACGCATCCAGGCCCTCAGCAAGGCGATGATCGCCGCCGGGCTGAAGGCGCCGGTGCGCCCGCGCATCCGCACCGACATCTGGATCAAGCTCTGGGGCAATGTCTGCTTCAATCCCTTGAGCGCGCTGACCCACGCCACGCTCGACGTGCTGGCGACCGATCCGGAACTGGCGTCGCTGGTCACCGCGCTGATGAGCGAAGCGCGCGCGGTGGGCGAGGCGCTGGGCATCGATTTCCTGATCGACACGCAGAAGCGCATCGCCGGCGCGGCCGAGGCCGGGGCGCACAAGACCTCGATGCTGCAGGACCTCGAAAGCGGACGTCCGATGGAGATCGATCCCATCGTCGGCGCCGTGGTCGAGCTGGGCCGCCTGCTGAAAGTGCCGACGCCGACCATCGATGTCGTGCTGGCGCTGGTGCGGCGGCGGGCGATCGAAGCGGGATGCTACAGGCCGGCCGCGCCATGAGCACGACGCCGCGCCCGGTCCGCGCAATCCCCTCGCCCTGCGCCAACGTGTGCATGCTGCATCCCGACAGCAACCTGTGCATCGGCTGCAAGCGCACCGTCGAGGAGATCGCGCGCTGGACGGGATACAGCGACGAGGAGCGCCGGCGCATCATGGACGAGCTGCCGCAGCGCAACCACGAACTCTGAAGCATGAACCAGGCCGCATCAGCCCCGACCGGCGACCGTCTTGTCACTCTGGACGTGTTGAAGGCGCTGGCCATCTGCCTCGTGGTATTCGGCCACGTCGTGCAGGGGCTCGACCGCATGGAGATCGTCCAGCGAGGCGACGTCTTCGACGCGCTGCAGGACTGGGTCTACCGCTTCCACATGCATGCCTTCTTCTTCGCCTCCGGCTGCGTGCTGGCGCTGCGGCCACCGCCGGACTTCGCCAGCCTGGCGCGCCGCCGAGCGGGCACTCTCTATTGGCCGCATCTGGTGTGGAGCGCGATCTACTACGCCATCGCCGTCGTTTTCGCACGCTACTACAACAGCCCGATGGAGGATCCGGCGGACGTGCCGCGTCATCTGATCGAGATTCTCACCGGCCAGAAATCCTGGTTCCTGGTGACGCTGTTCGTCGTCACCGTGGTCGCCTGGCCGATTCTGGCGCGAAATCGACTGGCGGCTCTGACCATTGCCCTCGCGCTGGCGCTGATACCGCTGCTCGGATACTGGCAGGTGCCGCATTATTTCCAGCGCTTCATGCTGTTCCTGGTATTGGGCTTCATTGCCGTCGGTCTCGTGCGCCGTACCGAGGCAATATCGTCGACCCTGACGCTCCTCGCAGCCGGCATGGCGCTACTCGCCGCCCTGCTGCCTGCCACGCCGCCGTCTTCTCTCACCGGCGTCGGTCTGCGCGCGTGGGATATTCTATTTGGATGTCTCGGCGTGGCTGGGCTGCTGGCGATCTCAGGGGCGCTTGGGCGCACACGTCTGGCGCCTGCCCTTTCGTGGCTGGGCGGAGCGTCGCTGGCCATCTTCCTGATGCATCCGCTGGCGACGGGCGTCGCGCGCATCGCGACGCTCAAACTACTGCCATCCGACGCTGCCTTCGCCCATGTCGCGATGATCACGCTCGCGGGGATTGCGCTGCCGGCTCTGGGCTATGCGGTTGCCCTGCGGCTGGGCATGGGCTGGCTGTTCGCCTGGCCGCGGCGCTCGTCTGCCTAGCTCGTCTGCTAGCTCGGCGGCTAGCCCGCCAACCCCGCCTTGTGCAGGCGATAGACCAGCGCATCCTCGATCAGGGCGCCGTTGACGCGGGTGCCCTGGATGCGCAGGCGCGAGATGGTCGGACCGGTGCCGATCGCCGCCGCCAGCGTGGCGATGACGGCGTGATCGGTCGCCACCGGCGAGATGTCCTGGCGGGTGAGCGGAAAATCCTCCTCGCTGCGCAGCGACGCGATGGCCTGCGACACCATCTCGGTCGATGCCGCCACCCCCTGCTGCGCGCCGTGCCGGATGGCCAGATAGAGCCGCCATTCGTTGATGTCGGGCGCATAGCTCCACAGAGCAGCCGGCACGACGCCGCCGCGCTCCTCGATGCGCCGCAGCAGCCGCTCGCCGGCCTCGATGCGGTCCGACCCGAGTTCCGCGCGCGCGCTCATCAGCGTCCCTTGAAGCGCGGCCGGCGCCGCTCGAGGAAGGCGGCGACGCCCTCGCGATGGTCCTCGGTCATGCCGGCCAGGGCGAACTGGTCGACATCCATGTGGCTGGCGAGGTCGTCGAGCGCATGCGTCAGCCTATTGATAGTCTGCTTGGTCATGGCGACTGGGATGGGCGGCAGGCGCGCGATCTTTTCCGCCATCACCATCGCGGCATCGAACGCCCCGCCATCGTCGACCACCTGCTCGACCAACCCCCACTCGTAGGCCTCCTGGGACGAGATGCGGTCGTCGGCCAGCAGCACGGCCTGCTTCGTACGCGCCGGTCCGATCAGATGCAGCATGCGCGGCATGCTCTGCCAGCTCATGTTCATGCCCAGCGCGATCTCCGGCACGCGCATATGGGCGCCGCGGCCCATGATGCGGAAATCGGTCATCACCGCCATGACGACGCCGCCGCCAACGGCGAAGCCTTCGATGGCGCAGATCGTGATCTGGTCCATGTCCTGCCAGGCCGCCGCCAGACGCGGGCCCATGCGCAGGTGCCGACGCAGCGCGCCGATATCCATGTCCCGCCGCGACCGGCCTTCCGGATCCTTGAGGTCGAAACCGGCCGAGAAGCACTTGTCGGTGCCGGTCAGGATGACCACGGAGGTGGCGCCATCGTCCTCGAAGGACCGCGCCGCCGCCGTCAGTTGCCTTATCGCCTCCGGCGACAACGCGTTGACCCCGTCGCCGCGGTCGAAACGCACGACCGCGATGCGGCCTTCGGGGCCAAGCCCCTTCTCGATCGATACGAATTCCGACACGTTCCCGCCCCTGTTTGACGCCAGTTTGCAATAAGACCGGCCGTGCTGCAATTTGCCGCCGACAGCGAGGAACGAGGACGATGACAGCGAACAGCGGCAAGATTCTGACGCATCGGCAGGGGCCGGTGCTGACCATCACCATCAACCGGCCCGAAGTGCGCAACGCGCTCGACAACGAAGCCGCGCTCGAGCTGGGCCGGGCGCTCTATGCCTTCGATGCCGATCCGCATCTGAATGCCGCCGTGCTGACCGGCGCCGGTGGCGCCTTCTGCGCCGGCGCCGACCTCAAGGCGCTGGCCGGCGGCACCGATTATTTCCCCTGGGCGGGCTCGGAAAAGGGGCCACTGCGGGCGCCGCTGTCGAAGCCGGTCATCGCCGCCATCGCCGGGACCGCCTGCGCCGGCGGCTTGGGCGTGGCGCTGTTCTGCGACATCCGCATCGTCGAGGAGAACGCCAGTTTCGGCGTGTTCTCCCGGCGCTGGGGCGTGCCCATGAGCGACGGCACCACCGTGCGCCTGCCGCGGCTGATCGGCCAGGCGCGGGCGCTCGACATGCTGATCACCGGTCGGGCCGTTTCGGCGAAAGAAGCCTTGGACTGGGGCCTGGCGACGCGGCTGGTCGGCAACGGTCTGGCCCTGAAGGAAGCGCAGGAGCTGGCGCTGCAGGTTGCCTCCTTTCCGCAGATCGCGCTGCGCTCTGACCGGCGCTCGGCCTACGAACAGGCTGAATACGGCTTCGCCGCCGCCATTGCGCGTGAGGCCGAACTGGCGGCCGAGGCGCGACGCAAGGAAGCGATGCCGGGCGCCAAACGTTTCGCCGAAGGCAAGGGCCGGCACGGCTCCTTCGTCGACCTGTGAAGGCTGAACCGATGCGCGCTCTCGTCTGCCGCGAATACGGCACGCCCGACGTTCTGAAGCTGGAAAACGATTGGCCCGAGCCGCAATTGCGGCCCGGCCATGTCCGCATCGCCACCCGCCTTGCCGGCATTTCCTTCGCCGTCGTGCTGGGCATCGCCGGCAAGCACCAGAACAAACCCGGCCTGCCCTACGTTCCCGGCGGTGAAGTGGCGGGAACGGTCATCGATGCGGCCCCCGACGTGACGCATGTGAAGCCCGGCGACCGCGTCGCGGCCCTGGCCCAGGGCGGCGGCGGCATCGCCGAACGCTTCGTCGCTCCCGCCCATACCGTGTGGAAGATCCCCGACGGACTGGACGACGCCGGCGCGCTGATCGTCGCCGGCACGCATGGCAGCGTGTTCCTGGGACTGGACTGGGCGGCGCGACTGCAGCAAGGCGAAACGCTGCTGGTGCATGGCGCGGGCGGCGGCAGCGGGCTGAGCGCCGTCATGCTCGGCCGCGCCAGAGGCGCGCGCGTCATCGGCACCGCTTCCAGCCAGGAGAAGCGCGAAGCCGCGCTGGCGGCCGGCGCCGATATCGCCATCGACTACCGCAACGAGGACATGCGCGCACGGGTTCTGGAACTGACCGACGGCCGTGGCGTCGACGTGGTGTTCGATCCGGTCGGTGGCGATCTGTTCGACCAGTCGCTGCGCTGCGTGGCGCCGGAAGCGCGGGTCGTCTGCTACGGCTTCGCTTCGGGGCGCATCCCGCAGATCCCGGCCAACATCCTGCTGGTCAAGAACGTCACGGCCATCGGCTACTACTGGGGCTACTACCTCGGCTGGGGCCGGCAGATGCCGAAGCCTGAGAACTTCGTCCGCCTGCGCGAGACGATGGCGATGCTGATGCAATGGGCGGCCGAAGGCCGGCTGCCGAAGATGCCGGTGACGTCGTTTCCGGTCGCCGAGTTCCGCGCCGCCATGCGCGTGGTCGAGGACAGCAAGGCTATCGGCAAGATCGTGCTGGCGTTCTGAGAGAGGCGGGTGCTGCCCGCCATTGCGCCAGTTCCCGTCGCAGCGCGTCGTTCTCGGCTCGCAGCTGGCGTTCGCGAGCGGCAGCGGCGCGTACGAACTCGCTCCACGGATCGACCAGACCGCGTCGCGGCATCGGGCCAAGGCGGCGATCGCCGTCGCCGCCCAGCAGGCTCCACCAGTCGAGCCCGGCCCGGCTCACCAGCCGATGCGCCGCCAGCGCCGCACTGGCCCGTTCGCCGGCATGGTCGGATCCCAGCATGCCGAGAATGCGCGCCAGCCTGACCAGATCGCTTCTGCCCGGAACCTTGCCTGCCATGCCGTCCCCGCGCCGTTGCCGGGCGCGGTTTATGGCTGCGGACGGGCCAGCATGAAAGCGCCAAGTGTGCAATCCGGTCATCCCCGGATGGCGCTTGTCGCCCCGCGCCGGCGTGCTAGATATATAGATACCGCCAGTTCACGACGCTGCAAAAGCGCCCAAACCGCCGGCATCCTGCTCCTGTCGTCGAATGTTCCGCCGTCGCGCGACGCGTCTCGACTCCAGTTCGACGCGCAGCCGCCAGGCCGGGATCAAGCCCGCCTCGAGCAGCAATGTCAGTCCCGATTTGGTTGCGGCGACGCCGCTTCGGACAGGCTGAGCCAGGCCAAGGACGATGAGATGCGCCACCACGTCGAGCGGCGGGCAGGGCCCGCGCCGTTCGCCGGCGACGAACTCCAGCGCGTCGATCTCCAGGTCGCTCAATTGTCCCAGCGCCACGCCCATGCTCTGATCCTCCCGGTTCGCTTCGCCGGTGAATCGTTGCAGCGCCGCGCCGATGCGTCGAGGCTCAGACGCCCTCTGCCACCAATTGGTCATAGGCCGGCAGGGTCAGGAACTCGGTGAAGTTGTCCTGCGCGATCAGCGTGTCGAACAGCCGCGCCGCCTCGTCGTAGCGCGCACCGGCGCTGGCCTGCGCCTTCTCCAGCTCTTCCGCGATGATCCTGCGGCACAGCTCCAGATCGACCAGCCGCCCGTCGTCGAGCTTCTGGCGATGGTGAACCCACTGCCAGACCTGGGCGCGGCTGATCTCGGCCGTCGCCGCGTCCTCCATCAGATTGTGCAGCGGCACGCAGCCCACCCCGCGCAGCCAGGCCTCGAGATAGCCGATGCCGACATTGATGTTCTGGCGCAGGCCCGCCTCGGTCTTGGCGCCTTGCGGTATCTGCAGCAGATCGGCGGCAGTCACGCTGACATCCTGCCGCTTGCGCGCGATCTGGTTGGCCTCCTTCATCACCGCGTCGAATTCCTCGCGCGCGATGGCGACCAGCCCAGGATGCGCCACCCAGGTGCCGTCATGCCCGTCGGTGGCCTCGCGCTTCTTGTCGGCGCGCACCTTGCCCAAGGCCTCCTCGTTGGCCTTCTCGTCGCCCTTGATCGGGATCTGCGCCGCCATGCCGCCCATCGCGTGCACGTTGCGCCGGTGGCAGGTCTTGATGACGTGCAGCGAGTACGAGCGCAGGAAATGCGTCGTCATCGTCACTTCGCCGCGATTGGGCAGCACCGCCCAGGCGTGTTTCGAGAATTTCTTGATGAAGCTGAAGATGTAGTCCCAGCGGCCGCAATTGAGCCCGGCCGAATGCTCGCGCAGCTCGTAGAGGATTTCGTCGACCTCGAACGTCGCCAGGATGGTCTCGATCAGCACCGTCGCCTTGACCGAGCCGCGCTTGACGCCCAGCCGATCCTGCGCGTGCACGAACACGTCGTTCCACAGGCGCGCCTCGAGATGGCTCTCCATCTTCGGCAGGTAGAAATAGGGGCCGGTGCCGCGCGACAGCTGCGTGCGCGCGTTGTGGAAGAAGAACAGGCCGAAATCGAACAGCGAGCCCGACATCGGCTTGCCGTCGATCAGCACGTGCTTCTCCTCCAGATGCCAGCCGCGCGGGCGCACCTTGAGCACGGCGATCTTGTCGTTCAGCTTGTAGCTCTTGCCGGAGGCGGGATCGTCGAAGGCGATGGTGCCGCGGGTGGCGTCCATCATGTTGTTCTGGCCGTCGATCATGTTGTGCCAGGTCGGGGTCGAGGCGTCCTCGAAATCCGCCATGAACACCGAGGCGCCGGAGTTCAGCGCGTTGATCACCATCTTGCGGTCGACCGGTCCGGTGATCTCGACGCGGCGGTCCTGCAGGTCCTTCGGCAGGGGGGCCACGGTCCAGTCGCCGTCGCGAATCGATTTGGTCTGGGGCAGGAAATCCGGCTTCTCGCCGGCGTCGAGCCGCTTCTGCCGCTCGACGCGCGCCTGCAGCAGATCGCGCCGCCGCTGGCCGAAAGTGCGCTCCAGTTCGGCGACGAAGGCCAGCGCCTCCTCGCTCAGCACCCGCTCGTAGCCGGGGCGCACCTCGGCGCGAATTTCTACTCCGGCCGGCACGGCAAGCTGTTGCGCCGCTGCATTCATGCCCTATCCTCCCTGTTCGCTTTCCGCGCTTATAGCGGCCCGCCAGAGGCCGCGCAAACGCCGGGGCGGTTTCGCGGGAGGAACCAATGGCGACGCTGGCGATCAGACTGAACCCGGCCGACAACGTTGCGGTCGCGCGCCTCGATCTGCTGCCGGGAACGATGCTGCCCGAGTTCGGCGTAACCACGGCTGGGTTCGTGCCGGCCGGCCACAAGCTGACCGTGGCCCCGGTCAAGGCCGGTGAGGCGGTGCGCAAGTACGACCAGACCATCGGCTTCGCCACCGCCGACTTGGCGCCGGGCACGCATGTGCACACCCATAATCTGGAAATGCGCAGTTTCGATCGCGACTACGCCTTCGGCGCCGACGCCAGACCGACGAATTTCGTGCCCGAGGACAAGCGCGCCACCTTCCAGGGCATCGTGCGCGCCGATGGCCGCGTCGCCACCCGCAACTTTCTGGGCATCGTCACCACGGTCAACTGTTCGGCCAGCGCCGGCCGCTACATCGCCGAGAAAATGCGGCCATTGCTGGCGGACTATCCCAGTATCGACGGCGTCGTGGCGCTGACCCATTCATCGGGTTGCGGCATGGCCGCCCATGGCGAGCCGATCGACCTGCTGCGCAAGACGCTGGGCGGCTACGCCCGGCACCCCAACTTCGCCGGCATTCTCGTGCTGGGGCTGGGCTGCGAAGCCAACCAGATCGGCGGCTTTCTCAAGGATCAGGGGCTTGAGCCGAACGACAATCTGCAGGCGCTGACCATCCAGGACGAGGGCGGCACGGCGGCGACGGTGCGCAACGGCGTCGCCGTATTGAAGGAGATGCTGCCCAGGGCCAACGAGGCTGCCCGGACCACGGTGCCGGCCAGCCACATCACCCTGGCGCTGCAATGCGGCGGTTCGGATGGATACTCCGGCATCTCCGCCAACCCAGCACTGGGTGCGGCCGTCGATCTGCTGGTCCGCCATGGCGGCACGGCAGTACTGAGCGAGACGCCGGAGATTTATGGGGCCGAGCATCTGCTCACCCGTCGGGCGCAAAGCCGCGAAATCGGCGAAAAGATCGTCGAGCGCATCAAATGGTGGGAGGACTACACCGCCCGCCATGGCGGCGAAATGAACAACAACCCGTCGCCCGGCAACAAGACCGGCGGGCTGACCACGATTCTGGAGAAATCGCTCGGCGCCGTCGCCAAGGGCGGCACCACCAATCTGGTCGAAGTCTATCGCTACGCCGAGGAGATCGCGGCCAGAGGCTTCGTCTACATGGATACGCCCGGCTACGATCCGGTTTCCGCCACCGGCCAGGTGGCGGGCGGCGCCAACATGATCTGCTTCACCACCGGCCGCGGCAGCGTGTTCGGCTGCAAGCCGGTGCCCAGCCTCAAGCTCGCCACCAACACCGCCCTCTTCAACCGCATGCCGGACGACATGGATATCGATTGCGGCCCGGTCGCCGACGGGCTGGCCAGCGTCGACGAAATGGGCCAGCGCATCTTCGAGCTGATCCTGCGCACGGCCTCGGGGGACAGGACGAAGAGCGAGGAGCTCGGCATCGGCGACGACGAATTCGCGCCCTGGGTGCTGGGCGCGACGATGTGATTGCAAGGACGAGATCATCTGGAGGAAAAATGAAGATAGAGCAAATGCTGAAGAAGTTCACCGACGCCGTCGAAAGCCACAACGGCGCAGCTCTAGGCCAGCTCTTCGCCGAAGATGGCGTCTACCACGACGCCTTCTACGGCGCGTTCGAGGGCCGCAAGCGCGTGGCCGAG
>JBDZUM010000017.1:0-46448 GCA_040255215.1 Rhodospirillaceae bacterium
GGCTCATGCGGTGGAAGATGCGGTCGCGCAGGATGCCGGCATTGTTGACGACGCAATCGATGCGGCCGAACGTCTCGACCGCCTGCTTCACCATCCTCTCTGCACCAGCCGCCTCGGCGACCGAATCGTAGTTGGCGACCGCCTGGCCGCCGGCCTTCTTGATCTCGTCGACCACTTCCTGCGCCGGCGTCGAGTTGCCCGCACCTTCGCCATCGGCCGAACCGCCGAGATCGTTGACCACGACCTTGGCCCCTTCGGCCGCCATCATCAGCGCGATATCGCGGCCAATACCACGGCCGGCGCCCGTTACTAGGACAACTTTATCTTTCACGATTTGCGATTTCATCACCGGTATCCTTACCTATCGTTATCAAATGTCTCTTAGACGTGGAGGCAGCGATTCGATTAAATGAGACTTAGTTCACTCCAGGCCCGAATTTTTACAGAGACACAATGAACGCAATCTAGACGCGTAATGGGGAATCTCGTAGCAATCCTCGGCGTTTGGCTGACAGGCGCTACAAATAGTCGGACCGCTGCTTCGTCATGGCAGACATCAACGCCACGGCGAAAAATCGGGCGGGCGTTTCTCGAGAAAGGCGACGGCGCCCTCCTTCTGCTCCCCAGTCGAGAAGAAGCCAGGCGCCACTTCTTCGATAATTTCCGGATTGCCTGTCCTGTCAACAATCCGTCCAAATGAACGCTTAATTGTCTTGAGAGCCGTGGGACTCATCCGAAGAAGCTCTTCGCACCACGTTGCAACTTCTGCGTCGAGCTGGTCTTTCGCCACTACGCGGTTGACGAGGCCCCACTCGAGCATTTGCTGCGCGGTGTAACGGCGGCACAGCATCCACATTTCTCTCGCCCGCTTATGTCCGATTATTCCAGCTGCATGCGTTACGGGATATCCGCCGGCGGGCGAGGCCACTCTGGGGCCATTCTGCCCGAAGATGGAATGCTCGGCGGCAATCGTGAAGTCGCAGCAATACGCCATATGATTTCCCGCCGCGATTGCGTATCCGCTAACCCTTGCAATGACCGGCTTGGGACAATCGAGAATCCGATTGCCCAGTTGCCAGTCAAGCGAATCTAGACCGCCATCACGTTCCCACTCAACATCGCCGCCGGAACTGAAAGCGCGATCGCCGGCGCCAGTGAAGACGACGACCCCGACCGAACGATCTACGCCCACTTTGAGAAACGCATCCTCCAACTCGGATATGGTCACTCCGCGGATCGCGTTCAATTTTTGCGGCCGATTGATCGTTATCGTGGCGACCGCGCCGTTCTTGGAAAGAATAATGTCTGAATAAGGCGTCTTACTGCTCATGACTTCGCTGCCCTTCCCGGTATCCTTACATGCCCATTTGATCGTCAGCCGATCATGCTATAGCCACCCGAAACTGATAGTACCTGCCCGGTTATGTGGCCCGCTCGAGGAGAAGATAGAAACAGCACCGCTTCGGCGATGTCTCGAGCGCGCCCTAGTTTGCGCAAGGGCAGGCTTTTTGCTATCTTCTCCAGTTGTTCTGCCGAAAAATGCACGTCGCCTTTCGACCAAAGGCTTTCCGACCCAAGTTCACTCTCGTCTTGCGGTATAGTTGCGCCAGGGCAGACGACGTTGCAGCGTACGCCATCACGGCCGTGCTCTTTGGCGATCGTCTTTGCAAAGGCGTTTACGGCTGCCTTCGTACCCGCATAGACGGCTTCGTGTTTCTCGCCTTGACGGCTGGCGTCGGAACTAATCGCTACGATGGTGCCATGACCCTGCTTCACCATGATATCCAAAGCGGATTTCACGCAATAGAGCAGGCTCAGATAATTGAGATTGATCGTCTTTATCCACTCGTCCGGCGACGTGCGGACAAAGAAATTGTTCTTACTCCACCCGACGTTGTTTACCAGATTATGGACTGTCCCGAATTTGGCCGTTGCAGCTTCGAACATCTTGTTGACCTGACTCTCGTCGGTCACGTCAGTTCTTATAACCTGCACATCAGACGCGCCCTTTTCGAGCGCAAGATCAGCGACTTTCCGCGCTTGCTTCTCGTCAATGTCGCCGATTGTAATATTCGCCCCCTCTGCAGCGAATCCCAGCACGATGGCGCGACCGATATTGGAGCCGCCGCCGGTTATCACTACTGATTTCTTCTTCAACTCCAGGTCCATGACATCTTCCTTCCGTTGCGCAGCTGGGAACGGTTCGAGCCGTTGACTGCTTGTGGAACCCGCGCTTGCTCAGAACGAGGGCTTGCGGCGCGCCTCAAAGGCGTCGAGTCCTTCGGAGACATCGGCGTGAAGCAGATCTTCGACAACCGAGTTCTCCTCAAGGCGCAGGGCCGTAGTGCTGTCCATGTGCAGACCGCCGCGAGCGAGCCGCTTCATGGCCGCAAGGCCATGAGGACTTCGCTCGGTTAGCTTTTCGCAATACTTGAGCGCGGAGGCGCGCAGATCTTCCAGTGGTACGACGTAGTTAACTAGGCCGAAATCCAGTGCCGTGCAGGCATCGATCCATTTGGCGCTATACAGCAGGTCCAACGCCCGCCCGAGTCCGACTTTGCGCGGCAAGCGCTGGGTTCCACCCGCGCCCGGTATGAGCCCGTAATAGGAATGTTGGTCGCCGAACTTCGCATCCTCGGCAGCGAAAATAACATCGCAAGACAGAGCGATCTCAAGTCCGCCTGCCAGACAGAGCCCTTGAATGGCCGCCACCACAGGCAACGGACTTGCTTCAAAGGATTTCAGCGTTTCATGGCCTGTGCGAATGAATTCGGCCCAGCGAGGGCGAGACACGCGCAATTCCTTAATTTCCGTCAGATCGCCGCCGGTGCAGAAATTCTTGCCCCGCGCCTGCAGAAGAATAATGCGAACGTCGGCAGCCTCCAGTGCCTTCAACGCCGCCGTCAACCCTACCCACAACGCTCCGTTGATGGAATTGAATTTCTCCGGCCGATTGAGTTCTATCACCCCAACTCGGCGCACTATCTCGAACGTGACTGCGCTCGCCCCGTTCGCCTCTTGTTGTTGGCTGGCATTCATAGACGTCTCCTAAACGCGCCTGGCTGCAGGAAACAGACCCCTGACTTCACCCGCGATCTCACCTTTGGTGATTTCGAGGACGGCATTCGGCAACAGCGCTAAACTGCATTTGCCTAGAGAATGCGAAGTCATGGTTGCATGCCGCTCGCTTTGGGAAGATCGCGGCCGGTCAGAATGCGCCGGCTTTGCGCAGGTCATTTATCGCCTCTGTCGAGTATCCAAGGCTCTTAAGTATGGCCTCGGTGTGCTCGCCAAGCAGTGGCGGCGGCGAGCAGATGGCGCCTGGGGTGCCGGACAGTTTTATGGGAATTCCCGGTATCGTTATTTTCCCCGCCTCGGGATGATCTACGGTGCGAACCATCTCGTTGTGACGCACTTGCGGATCGGCGAATACTTCGGCCAGAGAATTCACGGGGCCACACGGAACATCAGCGTCGGAGAGTATTTTCGTCCACTCGGCCCGCGTCTTGGTTTCGATGATGTCGCTGATTAACGGCACCAATTCTCGCCGATTGACGACACGCATCTCGTTTGTGACGTACCGCGGATCGTCGATCAGACTCGTCAGATCAAGCGCCTTGCAGAGGTTTCGCCAGAAGCCTTCCGTCAAACATGCGACAATCAAGTACCCGTCTTTGGCAGTGAACACTTGATACGGCACGATTTGCGCATGAGCGCCACCACTAGGGCCGCTGGGCTTCCCATTAACGTGAAACCCCGTGATGTAATTGGCCATTGACGCAACCAGGCCATCAAGCAGCGAGACGGTTACCAGCTGGCCGATACCCCACCGTTCCTTGGCCAAAAGCGCCATCGCGATACCGAAGCCAGCCAGATAGGACCCGATGAAGTCTGTGAGCGGCGGACCGGCCTTAACTGGCGGCCCTCCTGGCTCGCCGGTTATCCCCATGAGACCGCCCATGCCCTGAACCAGAATGTCCATGCCGGGCCGATTGGCGTAGGGTCCGGACACGCCGAAAGCTGATATGGAGCAATAGACTATGTCTGGCCGCTCGCGCGCCACGCTGTCGTAATCCAGACCCAGACGACGCAAGGCGCCGGGTCGATAACTTTCGACAACGACTTGGCTGCGGGATAAAAGCTCCCGCGCCACGCGCATTCCGCCTTCAGTCTTGAGATTGAGCGCGACGCTCTTCTTGCTGCGGTTCAGTCCCAGGAAATACGAACTATCGGCACTAGGAAAAACTTCGTCGTACCGCCGAGTTGGATCGCCCACGCCACACGGTTCAACCTTGATCACCTCGGCGCCCATATCTCCAAGAATCGACGTTAGATAAGGACCCGCGCCAATATGCGTAAAGTCGAGCACAGTTATGCCCTTTAAAGGGCCATGATTTAGCGACTGGTTGACGTTTTTCATTCTACCACCACTGGTTTCGACAGCTCGCCTGCCTATTCGTGCTTGGTTGACTACCAGCCACCGAATGACAAGCCGCCATTTACGGATAAAGTTTGCCCGGTCACTTGCGACGCTTGCTGCGACACCAGAAAGGCGACGGCGCGAGCCACTTCTTCGGCATTGGGTGGACGGCCAAAGGGAAACCGATCCAGCGTCTTCCCGAACAGATGGGTTTGAAATGTCTGCTCAGAAAAAATGCGGTCCCAGCCCGGAGTATCGGCCGTGAGCGTGAGAGATACCGCGTTCACTCGAATCTTCCAGCGGGCAAACTCTTTCGCCATCGTTTTTGCCGCCAGAATGACTGCGGCACCGTACGCGCCTACGATCACTTCGCCCGCCGTTGCATGACGGCCGGCATCGGTACCCAGCATGACCACTGCGCCACCGCGCACTCGCAAATATGGCAATGCAGCGTGAACCGGATTTACGCGAGCAAAGAACCGTGAATTGAAAGACGCGGCCAACTCCTCCCCGTTCATCTCAGCAAAAGGCATCGGCCGTACGGCACCATGCGCGCCCGCGCTGACGAGAATGTCGATACCGCCATCCACCGCGGCGGCCTGCCCAGCGACTCTGACCGCGTCTTCGTACTTTGACGTATCGCCGACCGCGGCGCGGCATTTGTCTGGATCAATCAGATCGGACGAAGCGCACAACTTGGCGAGCGCTTCTGTGCAATTTTCCGCTGAGCGACTATTGATGACAACGAATGCGCCGTTCTCGGCAAGTTTCCTGGCCGTCTGAAAGCCAACGCCGCCGCTGGCTCCGGTGACAAGCGCGATCTTGCCGGCGAAATCCGGAAACGTCATTTTTCCTCCTTCGTCCCTGCCGCCCCGTGTTTCGGGGTCTCGATCTTGACGCATGGTTGTTGGGTCAATCTGGCTTCGGCTTCGTCCCTTGCGTCCGTCGCCCGATCATTCGCCGCTAAAAACCGCCAGACGGCGCTCACGATAGGCGGCGACTGCCTCCTTCGCGTCGTTGGTCGTCTGCACCACGCCCATATGGGACGAGATCAAATCAAGGCTCGAACGAAGATCGCCACGCAAGCCATGGTCGACGGCACGTTTGATCATGCGAAGCGCCAAGGGATTGTAGGTCAGCAATCGCGCGGCAAACTGTTGGACATCGTTGGCTAACGAAGCATCGTCGCACACGCGATTGACCAACCCGATGCGCAACGCTTCATCGGCGTCAACGAAATCGCCGGAAAGAAGAAGCTCCAACGCCTTCGCCCGTCCGACAAGACGGGGCAAGTAATAGCAGCCGCCGTCGCCCGGTACGGCTCCTATCCGGATATAGCCTTCGGAGAGCTGCGCAGAGCGCGCCATAAACCGCATGTCGCACATCAACGCCATGTCCATGCCGGCGCCGAAGGCGACGCCATTGACGGCGGCTATGACCGGCTTATCGATACGCTCGAGCGTGAAAGCAACCTTGTAAACGCGATCCCACAGAACGGACTTCCAATCTGCCGCCGAATTCTGCGCCAGCCAGCTGCTCATCACATCGGAATCGATGCCGGAGCAAAAACTATCCTGGCTGCCGGTCACGACTATCACGCCGACTTTCGGATCATTGTTGGCGCTTTCCAGATGGCCAGCCCATGCATCGATCATTTCGAGCGTAAACGAATTCTTCCGCGCCGGACGATTGAGTCGAATGGTCGCGACGCCATTCCTGACGTCATATACAAGATCAGACATTGGCGTTCATTTGCCCCGTTATACTGGTCCATAACGCGTCCCCTCCCCGCGTTATAATTAGGCCGCCAAGCTTGGCGCCCCATTCTGCCTCATTGCCGTAATCGTCCCGCCAGGCCCAAATGCGTCTGCTCCAGATGTTGAGAGGCGCTTCCTGGGTGAATCCGAACGAGCCGTGTACTTGATGTCCGAGAGACGTGATCTGACGCGACGCGTGCGCGGTTCGAATCTTTGCAGCTGCGACGTGCTCAAATGCATCCGCCTCGTCTATGCGCGCGACCGCAACATCGATCGCAACCGACGATGCCGCCAGCTCACCCGCCATTTCGGCGAGATACGACTGAATGATCTGGAAATCGGCAAGCGAGCGTTTGAACTGCTTGCGGTCGTGGGAATACTGCAGCGTCAGCTCGTTTATGCGCACCATGGCTCCGAGCATTTGCACCGACCGACAAAGCGCACCCCGTTGCATGACGCGCTCCGGTCCGTAATCCAGCCCAACGCCGTGCATATCGTCCGAGGCGAGGTCGACGGCATCGTCGAGCACAACGCCATGGGGTTCGCCGGCGAAATTGGGCAACGTCCGAAACTTGACGCTGTCTTTGGCTTTTACGCCAATTCTGCAACCGTCACCGGTGTGGAAGCTGAAGATTATCTTGTCCGCGCGGGTCGCCCATGGAATTACCTGGCCTTGCATCGAAAGCCTGACCGCATCCGTGCCTTTGCGGGCTTGGATCGAGGCCGGATCGACAACCACGACTGTCAGGATCTCCTTGGTCGGTTCAAAGCCGGCCGCATTGGCCAGCCAACGGCCGATCGCTTCACTGTCCGCGTAGGGAACCAGAGCCCCGGCACCGCTGATTGACTTCATTACCACTGCCAGTTCAAGCATAGATAGCGGCGGTTCAGCACCGACAACGCCTATGTCGATAAGGGCCTGCCACGCTGCCTTATCAAGACCGACGCGTTCGGCTGCAATCGTACTTTTAGGGTCAACTGTGCCCTTCCAGAGCCGAGCCAGCGAATCGTCCAGAATAGTTAGTGTGTCGTCCATTATCGCATTCCCAATCCGCGAGCCACGATTCCACGCAACACTTCATTACTTCCGCCGCGCAATGTGAACGAAGGAGAATGCATGATCGCTTGAGCAATGAGATTGCTATAACGATCCTCGCTTCCGAGTGAGGGAAATGTCGGGCATATGACACGGGCGCGTTCGGCAACCTCGCTCTCGAAGCGCGTACCCATGTCTTTCACCAATGCAGCTTCGACATTTGGCAATCTTCCCTCCTCCAGCGCCGTCGCGATCGCGATCGACATCGTTCTCAATGCGGTGAACTTAGCGATCAACTCGCTGACGGCGGTTCTGGCTCGAACGTCGTCGGGCCGCGCCTGCAGCTGGCGAACGAGCTCGACGAGCAGAGGGAATGTGCTCATGAACCGCTCGGGCCCGCTTCGCTCGAAGACAAGCTCTGACGTAATGATTCTCCAGCCTTCACCGGGCTGTCCCAGAACCATAGAATCCGGGACGAATACGTCCTCAAGGAAGGTTTCGTTGAAGTGATGCGCCCCCGTAAGCAGGGGAACGGGACGAATGGTTACGCCTTTGGCTGGCAGTTCGACAATGAGAAGCGAAATGCCATTGCGCTTGTTCTCTTCGTTGGACGACGTACGACAAAGCACGAACATGTAGTCGGCATGATGGCCATTAGTCGTCCAGATTTTTGTGCCGTTGATGATCCAGCCGCCGTCAACGCGATCTGCGCGCGTTCTCAGCGACGCCAGATCAGAGCCAACATCGGGTTCGCTGTAGCCAGCGCCGATCACCAGTTCGCCGCGAGCGATGCGCGGAAGCAGCTTGGTCTTCAACTCCGACGAACCAAAGCGCAGGATGCTGGGGCCCATTTGCCGCTCGGATACCCAATGCGCGGATACCGGAGCGCCGGCGGCGAGAAACTCCTCCGTCACGACAAAGCGTTCGAGCGGCGACCCTTCCTGGCCACCGTATTGCTTCGGCCAAGTGATGCCCAATAATCCGGCGGCACCGGCGCGACGGCTGAAATCCTTGTCGAATCCCTTGAACCAGCAATCGCATTGGGGAGTGAAGCGTCCCTGCGCCAGCTCTTCGCGAAGGAACTCTCGCACCTGCGCTCGACGCTTTTCACTTTTCTCATCTAGTCGGCCCGCCCGCAGGCGCATCATGGCCCAAGTCATTTTGCTTGCCTTTCAACAGCCGCGCCATTTGCGCGGGATGCGGACCTGAGGAAGGATTGGGTATGCATGCCCAGCTCAGGCGCCGGTGTGAGCACCTGCGGCCGGCTTTCGCCATTCACGATGACTGGAAACGGCACGTAGTGATTGCGCTCGAGCGTCACCAGGCACTTGCGCGTTTGCGCCTGCTCTGATCGCATCGCCTGTTCCGGCGTCAAACAGATTTGAAATGGAACATCGGTGCCAGCGAAAATCTCCTTCCACGCCTGTGCAGTGCGCGTTTTCAACACTGTTCGCAGAAGGGCATCGATTTCGTCGCCATGTCGCTTTCTCATCTCGACCGTGTCGAACCGCGAATCGCCAAATTCCGCCGCAAAGTCGGCCACTGCATTGACGAAGCTCATCCAAAAATGGTCCTCGACCAACGCCAGCGTCAGCAGCGCACCGTCTTTGGTCGCGTAGATATCATTTCCTGGATAAAGGTCTGGCGCGGTCGATTCATCAGCGCCATGCCGCAAACTCACACAATAGAGCACTGCCTCAAAAAGGCTGAGGTCGAGACGGATCGGATCCGATTTCCGATCCCGTTCACGAAGCGCGGCGAGAATGGCGATCGCCGCAAATGAGCCCCCAGCGATATCGCCTAACGGCAGGCTGCCTCTTCCAGGCAAACGACCCCACATTCCCGGGTATGCAAGAGCACCGGCCGCAGCCAGATAGTTCAGATCGTGTCCGGGGCGATTGGCCCAAGGCCCGTTCTGACCGAAACCCGACAGCGAGCAATAAATTAAGCGAGGATTGATGGCTGAAAGTTTGTCACTGCCGATGCCCAACCGAGCGGCAACGCCAGGCCGAAAGCCTTCAATGATCACGTCCGCCCAACCCGCGATATGGTGTATTTCGTGCTCGACACCATCAGACTTCAGATCAAGAACGACGCTGCGCTTGTTCCGGCCTGTTGATGCAAACATATCCGGGATCATCGACCTGGCGAGGTCGCCGGCAGGTGGCTCAACTTTTACGACCTCTGCGCCGAGATCGGCCAGTATTGCGGTAGTGAACGGCCCGGGAAAAAGGAACGAGAAATCGGCGATGCGAATCCCGATCAAAGGCTGCCACGCTTGGGCCGACAAACTCTTTCTGGTTATCGGATTCACCGTTTCTCCTTCTTCCGTGACGATCTCAACCGGCATTGCGAAGGCAAGAGGCCCATCTGCCAGCGCCAATTCATGCTGAATGGCACCTGCCGTCCTTCGCTTGAAAGTCGATATCGACCACTCCGAGCGGCAGCGTTGCCTACGCATATACGGAACATTATCCGGATACTCGTAGACTTACAATCGATTTTTTGCCTCAAGCAGATAGATCAGAGTTTGAAAATTATCTAATTAAAATAGATAGATAATAGACAATCTCATTCACTTTCTTACAGTTGCGAATGAGATTGTTTTCCCTTAATCCCGCATGTTGGGCTGGCGCACTCGTCGCGATATGATTGGTGCAGGGGCAGAGCGGAGCATTGCCCGTATCCCGGGCACGCCAACGGGCTATTTGCCGAATGCCGCAACGATTTGTTGTTGCGACTAACGATGCTGGCAACGATCGAAGTGAACCAGACCTCGATCAGTTAAAGCGACTGCGGCTCCCAGTTCATCTAGTCTTCGGCGATGCAGGACTGCTGGATTTTCGGCGATTAAGCAGGAAATCAACTCCGGCATCGGCTACTTGCCCCAGCAGCCCGAGAGGTACATCGACATCGCACGCAACACTTGAGGCCAAAGCGCAGTCCTTCTGCAAAAGGAGACCAACACGCTCCTTGCGGGGAGAAAGAAGCCGCGGAATATTCTGCAGCGCGAAGCTTCGACCTGATCCCGCCAGCAGAATTTGCCGCATTTCCTCTCTATCCAGCCCGAGCATTTCGGCAAGTTCCAGAGCCTCGAAGGCAAGATCGATATGGGCCGTCGCCAGGAAATTGTTTACGAGTTTCGCCTTCATTGCATCGCCAACACCGCCGATGCAGATGATCGGATTGGCGTAACTCTCAAATACCGGTCTGGCACGTTGGATTGCGGTCGAATCGCCGCCGAGGATCAGTAACAAATCTCGGGCGAGCGCCCGCGGTCTGGATCCTGACACAGGCGCATCAAGCACCAGGATGTCGCGCGTCACTCCAGCCGCGGCAATGTTCTTGCAGAGATTGGGGTGGACGGTGGAATGGATCGCCAGGATCGAGCCTGGTTGCATCGCGTCCAGCACGCCGCGATTGAACACGATATCTACAACGTCGGAGTCCTCGGTGACGCAAATACATACGAGGTCACTGTCGGATGCTAGGCCCACCGGAGTATCGAAGCCCCGCGCGCCCAGCGCCACGAATTCAGACAAGGTTTTTGGATTTCTTGCCCAAACATTCAAGGTAAAGCCGCCGCGGACTATCATTTCCGCCATCGCACCGCCTTGCTCGCCTAAACCAATAAACCCGGTTCGCATGCCAAGGTCCCTTTTCGCCGTGAACTATGTCGTGAAACCCTATCGGAAAACTTGAACTGCCTCCAATCGTGAAACAACCGGTGGTGCCGAGTTCGCCAAATCTAGAAGCGCAAGAACACGGTATCGTTCATTGAAGAACGCTCGCGCGATAAACGTGGTCGAGGCGCTATGCGACCGTCGACGACCGCGGTGGCCAACTTGGCATCACGACGTGGCCGGTCGGACTTCATCACCGCAAACGCAGCGCCTGTTCGATGCCCGTCGCAGCGTTCTGCAAGGTTTTCAAAGATCTGGCTATATCAGCCTTGGCATCGAGGCGACTGGCCAGAGCGCTCACATTGATGCCGGCAATGATCTTGGCGTCTCGATCGCGAATTGGGACTGCAATCGAGCGCAGCCCGTCCTCGACCTCCTGGTCGACAAAAGTCCAGCCCTGGGAACGTCCCTGTTCAACGGCCGCGAAAATGTCCCGCCAGTGCGTCTTCGTATGAACCGTATGTCGCACGATCGAGACGCGTGTCGAGTAGCCTTTTAGCGCCTCCGCCGTTAAGTTTCCCAACACAATGCGGCCGATTGACGTGCAATAGGCGGGAAGCCTGACGCCGGCGCCGATCTGCCGGGCGATGACGCGCGAGGCGCTCTGCTCGCTTCCCAAATAGAGAACCTCGTCGTCGTCCAGAATGCCTAGTGAGCAGCCTTGTTGTGTCTTCTCCGCGACCTGCTTGAGATAGGGAACTGCAATCTCGCGCAATGGGCTCGACGCCAGATACGCATATCCTAAACTCAAGATTTTGGGCGCTAGGAAAAATTTGCGACCACTCTGCCTCAGATAGCCTTTGTTAAGTAGCGTAAGAAGAAAGCGCCTAGCCGTGGCACGATCGAGCCCAACGGCCTCCGCCACTTGCGACAGGCTCACCCCCTCATATTGGCCACTCATCGCCTCGATGATGTCGAGCCCTCTCAAAAGGGCTCGAACGACAGGTTCGCGCCGCGTCGTATCCTTGACACCTTTCACTTTTGAATCGATCATACTTTCATTGTTCGCACATTCGTGCGCAGAGTGAAACAAAAATCTTTGAGGAGGACAGAGATGCAGTACCGCCACATCCGAGTAGAAAAGGGATCGCCCCAGGTGGGGGCCGAGATATCCGGTGTGGATCTGGCGGCATCGCTTTCAGAAGATGTGATTCGGGAGATTCGGTCGGCCCTGGTCGACAACGGTGTGGTCGGCTTTCGCGATCAAACCCTTTCGGTCGATGCCCAGGTCGATTTCGCGAAGAATTTCGGCACGTTGTACAAGCACCCAATCGCCGATCAGGCTTCGCGGCGACCGGAAGTAATACCGATATACGCCGACGAGAATTCCAATAGCGCTCCCGGCGATGTCTGGCACACGGATGCGTCATGCGATTTGGAACCACCGCTCGGCAGCATTCTCATGCTGCAAGAAGTGCCGACCGTCGGAGGCGATACGTTGTTCACCAGCATGTTCGCCGCGTACGACGGTTTATCCCCAGCGATGAAATCGTTTTTGGAGAATCTGACCGCCGTACACGATGGCGGCCAATACTTTCGCAAGAGACAATGGAACAATCCCAATGGAGCACGTACGAAATTCGAAGAGAGAGAGTACGCCAAGAACGAACATCCGGTCGTCTGCGTCCATCCTGAGAATGGGCGAAAATACTTGTATGTGAACTCCATGTACACGACGCACATCACCCAGCTTAGCGCCAGCGAGAGCGCGGCGGTGCTGCAATTCATATACCGCCACGCTGAAACGCCGGAATTCCAGTATCGCTTTCGCTGGCGGCCAAATTCGGTGCTTTTTTGGGACAATCGCAGTGTCCTGCATAAGGCGATCTTCGACTATTTCCCGCATCGACGCTCAGGAACGCGCGTGCAGATCTGCGGCAGTCAACCAAGAGCAGCCTAAGTTGTCCCCGAACGTCCGCCGCACGAAGACCGCGCCGATCGGCCGAAAACGGTAGAGAAGACTGCGATTGAAAGAGGAGCTTGAATTCATGACTGCTACGCAAACCGCCGCCGCAGCAAACGCAAGGACATCTGGCATTCTCGACGTCCCCAATGCAGCGGTATATCGGCAGGTCAGCCCGGTCCCCCCCCATGTTTTTGCCGCAGAGCGCGACAAGGCGGTATCGGCGGCAACGCCAACCGGAATGATCGATCTCGACCTGTCGCAAATTCTGGGCACTCCCTATCCCGCCACCACGCCGCTATTGCTCTGCCGCTACGTGGTGATTCGCGCCGGCGAGCAGGTTCAACATACGTTGCGGGCGACGGGCGAGGTCTATTACGTCATCGCGGGCAAGGGTAGCAGCACTGGTCCGGACGGAACGAGGATATCGTGGTCAAAGGGAGACGTTTTCTGCTTCCCCGGCAGCGGCGCCACCCGCCATACCGCAGTTGGAGATGGTGATGCTCTGCTCTATCAAGCGACCGATGAGCCGGCACTAGCCTATCTGCGGCTAAATCCTCCGACACCGGACGAGGCGCCTGTGTTGGCAGCCCACTTCCGGGTTGACGACATCGACGCGTATTTGGCCGGTATCTACGAGAAAAACGAGCAGCATCAGGGCGCCGGCAAGGCAGTGATCTTTTATACCGAGCCGATGGCCTACATGCGTACCATGCTGCCGGCGATGAATGTAGGTGTGAACTCGCTCGAGCCGGGCGGTAATCAGCGGCCACATCGCCACAATTCTATCGCCGTCACTTTGGCCATCGAGAGCGAGGGTGTGCACTCGATGGTCGATGGCGAGAAAGTGCCGTGGGAGCCACTGGCCGCTTTCATCACGCCGCCTGGCGCCGTCCATTCGCATCACACTGCCTCGCGATCGCCGCGAGCGATGCGGGCCTTCGTCATCCAAGACGGCGGCCTGCACTACTACTGCCGCACCGGAATGTTCCAGTACGCCGACGCCTGAGACCGACCCGCTCGAGCGTCTCCTGGCGGCCCCGCGCCATACACAGCCGGGGCGTCTTTTTCGAGTGCCGTCGTTCCAGCGGAGCGACCACTTCGGCTTAAACGACTTCGACGAGCGTGTGTCCGTCACATTGTCTATTCCGAACAACAGCAACTGCCACATCGCTTCGCTGTTGATTTGCGTCGGTATCATCGAACGTGCTTTAGATGCTTTTCCTCGCTTACCCTCTATGAAGATAAGCAAAGCTAAGCACCCCGCCCACTACTCACAACGATCGACCAGCCACTCGAACAAGCCCGCTCTGGTCGCAACGGCTGCCAGCGTGTCGCCGGTCCATAAATGGATATCCGGATCGGAGACCGTCAACTTGCCGCCCGGGCTGTGGCAGACGAAGAACAGCCGATTCTGGCTGCCGTTCTCGCGGAAGCGGTTGACGTAATCGTCTAGCACCGCCTGCCGCGCCTTGGATTTGACCTGCACCCAGGCAGTTTCTCCCGTGGTCGGCTGCTGCAGCACGAGATCGACGTCCTTCTGCGTTCCGCCCACCCGCGAGATGCGCTGCCAGCCCGACCGGGCGAATATCAGGTCGACCATCGTCTCGAATTCCGCCCAGTGCAGCCGGGCGATCATGCGCGCCGTCAGATCCAGCATGGTGGTGCGGACCTCGACCGCCTCCTGCACCAGAGGCTCGTCCTCGGCGTTGAGCCGGCGCAGCAGATAGGCGTTCTCCTTCACCCCGCATAACGTCTGGCGATAGGCGCCTACTTGCGTCAGCCGCGTGCTCAGCTCGTCCGTGCGCAGCGGTCGGCCCTGGATATCGGTGCAGCGCCAAGGCCCGATGGTCTTGCGGCTGCGGCTGCCATGCTCGTCATTGTCCGGCCCCAACCATGACACCTCTGGCTCTGCAAACGTCCACCACAGACGCTCGTTGCAAAACGTGATCCAAAGACAGTCCGCGCCGAGGGAATAGAAGTCGCGGATCTCGCGCACCGCATCGCTGGCCTTGCGCGGCGTTCGCCCCTCCGCCCTAAGAATCGCCGCCGCTTCCTCCCACGCTTCGCGCTGGCAGAGCTTATGGGCGATGGTCTTGTAGCCAAAGTGGATCTCGTTGCGCTCGAATGAGACCGGCGCCCAGCCGTTCTTGGAGCCCAGCTTGATGTAGCGGACGGCAGCAGCAGAGATTCTATCCATTGCTCCAATGACTTCTCATGTGGTCAGGGGTCCGACCTGTGGCTTGGCGGCGACGGGAAGTCCAGACAATTGAGACTCATAGTCTGTAGATCAATAAGCAGCAAGGCCGCTGGCTTAGGGGATGGATATCCGCCGCCGGGTTGGCCTCAATCTGAAGCGTCTGCGCGAGGAGCGCGGCAAGTCGCAGGAGGAGCTCGCCTTCGACTGCAACCTGCACCGCACCTATGTCAGCGGCGTCGAGCGCGGCGTGCGCAATCCAACCATCGTGGTCCTGCACAAGCTGGCCAAGGGCCTCAAGATCGATATCGCCGAGTTCTTCCGGGCGAAGTAACAGGTCACCAACCTGTATAAAGCCCTGCGACTCTAACTGTTGTCGACTTATGTGTGTCGTCAGCAACTCGCTGAATTCATGGAACAACAGCGATAATACTTGGATTCTATCGTTGGACAGGCTAGGGTCAGTTTCACATTGATTTTCCCTTCAAGCCGCCATGGGGCGGAAGTCGGGGCCCAGCCTTAAAGGGCTGAGGGATTGACCGTCCATGGGGCCGGCAATCCGCAGTTCCAAGTGCTGATGGATGACCGTCCATGGGGCCGGCTCATTTCGATGCCGCCGTGAGCCATCATGGGATGGATGCGGCGAAACCTCTCCCAAACATCCTTCTTTAGCTGCGCCGCCACGCCGATTCTGTGGTGCTGGCCGCGCCATGAGGTTTTGCATCATGAGACAATACCACCTGGCTTATCTCGATCCCGGCGCCCTGCTCACCCGATCGAGCAATCCGCGCATTCACACCCAAAAACAGATCAAGCAGATCGCCAACAGCATCAAGGAGTTCGGGTTTACCAACCCGGTTCTTATCGATGCTCAATTCCAGATCGTCGCCGGTCACGGACGGGTGGCTGCCGCAAAGCTACTTGGCCTGACGTCGATTCCAACTATCTGCCTGCCCGACATGCCGGCGCACAAGTTGCGGGCCTACATCATTGCCGACAACCGGCTGGCGGAGCTGGCCGGTTGGGATGCCGCCATCCTGAAGACCGAGTTCGATGGCTTGCTGCTGGCCGATCCGGACTTTGACCTCAGTGTCACCGGCTTTGAGATGGCCGAGATCGACGGCATGTTGCAGGAGATAAAGCCATCCAGCTTGGAAGATGCGCTTCCCAGTATGGAAGCTGAGCCGATCGTCACCCAGCCTGGCGATCTCTGGCTCCTGGGGCACCACCGCCTTCTTTGCGCTGATGCCAAGGAGGGGGATTCCTATTCCCGCCTGATGCAGGGCAGGCAGGCGCAGGTGGTATTCACCGACCCGCCCTACAACGTGCCCATCGCCGGCCATGTCGGCGGGCTGGGCAAGGTCCAGCATGCCGAGTTCGCCATGGCCTCCGGCGAGATGAGCTCGGCCCAGTTCACCGCCTTCCTGGGCACCGTGCTGGGGCTGCTGGCCGGCAACAGCGTCGACGGCGCCATCCACTTCATCTGCATGGACTGGCGGCATCTGCCCGAGTTGCTGGCCGCCGGCCGCGTCTACAGCGAGCTCAAAAACATCTGCGTCTGGAACAAGACTAATGGCGGCATGGGCTCGCTCTACCGCAGCAAGCACGAGCTGGTGCTGGTCTATAAAAATGGAACTGCACCGCATATCAATAACGTCGAGCTGGGCCGGCATGGCCGCTATCGCACCAATGTCTGGGACTATGCCGGCGCCAACGTGCTGGGCGGCGAGCGGGATGCGGAACTGGCCATGCACCCGACAGTCAAGCCAGTCGTCCTGGTGGCCGATGCCCTGCTCGACTGCTCGAGGCGGGGCAGCATCGTGCTGGACGCCTTCTGCGGCAGCGGCAGCACCTTGATCGCTGCCCAGCGCACAGGCCGGCGCTGCTACGGGCTGGAGCTGGAGCCGAAATACGTCGACACCACAATCCGCCGCTTCGAGACCTATACCGGCCTGGCTGCACGTCATGCCGACTCCGGATTCAGCTTCACTGAAATCCAGGCCCAGCGTCTGGAGAGCAGCCATGACTGACTCTTACAAGACCGGCTACAGGCGGCCGCCGTTGAAGAGCCGCTTCCAGCCCGGCAAATCTGGCAATCCCAAGGGTCGGCCCAAAAAAGAGAAAGTGAAAGCTAACCTGACCGCCACCATGGATGAGGTGCTGAAAGAGGTGGTGACGGTGAAGGAGAATGGCCGCAGCATTAAGATGCCCAAAATCGAATTAATCGTTCGCAACTACGTTCAAAAGGCGATGGCGGGAGATTTGCGCGCGTTAGGCATTTTGGTGAAATTGGCGAAGCAATCTGAAGTCCTGGTCGATCCACCCAGAGAGGAATTGCCGGCGGTGCTGGTGGTGCCAGAGGTGGCTAAGTCGATTGAGGAGTGGGAAGAGAACGTACGGCGAAGAAAAGAGGAAATGGAAAAGAAGCTCAGAGCTGCAGAGTTCGATAAATCAAAACAGAACTAGATTTGACATCAGGAATTTGGGCCGCAGCGCGAGTTGCGGCCCATTTTTATTGGTGCGTATTGCAGTGGACTTCCTACCGCCGGCAAGCACTGGTGCGGGCCGGAGGACGACATGCAGGACGAACGACAGGAAATGCTGGCGCAGCTGTTCGTGATGCTGACGATCAGGCTGGAAGACGCTCACGAATGCGCTACAGCCGGACAGGCCAACGGCGTGAAGCTCGAGCGCTTGGGCGCATTGGCGCGCCAGTTGCGCGAAACCGCCCGCGATATCATCGCGATCGCCGAGGTAATCATGATCCTGACGGATAATCCGGCGCATTAGGGACTGGACTTTGGCGACACAGCAAGCGTTGCTGTCGTCAGCTTCTTCTCCGCCCCGACCGGCGCCCGCCGGCGGGGCTTGCGGTGGTGCAGCTAGGCTGCATCAACGAAGGAGATCATGACCAAACTCACTGATACGCAACTGATCGTTCTGTCCAACGCTGCACAGCAGAATGGCAAGGCGCTGCCACTGCCCGCATCGTTGAAAGCGGGTAAAGCGGCGGCCACCTCGGTGCTGAACGCCCTGCTCAAGCGCAAGCTGCTAGAGGAAGTTAAAGCCGGACCGGACGACGTAGTTTGGCGGGCGGGCAAAGACGGGCAACGCTACGTCCTGGTGCTGACGCCGGCCGGAGGGGTGGCCATCGGCGTTGAGCCGCCACAGGCGGTTGAGGCAGAGGTTCAGAAAATAGAGGGCGATCGGCAGAAATCGTCACCGAAGGCTGGAACGGCCTTGGGTAAGCTGATCTCCCTCCTCAGCCGCAAGAGCGGCGCCAGCATCCAGGAGGCGATCAAGGCCACCGGATGGCAGGCCCATTCCATCCGCGGCGCCATCTCCGGCGCGTTGAAGAAGAAACACGGGTTCACCATCGCCTCGGAGGCCAGCGAGGGGCGCGGCCGGGTGTACCGCATTGTCCGTTGAGCATCGCCCCGAGATCGAAGCCGAGGTTCGGCGCATCGCCGGCCTCGGCCTCAAGGAGCTGCAGGCCCTGTGGCTTGAGCGGCGGGGCCGGCCAACCCGGCTGCAGAGCGTGGAGTTCTTGCGCTACATGCTGGCCTGGGAAATTCAGGCCAAGGCCTATGGCGGGCTCAGCACCGAGACCGTCCGACAACTGAAGCAGTTGCACGAGCGCTTCGAGCGGGATCCCACTTACACGCCCTCCCCCATCCTCGACCTCAAGCCAGGCACCACTCTCACCCGGCGCTGGAAGGGGACGGAGTACAGGGTCAAGGTTCTGGATGATGGCTTCCAGTACGCCGGCCAGCGCTTCACCAACCTGTCTGAGGTCGCTCGGCTGATCACCGGCACGCGCTGGTCCGGGCCGCTGTTCTTCGGCCTCAAGAAGCCCGGCCGGTGAGCCTGCGCCGCTGCGCCATCTACACCCGCAAATCCACCGAGGAGGGGCTGGAGCAGGAGTTCAACTCCCTGCACGCCCAGCGCGAGGCCTGCGAGGCCTACATCAAGAGCCAGGCGCATGAGGGCTGGCGGCCGGTCAAGACCGCCTACGACGATGGAGGCTTCTCCGGCGGATCGATGGAGCGGCCAGCCCTGTCGCGCCTGCTTGAGGACGTGAAAGCCGGCAAGATCGACATCATCATCGTCTACAAGGTCGATCGGCTGACCCGGTCCCTGTCCGACTTCGCCCGCATCGTCGAAACCCTGGACCGCCAGGGGGCGTCCTTCGTCTCCGTCACCCAGCAGTTCAATACCACCAGCTCCATGGGCCGACTGACCCTGAATGTGCTGCTCTCCTTTGCGCAGTTCGAGCGCGAAGTCACCTCCGAGCGCATCCGCGACAAGATCGCCGCCTCCAAGGCCCGGGGCATGTGGATGGGCGGCATGGCGCCGCTGGGCTACGATCTGCAGGAGCGCAAGCTCGTCATCAACGAGGCAGAAGCCGAGGTTGTCAGGAGCATATTCCAGCGCTACCTGGAGCTGGGGTCGGTCAATTCACTGGTCGATGACCTGAAGCAGCGGGGCATCCGGACCAAGGTCTGGACGCCGCGACACGGGCAGTCGCGCGGCGGCAGCTACTTCGACCGGCTGATCCTGTACCGGCTGCTGAAGAACGAGCTCTATATCGGGCGGATCGCTTTCAAGGGCAGGTCCTTCGAGGGGCAACACCAAGGCATCCTGCCGATCGAGCTGTGGGAGCAGGTGCAGGCAAAACTTGCTTCAAACCGGCACGACCGCAGCGAGGCGAAAACCACCTCAGAGCAAGCCGCGCTGACGGGCCTAGTTTATGACGATCGGGGCAACCGCATGAGCCCGGCCTTCGCGCGCAAGGCTAATGGGCAGCGGTACCACTACTATGTGAGCCAGCCGCTACTCACCGGGCGGCGCGACCAGGCCGGGGCCGTCGGCCGCGTGCCAGCCAACGATCTCGACCAGCTGGTCGAAGCGCAGGTCACACCGCTGTTGAAGCAGGCCACTGAAGCATCGCAGCCGGATAACTCTCCTTGGCATCAGGGCGTGCAGCGCGTCACGGTCCATCCGGATCGAGTGGTCATTGCGGTCGGCCAGCCAAAGGCTAAGAAAACTTCAGCACTGAAGGAGATCCTCGTTCCCGTTCATCTGGGGCGGCGCGAAAATACAAGCCACATAACCCCATCCCAAGACAAACCCGTCAAGCCAAAGCCTAGCAAGGCGCTAATAAGGGGCATCGCCCGCGCGCATCACTGGCGAGCAATACTAGAAGATGGTGATTACCGTTCTCTGGCCGAACTTGTCAGTACAGTTCGGCCTACTAACCGTTATGTAAGGCACGTGCTGCGGCTCGCGTTCCTGTCTCCCAGGCAGACCGAGCAGATTCTGCAGGGGACGCAACCACCTAATGTTACGCTGACGACTTTGATGAAAGGGGCTCCGCCATTGGTTTGGTGAGAAGGTTGCATGCGATCTCGTAGTAAATGTTCGAATCTCTTCCACTCCATCAAACACCGCTTATTAACGCACAGATCAATCTTATCTAAGTTGATCGCACAGCTTGAACGCTCTCAACTGCTCCCTCGCTTGAAATCGGGCTTGCCGCACCCTGAGCAGGAGCAGCCTGGGCAGAGGGACTGACAATCGCCTTAATCTAGTCACGACGCCTTTCATCGTTGCTGACATTTCCGTAATCGTACATTCGCCGATCAGATGCGCGATTGTCTCCCCGTTCCAAGCTGTCAGATTCAGCCTACCAACTTCGCCCGATAGGCCCCCAACCGCGTACGTCGATCCTGCAGGTAACTGCGATATTGCATTAGAAGGTCGTCCGGACCGACAGCCTCTCCAAGCAGCCTTCCCGTCTCGGCCATCGCCTGGTCGATGGTGAGGCAACCCGAACCGTCACCCGTCATCTGATCGGTCAAATAGCGTTCGACACTCAGTCGAGCAGATTTGGGGAGAACCGAGCGCGCTTCGATATAGATCAACCGGAGGCCGAACCAGCGCAGTCGCTCATCCTCCATGCCCTGGACGATCGCGAAGCGGTCTTCCCATCGCGCATCGTGAAACGCAGCAATGCGTGCCTCGTCAGCAGGGCCGGGCAAGCCGTTATAGATGCGCTCTTCGATGTGCGGAGATAAAGCGTAGGGCTCGCGCGCGGCGATGTAGGCAGTCACAAGACGAGCGCGCAGACCAGAGTCCACTTTAATGCGACGGGCTCGGTCTTCGATGGTGCCGATCGAACCGCCATCCAACATGTGCTCGGAGACATCGAAGAACGCCGTTAGGGTGGGTGCGGCATTGATCCTAAAGCGACGGATCGGACTCGGCTTCTGCGTGAGATGACCTTGTAGTTCGAGGTCGTCCATCGCGGCAAGCCGGCCGATGTCTTCGGTGAGGCTCAAGCAAAGCCGGCCATTGGCTTGATCAGGATCCGTACCGATGCAGACGACCGGTGTGTGATAGGCTTGGCCGCCGAAGAACTCTGTCAACACGAAGCCGTCTTCGGCTTCTACGAAATCTGCGACGGTCGCCTTGTTCGAGAAGCGCACAAACCGCTGCCATAACTCCGGCGATCGTTGATAGACCAGTCGGCACAACTCGAGCGTCGCGAGCACATCGGACATCGCGTCGTGGGCCCGGGCATAGGCGACGCCATTCGCCGCCGCCAGCGGCTGCAAGCGAAAAGTCCGCCGCCCTTGCTCGCTGACCGGCACGACCAGCTGCGCGGGCGACATGGCATCGGCTGCCATCACGAGGCTGAGCGCATCGGCACGGCAGTTGTGGTAGTTGCTTGTCAGGTACGCCGGATACAGACTCTGAAAAAGCGCGTGGCGGAGCATCTCCTCGTCGAAACGGATGGAGTTGAAACCGACAAAGACCGCCGGGCTCCAGGAAATCAGGGTCCGGCGAATCTCTGTCACCATCGTGTAGTGCGACGGCAGGTTCGCATCGGTCAGCCATTCAATCGGCAATCCATTCGTGCGAAGCGCCGAAGGATGGGGAAGCACCTGCGGCTGCAGGCGCGATCGCGTCTCGAACCGCGCAACCTCTTTCAGGTTCGCGTCGGTGCGAACAGCCGCGAAGTGGAGAATCTGATCGAAGCCCCGCTTGAGTCCCGTCGTTTCGGTATCGAAAAAGACGAAGCTCATCGGCGTGCTACCAACGGGTCAACCGGAAACGCATCGCCGCCGGGCTTACCCTGAATCGACGCGCGAGAGCCTCAATCGCTACCTCGTCCTCGAGGTCCACGCCACCGCCTTCCAAGGCGGCGGCCAAGAGATCGCCGGGGATCAACAGCTCTGAGGCGAAGGCATTGGCTTCGATTTCCATCGGCTCGGTTCCGAGCGCCGAGATGTCGTCCCGGAAGAGGACGCGAATTCCCTTGTCGACATGAACGGCTTGCCTGATGTCATCGTCGTGCAGCACATGATGGGCGAGCTCATGGGCTGCGGAAAAACGCTGGCGGTTGGGATGATGCAGCGCGTTGACGCCGATTATGCCGACGCCGTCCTTGATATATGCCATGCCCGAAAGATCCTCCTCCAGCGGCGCGTACTGAAGGACGATCTTGCGCGACTTGATAATGCGTTCGACCGGGACGGGCGGTGCTGAAACGCCGAACTCCCGGAGTATCGCGCGCGCGGCTTCGCGCGCTCGACTTGGATCGGCGTCTCTCACGATCCAACCTTAGAACCGCGACGTGGCGCCAGCGCGCTCGTGATTAAGTCTGCGACCTGAGCCCCCGCATGTTCCGATAGCGATTGCTTAGACAGCGCCTGATTCGACAGCGTCATCTTCAATTCCTCCCCGATGGACTTTTGCGGCAATGGCGGCAGCAAGTCAGCGACCTTCGCGAAGTCGAGCGCGGTGGCGAGGGCATATACATGATGCAGCAATATGTTCTGCCGGCCGCTCTCGATGTTGGCGATCGACGCGCGAGACATTTTCACTTTGCTCGCCAGCTGGGCCTGGGTCAGCTCGAGCGCCTTCCGACGTGCTGAAACAGCTTTGCCGAACGCTCTGTAGATCGGATCGCCTGCCATCACTCATGTTTGCGGTGCGTCGAACGCAATGTCAACGCTGCAAACATTACGTGCTTAATATAAACATAAGAACGTGCTCATTGCTTGACATTTCAGTCGATCTCGGGAATCCATGTGTGCTGGAGAGCGCGGGGCTCACCGATGAGTCGAAAACCGAGATGTCGAAGCACATTCACGTCGTACCGCACGAAGCAGGCTGGGCAACCGCCGCGAAGGTGCATCGCGGGTGGGGTCCACCCATTACACCCAAGCCGAGGCAGCGGAGGCGGCGCGCAGCACCGCGCTTTGCGTGCACGGCGAGCTTTATCATCCACCGTCCCGGCGGCCGCATTCGGGACGCCAACTCCTACGGTAACGAGCCCTTCCCGCCGAAAGGATAGCCTAACAGGTCGCTCATCAGGCGATCTGTTCCCATCGGTACGCGGAGGTCATTCAAGAACGAGAGGACCAATATCGATGTCGAATTTTGCGTCTCCGCGCCACGATGATCGGCCAGATGATCCTTTCTCCGATCCGCTGGACGCGGTGCTCGCCGAGTTGGCCATCAATATCCAGCTTCCGCCCAGCCTGCATGCCAAGGCGGTTGACCGCTATGAGGCGGTCCGGCGCTACATCGAACGGCCCGGCAGCCCGCTCGAAGGCAGAGTCGCCTACTTCTATCCGCAGGGTTCGATGGCGATCGACGCAACCACGTCGACGCGTGGAACAGACGACGAATACGATCTCGATATCGTCGCCGAGATCGAAGGCCCCGACCTCGGCCCCGAGGCGCTGCTCGATGATCTGGAAGCGGCGCTAGAGGGTTATCCAGTAAGCAAGATCGTGCGCCAGACTCGGTGCATTACGCTCTATTACACCGACGGCATGCACCTCGACATTACGCCGTCGCGCCGGCGGGCGCCGAAGGAGAAGGAAGGCGAAATCCCGCACGCGAAGAAGGGGGCTCGCAGCGATCCGGCGCGCTACGTGCCGATGAACTCATATGCCTTCGGGAAGTGGTATTGCGCCCGGACGCCAACCGAGGAGCGGTTCGCGCTGGCGCTGAATCGCCAACTGTACGAACAGGCTGGGATCGCCTTCGCCGCAGCGGACGTCGAGGACGTGCCGTCGCAAACGCCGCTCATCATCAAGAGCGTGACAACGGTCGCGCTGCAGCTGATCAAGCGGCATCGCAACATTGCCTACGCGACTGAGACGGGCCGGATCCCGCCGTCGGTGTTGTTGTCGTGCCATGCCGGTCATGCCGCCCGTCCCGGCATGAGGCTCGCGGAAATGCTGATCCGGCAGGCGCGTTGGACGGCCCGCGCGATCGACGACGCCGCGAACCGGGGCCAGCTCTTGGTCGTGCCCAACCCTGAATTTCCGGCCGAACGCTTCACCGATCGTTGGCCCGAGTCCCAGGTCCAGCAAAAGACCTATTCGCGCCATCTGCATACCCTCGCCAACGGGCTTGAAGCCGCCCGCACCGGCGATGTGCAGCTCGAAGATTTGCAGGAATGGCTGCGCGGGCAATTCGGAGACCGCGTCGTCACCCGCTCGATTAAGGCCTTCAATCAGCGGCTCGGACTTCAGGTTCAATCGCGACAGCATGGCTATACGCGTTCGGGCGGCCTGTTCGTTCCCGCCGCTCCGGCGATCATCGGTGCTGCGACGGGCCTAGCGCCCGTCGCGGCTCGCGCGCACACCAACATGGGAGAGCGGCGGTAAAGGCGGTGATGACTATCGACGCCCAGATCAAGGACATGGCGTCCGTGTGGCCGACCTTCGCACTCATTGGCCGGCAAGGCGGCACGGCGGCTTGGCAGGGAGCCGTACGTCCCCTCCTTCAGACTTTTCTGGTTGACATAACCTACCGGGCGCCGCTGGTGATTGAGCAGCTCAACGTCCGTATCTTGCAGCCGCGAGTTCGGGTCTTGGCGCCGTCCCTGAGGCAGAGGCCCGGCGATCCTGAGGGACGCCTTCCTCATGTCTACTACAGCGCCAACGGCGAAGTGACTTTGTGCATGCTGGATCCCGATTCCGGCGACTGGTCGCCCTTCGACAGTTTGGCGCAAACGACCGTGCCTTGGATCATCGAATGGCTCGCCGCTTATGAAGGCTGGCGCGCGACGGGCGAGTGGACGGCGAGCGGCCGCCACATCGAGCCAGGAGGCGCCGGTGTCTAAGAGCAGCATCCCACAGAAGGTCCAATCGGCGCTCTGGGCGCGCGCCGCGGGCCGGTGCCAATATCGCGGATGCAACAGCGATTTGGTCGGCGACCTCGTGGCCGGCCGACGGGACGGGATATTCGGCTTCATCGCGCACATCGTTGCCGACGTGGAAGGCGGCCCGCGCGGCGATCCGATCCGATCGCCCCAACTCGCGCGTAGCCTCGAAAATCTGATGTTGATGTGCGCCCGGCATCACAAGCTGATCGATCTCGACGCGGTCGCCGATCATCCCGAGTCCTTGCTCCTGACCATGAAGGCCGAACACGAGGGTCGGATCGCGGTCGTTGCCGGCATCGACGAGGACCGGGCGTCTCACGTCATCAGATTTGGTGCGAGCATTTGCGAGAACGAGGCGCTCGTGTCCACGCAGGCGATCTTTGCCGCGATGCCACCCGACCGCCATCCGGCCAGCGGTCAAACGTTGGACCTTGAAATGGTGGGGTGTGCATTTCGTGATGACGAGCCTGCCTATTGGACTGTTCAGCGTGAGAACCTGAGGCGCCAGTTCGAGGCGAAGGTGCGCGGCCGCGTGGAGCGGCAGGAGATCAGGCATCTAAGCGTGTTCGCGCTCGCACCGCAGCCGCTGCTGATCGAGCTTGGCCGGCTGCTCTGCGATATTGTTCCAGCTGTCGTTCACCAACGTCATCGCGAGCCAGCAAGCTGGCGATGGGCGTCCGATGGTCCCCCGATCATCTTCCAGGTCACCGAACCGGCTACGGGACTTACCGGCCCGGTGGGGCTGAAGCTTGGTGTCAGCGCCACCGTGACCGACACGCGGCTCCAGGCGATACTCGGCGCCGACGCCGCGATCTGGTCGCTCTGCGCGGATCAGCCTCACAACGACATTTTACGACGAGCTGACGATCAGGCCGCATTTCGGCGCGAACTCCGACGGCTCTATGATCGCATCAAAGCTCGGCATGGCGAGGGAACGTTACTGCATGTTTTTCCCGCGCTTCCGGCCTCACTGGCGGTCGAGGTCGGCCGCGTCTGGATGCCCAAATCGGATCTTCCTCTCCGGCTCTACGATAACAACCGATCGCACGGGTTCATCCCGACTTTCGACATTCCCTAGCGCGGAGCATGCTGTGGCAAATCTTCTAGATAGACGCATGCCGCGCAATCTAGTCCTGCTGCTCGACGGAACGAGCAATGAAGTCAAAGATGACCTCACCAATATTTTGAAACTGTACCGAATCGCAAGCCGGAACGAAGAACAGCGCGTCTTTTACAACCCCGGCATCGGTACCGTGCCGCTCGTCAGCGACTGGAGGCCAGCTTTTCAAAGCGCGATCGCGACGTTCGGCTTGGCAACCGGCTGGGGCCTCGATGCCAACATCCTCGCTGTTTATTGCTATCTGGTCGATACCTATCGCCTTGGCGACCGCATCTTTCTGTTCGGGTTCAGTCGGGGCGCTTACACCGCGCGTGCGGTGGCCGGTCTTATTCATCTGATTGGTTTGGTCGATCCCGATCAGCGCAACCTCGCCAGCTATGCGCTGAAAGCTTACAAGAACGCCGATCGGGAGGATCAGCTTGAGATTGCCTGGCAATTTCGTCGTGTTATCGGCGGTCGGCGGGTGCCAATCCATTTCCTCGGTGTTTGGGACACCGTAGCGTCAGTTTTTGTGCGACCTGGCATTTTGCGGCTCCCGACGCTGGCACATCTTCCCTACACGAAGACCAATCCCAGCGTGCGGTTTTTCAGGCAAGCAGCAGCGATCGATGAGCGGCGGCGGATGTTCCGCTTATACGGCTGGGCGCCCGAACAGATCTTTCAGCCCGATCCGTTCAAGGATACGGAAGAGCAGCAAGATCACAAGACTGTATGGTTTGCTGGTGATCACTCCGACGTCGGCGGGGGCTATGCCGAGAAGGAAAGCCAAGTAGCCAAGTTTCCGCTGATGTGGATGACCCGCGAGGCGGAAAACCTTGGCTTAAGACTCAACGAGAGCATGTTTCGTCATCTGGCCGAGGGCGAGCCGCTACCTGGTGGCAAACGTGCCTATGTCCGGCCAAACGCACAGGCTCCGCTTCATCACTCAATGAGTTTTCCATGGCAGCTCCTCGAATATCTCCCCAAGAGTCGAAGGTGGAAACAGTTTCCCAACCAAGGTGAGCCCAGCGGAGTATATTTTCCCTGCGCAGAGCCGCGCAAAATTGAGGAGGGAGCATTCCTCCACCAGTCGGTCATCGATCGACTTGCAACCGGGTATAAACCGATCAATCTACCGGCTAGCTATCTGGTGGCCGAAACATTAGTGCCACATGCGACAGCCAGGAAAATCCCCTTATGATCGAGTATTTGGAGATTGGGCGCTCAGGATACTTTTATCTGCGGAAGCGACGACTTACGAGCGAGGCGATTGACCGACTGTTCCGTAGCCTACGCACAAACTCACGACAGCCTTCCCAGAATCTCTTTCGCATTGACCGCGAGCCATTAGGAGAGGCGCGCTATTCGGCAATCTGCTTTTCCTATGAGCGCAATTCGTCGTTTCTGAAACCGGGCACGGGTGCGATCGAGCGCGTATTCGGCTATGTTCTGCTCGTCGAGTGCGGTGCATATATCGCCTTGTTCAAGTCCGGGCTCGACCTGCCATCGGCCTTTAAGACCGCTTATCTCGACAAGGTCGCTGGCGAACGGGTCGAGCGCGCAATTGCTCGAAACGATGCCGTGTTCGAGAAGTTACGCCTACGCAACATGTCGATCTCACCGCTCACGCTACGCTCGAAGACGCTTGAGGCGAGAGATCTCGAAAACGCCGTCGCGACTACCAGCGCGAGCCGCTTCATACCGCAAGCCTACAGCGTACGCCGTGCCGAGGGCGTCTATACAGCAACTCCAAATACCGGACGGATTTCGGTCCGTGCCGATCGAGGTGATGTCGAGGGAGCCGTCACTTGGGCATCAGAAATCGCATCATTGCTCGATCTAGATGACGGCGAGGTATCCGCCTTCATCCGCAACTTCGCGCGGCCGCTCGAGCTTTCCTCAATTCCGCGCGGGGTGAGACCGACCTATGTCGGCATCGACACCATCGGCCTTGCGAGGGCACTCTTCGACGCCGACGATGGGATACGGCTCGTGCGGTCGGCCGGCGAGACGATCGAAGAACTTGATCAGAACGCAACGGAGACGATTCTCTCAGCGCTTGACCATCCCTTTCCCGTTGTCAATCGGCGTCAGACGATGGAAGTAAGGCATGTCGATGGCCGAACGGTGATAGGCAGGCTCAGATTTGGCAACACACGCATCGCACTGCGCGATCTGCACCTTGCCGAAATCGAAGGGATTACGGTTGAACAACGCTCGATACCGCTCGGCAGGGATTCTGATGCACGATCACTTGCGCGCTACATTGATCGCGAGGATCTGTTCACGATCCTCTTCAGCGATCTAGCGCTTGCCTACATCGACGGCGCGCTTTTCCGCGACGAAGCGTTGACTGGAGGTGGCACCAGCTTCCTCGCACATTTACAAGCCGATCCATCTCTTGCCGCCGTGGCCAGTGAGAAAGGGACGTTTGAGGCCAACCAAAACCTGTTCGGGGCCGACTCGGTATTTCGCACGGTAGTGGATTCGATCGCGTCTGACGACGTCTTGCTATGCGATGATCTCGGTGACGAGTGGGCGGACTTCATCGGCGTTACCACCGTAGGCAGCCCGACGATGATCAGTTTTTATCATGCCAAACATGGCGCCCCGTCGTTGAGCGCTTCCGCGTTCCACGACTCTGTCGGCCAAGCGATTAAGAATCTGGGGCGGATGACCCTGCCCGAGGAAATGCTGGAAGCCAAGCTCAACAGTTGGGACGACTTCTACCGTAACGCTGGCGTGCAGACGCAGATTGCCCGAATGATCCGAGGGGGTTCGCGGGACGAGATCGCTGCGAAGCTAGAAGCTGTTCGCGCGGCGCCAGACGCATTCCGGCGTGTTTTCATTGTTACCTCTTCGCTAAGCCGTGGCCAGGTCGAAACGACGCTCGCAAAGGCAGCGCAAGGCGTGCAGCCCTCGCCTCATTTCGTGCAGCTTTATTGGCTGCTGATGAGTTATTTTTCGGCCTGCGTTGAAATGGGTGTACGAGGGTATGTCGTATGCCGACCCTGACCGTCCTTGGGACCGCCCTCGCCGCAAACGATATTGTCCGACCCACTTAAGCTCGGCCAGCCTCCAATCAGCACCATCTGGAAAGGGTGTAGGCGTGATCGTCATCATCGCCGATGCGTCCTTCGGGCGCATGCGCGAATAACCTATTCGGCACACACGACATTCTTGTCACCTAGTACCACTTGGGCGGCGTGAAGCCGTGATCGTCATCGTCACCGAATAGATGCTCGGCCTCAAACCGATGCTCGATCGCCTGAGCCGATAGGCTAACCTCGCGCTTTGCTAGATGCTCCCTCGCCCAAGCTAAGAACGCCGACAATCGGGACGTCGATACAACCGGAACCACCGCGGTAAGCATAGCGATGAGACGACGAAGCCGATCCAGTTCATCGAGTTCGATAAGAATCGCGCCCAATCCGGCGGTTCGGCGATCCTCTATATGTTTCATGCGTGCAGCCAGTTCGCGACGGCGACGCTCCTCCTCAATCCTCCGCTGCTCTGCTTCACGCCTGAGCCGCTCTTCCGTCTTCGCCGCCGCAAGCACCGCGAGGCCCACAGCGATGTCACTCGCCATATTCTCCAGTCGCTGAATCTTGGCGTCGCGGAAGCTGCGGCGTGGCGCCGTGCCCCGGAAAACATAGACCTGCTCCAGCTCCAACGAGAGCTGGCCGGTCGGATGGTGGTCCCATTCCGGAAAGCGGGGCCTGTCGAAGACTACATCGTCCCAGGAGTTCCGCCTCGCTGCGCGGTCCCTCTTTCGTTCCCAAGCCTCCTCCTCGGCCCGCTCGGCATCGGTTGGTATATGCTTCTCCCGCCTGATCGATTCTGTGATCGAGAAGCCGACGGTCTCAATTTCGGATCTGAATTTCGCTGACTCTTCGTCTGCGACGAGTTCGAAGCCCTGAAGCAATGTTGCCCGCAAAATCCGCGGTAGGGCGACCGCAAGACGATCTATCGACGCCGCTGCCACTTCACACTTGATGAACCCAGGCGCGTTCGCAGTGACAATACCGATATCGGATGGTTTCGCCTTTCTGAGCTCAGCGAGTGTCCGCTCGATGACGGAGTGCGGCGGGGCTACATGGCTATCGTCGCCTTCAGACGCGAGGATGCGCGCCTGCTCGCGCACTCCCGCGAGCGCGGCGGCTTCACGGCTGAGGTCCGCATTGGCAATTGTGATCCTGTCAGCACTCCTCGCCTTGGCTTTCGGCAGCGGCGTTTGCTTCACCTTCTTCCCAGCGGCCTTCTTCGCCCACCAGCCAAGCGGTGGGTTGGGGATGTCATGCTTCCTGCAGATTTTATGAAGCGCGACATCGGAGATCGCGAACTCCTTCGCCAAATGCGTCAGCGGCTTCGACCAGACGAGTTCGTAAAATTCTTCGCGCGTAAAAACTCGTGCCACAGCGATCCTTTCGATGCTCAGCTTGTCTCATCGACCATCGGCCAATGCGCCCCCTGGATCGTCGAGCGCAAAACGCAGCGAAAGCGTACTGCACCAACGCCGTCATCAGCTGCCCCATCCGCCAACGGATAGTCAATTGCAGCGAAATCGTGGAACTCCTCGCCCGCACGCCATCCCGCCATCGGCCGCCGATGACCGATACATAAACATCAGAAAGGGCCAAAGGTGGGACCTAGTGCATCATGGCCGGATAAAACCACCCCACAACCGGCAATTGCGCCCGTGTTTTCCATTCTCCGGCATCGCTTTTGGACACCGCCCAGCCGTAAGCCTCGGATAATTCGAGGTGTTTGGCGACTTTTGCATCAGTCGCCATTTTTCTCTGTAATATCTACGGTTTATGGCGGAGAGGGTGGGATTCGAACCCACGGTACCCGTGAAGGCACAACGGTTTTCGAGACCGTCCCGATCGACCACTCCGGCACCTCTCCGCATGAGGCTGTAGCAGGCCAAAACCGCGGGAAAATTTCGCCACGGCCGGTCGAAAGGCGGCGGACTATAACCGCCGAGGTCCGGGGTCGCAAGGACGGCAGGCCGCGGCAGGGCGACCGACGAGCGATTCGCCGGGGCGCCACTGCCGCCCCAACATGTGGGGAGCGGCGGCAGGGCGGCACGCCATATCCGGGATTCGGCGGCCGCCTTGGACCGGCGTCGAAAAGTCTTGTAAGATCAGCGTCTTAACGGCCGTTGACTTCGCTCCGCGCCTGAGTATAGTCCGGCGCTTCTGAGATTTCCGGGGCCGGCCTCGTGGCTGCCCTTTGCCTTGCCCAGCCGGCAGCGTCCGGCCAAACGAAACGGTTGTCGCCATGTTCGCCATCATCCGCACCGGCGGTAAGCAGTACCGCGTTGCCGCCAACGACAAGATCACCATCGAGCGCGTGGCGGGCGATGCCGGCTCCACCGTCGAGTTCGCCGACGTGCTGATGGCCGGCGACAAGGTCGGCGCGCCGCTGATTTCCGGCGCCAAGGTCACCGGCACCATCGTCGAGCATACCCGCGGCGACACCGTGCTGGTGTTCAAGAAGAAGCGCCGCCAGAACTATCGCCGCAAGAACGGCCATCGCCAGGACCTCAGCGTGGTCCGCATCGATCAGATCGTCGGCGCCTGAACGGCCGCCGGTTCCAAGGAGTAATTCGTCATGGCACATAAGAAAGCAGGCGGCTCCTCGCGCAACGGCCGCGATTCGGCCGGCAAGCGCCTGGGCGTGAAGCGCTTCGGCGGGCAGGAAGTGCTCGCGGGCAACATTCTGGTTCGCCAGCGCGGCACCGAGTTCTATCCCGGCGCCAATGTCGGCATGGGCCGCGACCACACGCTGTTCGCCAAGCTGACCGGCGTCGTCAGCTTCCGCCGCAAGGCCGAGGGCAAGGTCTACGTCAACATCGAGCCGCTCCCGTCGAGCGCCAAGACCGCGGCCGAGTAACCTCCTCCACCTTTCGAATTCCACGGGGGGAATGGTTCCGGCCATTCCCCCTGTTGCTTTCTCGGGGGGCGGCCCTCTCCCCGACCGACAGCTTCCGGGCACCACGATGAAATTCCTCGATCAGGCCAAGATCCATATCCGCTCCGGCGCGGGTGGCGACGGCTGCGTCAGCTTCCGGCGCGAGAAATTCATCGAATACGGCGGGCCCGACGGCGGCGATGGTGGCCGCGGCGGCGACGTGGTCTTCGAATGCGTCGCCGGCCTCAACACGCTGATCGACTTCCGCTACACCCAGCATTTCAAGGCCGAGCGCGGCCATCACGGCATGGGCGAGAACCGCACCGGCCGCGCCGGCAAGCCGCTGGTCATCAAGGTGCCGCTCGGCACCCAGATCATCGCCGAGGACGGCGAGACCCTGCTGGCCGACATGACCGAGATCGGCCAGCGCGTCGTCATGGCCGAAGGCGGCCATGGCGGGCGCGGCAACACGCATTTCAAGTCGTCGACCAACCGCGCGCCGCGGCGTTTCGGCAAGGGCGGCGAAGCGATCGAGATGTCGGTGTGGCTGCGGCTGAAGCTGCTGGCCGATGCCGGCCTGGTCGGCCTGCCCAATGCCGGCAAGTCGACGTTTCTCGCCGCCGTGACCCGCGCCAAGCCCAAGATCGCCGATTATCCCTTCACCACGCTGACGCCGCAGCTCGGCGTCGTGCATGTCGACGAGCGCGAATTCGTGCTGGCCGACATTCCCGGCCTGATCGAAGGGGCGCATGAAGGCGCCGGGCTGGGCACGCGTTTTCTCGGCCATGTCGAGCGCTGCCGCGTGCTGCTGCATCTGGTCGATGCCACGCAGGACGATATCGTCGGCAACTGGCGAACGGTGCGCAAGGAACTGAAAGCCTACGGGCACGGCCTCGATCGCAAGAAGGAAATCCTGGCGCTCAACAAGATCGACGCCCTGACCGAGGAAGAGGTCGAGAGGAAGCGGGCGCAGCTGGCGAAATCGTCGCGCAAGACCGTGCATGTCGTTTCCGGCGCTGCGGGCCGCAACGTCCCTGAAATTCTGCGCCTGCTGTTGAAGACGGTCGATGCCGCGCGGCGACAGCGCGGGCGGACGGCCTGACGATGAGTGCGCCCAATCCCCTGCTCAAGGCCAAGCGGGTCATCGTCAAGATCGGCTCGGCGCTGCTGGTCGATCAGGACACTGGCCATATGCGGCGCTCCTGGCTCGATGCGCTGGGCGACGACATCGCCGTGCTGCGCCAGCGCGGGGCGGAGGTCATCGTCGTGTCGTCGGGGGCGATCGCCGTCGGCCGCACGCATCTGAAGCTGCCGCGCGGCGTGCTGGCGCTGGAGGAGAAGCAGGCCGCCGCCGCCACCGGCCAGATCCGGCTGGCGCATGCCTATCAGGAAACCCTGGCGCGGCACGACATCACGGTGGCGCAACTGCTGCTGACCCTCGACGACAGCGAGGATCGCCGGCGCTATCTCAACGCGTCCTCCACGCTGCGCACCCTGCTGCGGCTCGGCGCGGTGCCGGTGATCAACGAGAACGACACCGTCGCCACGACGGAAATCCGCTTCGGCGACAACGACCGGCTGGCGGCCCGCGTGGCGCAGATGATCACCGCCGACGCGCTGGTGCTGCTGTCCGACATCGACGGGCTCTATACCGCCGATCCGCGGCGCGATCCGCAGGCGCGGCATCTGCCGGTGGTGCCGGAGATCACGGCCGAGATCGAGGCCATGGCCGGCAAGGCGCCGGAGGGCTATTCGAGCGGCGGCATGGTCACCAAGCTGATCGCCGCCCGCATCGCGATCGGCGCCGGCTGCCCGATGGCGATCGCCCAGGGCAAGACGATGAACCCGCTGCAAGCCATCCTCGATGGCGGCCGCTGCACCTGGTTCCTGCCGCGCGCCACCCCGCGCACCGCGCGCAAGGAGTGGATCGCCGGCGCCTTGAACGCCCAGGGCACGCTGACGGTCGACGCTGGTGCGGCCCGCGCCCTGACGGCCGGCAAGAGCCTGCTGCCGGCCGGTGTCACCGCCGTCGACGGCGACTTCCAGCGCGGCGATCCGGTGCGCGTCGTCGACGCTGCCGGCAAGGTGCTGGCGCGCGGCCTGGTGGCCTATTCCGCCGCCGATGCGCGGACCATTCGCGGCCACAAGAGCGGTGAAATAGAAGCCCTTCTCGGCTACCGTGGCCGGGACGAGATGATCCACCGCGACGATCTCGTGGTGGAGTAGGAGGAGGAAATGGCCCTGCAGGCGGTTGCCGGTCAGAGCGCGCAGGACGCGGAAAGCCTGCTGGCCGATCTTGGCGCCAGGGCGCGCCAGGCGGCGCGGGCGCTGGCGGCCAGCCCGACCGAAACGCGCAACAAGGCGCTGCGCCTGGCGGCAGCCAGCCTGCGTAACGACGCTTCCGCGATCCTCGCCGCCAATGCCATCGACATGAAGGCCGCCCGCGAACGCGGACTGGATGCGGCCATGCTCGACCGTCTCGAGCTCAATCCCGCGCGGGTCGAAGCGATGGCGAAGGGCCTCGATGATATCGCCGCTCTGCCCGACCCGGTTGGCGAGACCATCGCCGAGTGGCAGCGGCCGAACGGGCTGAAGTTCTCGCGCGTGCGCGTGCCGCTGGGCGTCATCGGCGTGATCTACGAATCGCGCCCCAACGTCACCGCCGATGCCGGTGCGCTGTGCCTGAAATCGGGCAACGCCGTGATCCTGCGCGGCGGTTCGGAGAGCTTCCACTCCTCGCGCGAGATCGCCCAGCGGCTCCGCGCGGCTCTGGACGAAGCCGGGCTGCCGGCCGACGCGATCCAACTCGTTCCGACGGTCGACCGCGCCGCGGTCGGCGCCATGCTGCGCGCCACCGACTGGATCGATCTGGTCGTGCCGCGCGGCGGGCGCAGCCTGATCGAGCGGGTCACCGCCGAAAGCCGCGTTCCGGTGCTCAAGCATTATGATGGGCTGTGTCACGTCTACGTCGATCGCGATGCCGATGTCGCCATGGCGGTGGAGATCGTCGCCAACGCCAAGATGCGGCGCACCGGCGTCTGCGGCGCGGCCGAGACCCTGCTGGTCGACCGGCCGGCGCTGAAGACCCATCTGCCTGCCATCCTGGCCCGATTGTTCGAGCTGGGCTGCGAAGTGCGCGGCGACGCCGAGGTGCAGAAGCTCGACAACCGAGTGAAGCCCGCGGCCGAGCAGGACTGGCGTACCGAATACCTGGCGCCGATCATCAGCGTGGCAAGCGTCGACGGCGTCGATGCCGCGATCGACCATATCGAGCGCTACGGATCGCAGCACACCGAATCGATCGTCACCGCCAACCAGGCGACGGCCGACCGCTTCCTGGCGCGGGTCGACAGCGCCATCGTCATGCACAACGCCTCGACGCAGTTCGCCGATGGTGGCGAGTTCGGCATGGGCGCAGAAATCGGCATCTCGACCAACCGGCTGCACGCGCGCGGTCCCGTCGGGCTCGCAGAGCTGACGATCTACAAGAACGTGGTGCGCGGCAGCGGCCAGACGCGGCCCTGACCGGCAAGCAGGGGGCGATGCTGAAACCACCCGGCCTCGGCATCGGCGCCTCGCGCCGCGTTGGCCTGCTCGGCGGTTCGTTCAATCCCGCCCATGAAGGCCATCGCCACATAAGCCTGCTGGCCCTGAACAAGCTGCGCCTCGACGAGATCTGGTGGCTGGTGTCGCCGCAGAACCCGCTGAAATCGGCGAACGGCATGGCGCCGCTCGCCGAGCGACTTGCTCGGGCCGCGGCCGTCGCGCGCAACCGGCGCATCAAGGTGACGGGGATCGAAACAGCACTCGGCACACGCTACACCGCCGACACCATCACCGCGCTGCGCCGGCACTTTCCGCGACTACACTTCGTATGGCTGATGGGCGCCGACAACCTCGCCCAGATACCTCGCTGGGAACGCTGGACCGACATCTTCGAGACCGTGCCGATTGCCGTTTTCGACCGCCCTGCCTATTCTCTGTCGGCGTTGAAGTCCAAGGCGGCGCAACGCTATCAGGCCGCGCGGCTGGCGCCGGAGAATGCGGCGGCACTGCTCGAGTCGGACCTGCCGGCCTGGACGTTCGTGCGCTGCCGACTGCATCCGGCCTCCGCCACCGAAATCCGCCGCGCCGGCGGCGCCCGCTAGAAGGAACACGACCATCGCCCGTTCGAAATCGACTCCGCCCAGCGCCGCCCTGCGCGATCTGATCGTGCGCACGCTGGACGACGGCAAGGCCGAGGAGATCGCCGTCATCGACCTCGCCGGCAAGAGCAGCATCGGCGACTATATGATCGTGGCCTCGGGCCGATCCTCGCGCCAGGTTGGTGCGCTGGCCGAACAGCTGATCGAAAAACTCAAGGGCTCGGGCTACCGCAGCCCCGGCGTCGAGGGGCGCGGCCAGGGCGACTGGGTGCTGGTCGATGCCGGCGACGTGGTCGTTCACCTTTTCCGGCCGGAAATCCGCAGCCTCTACAATCTCGAGAAGATGTGGGGCATGCCGCCGACGGAGACGGATGCCGCATCCGATGCGCCGGCCAAGACGGCTGCCAAGACGGCCAAGGCGCCCGCCCGGCGTTCCCGCGCCAAGGCCTGAAACCGTGCGCCTTGCCATCGTCGCGGTGGGCAAGGCGCGGGCGTCGCCCGAGCGCGAGCTCTATCGCCATTACGCCGACCGGATTCACTGGCCAATGAGCCTGATCGAGGTCGAGGAGAAGCGCCGCCTGCCGGCCGCCGAACTCAAGGAGGCCGAGGGCCGGCTGCTGCTGGCCGCCGTGCCGCCGCGCGCGGTCCTCTGGGCGCTCGACGGCCGCGGCAAGGCCCTCTCGAGCGAAGCCCTGGCGGCGGCGCTGGGGAAGCTGCAGGATTCGGGCGAAGCCGGGCTGGCCCTGGCGATCGGCGGGGCCGACGGGCTGGCCGGCGCCGTGCTGGAAAAGGCACGTTTCCGCCTGTCTTTGGGGGCCATGACGTGGCCCCACATGCTGGTGCGGGGCATGCTGGCCGAACAGCTCTATCGGGCGCAGCAGATCCTCGCCGGCCACCCCTATCACCGGGCCTGAGCCGGCGCCCGATCCCGCGTCAGAAAGCCCGGCCAGACGCCGTATTCTCGCCTAAAAACTCCCGCTAAGATGGCGATATGGCACGCAGTTTCCGTTTCCTCCTCAGCCTGGCCATATCCATGTTCCTGGCCGCGGCAGCCCTTGGCCCGGCCCGTGCCCAGGATCTGCCGACCTGGCAGCCGGGATCGGAATCGGTCAAACAGAACAGCTTCCCTTATGTCTATCGGGTGGTGCCCGGCGGCGAGCCGGAAATCTGGCGCACCAACGTGGTGCCGCTGTGGCCGAACGAAGTGTGCTTCGGCTGGACCGTCGCGGTCGACGGGCCGGACCGCATGGCCGACCTGACCGAAATCCTGACCCTGTCCTCGCCATCGACCAACTGGGGCCATGGTCCCGAAACGGTAATCGAGAACGGCAATAAGGCGACCACCAAGCTGCGCGTGCTGATCGAGGGCTCCACGCTGTCGCGGGCCTGGTGCATCGTGGCGGGCGATCCGCCGGGCCGCTACAGCTACGACATCTACATCGACGGCCGTCACCGCGCGCAGTTCACCTACTGCGCCGTCGAGGTGCCCAATGACGGGTCGGTGCGGATCGAGGAGCTGACCTGCCCCTATCGCTTCGAGTCGGTTCGCAACGGGCGGCCGGCGGCGATTGGCGAGACCTTCGCCATCGCCTATAACGCCCTCCCCACCGACCCAGCCAAGATGCGGAAGCGATGAGCGAAAGACGTCCGGAGTCGACAGGGAGCACCGGCCATCGGCCGCGCCCTGCCCTGCTGTGCATCCTCGACGGCTGGGGCCATCGCGTGCCGCCGACCGACGACAACGCCATCGCCCAGGCCAGGACTCCCAATCTGAACCGGTTGATGGCGAGCTCGCCGATGGGCCTGATCGACGCCTCGGAGCTGCATGTCGGCCTGCCCAGCGGCCAGATGGGCAATTCCGAAGTCGGGCACATGAATCTCGGCGCCGGTCGGGTGGTCATGCAGGATCTGCCGCGCATCGATACGGCGATCGCCGATGGCTCGCTGGCGCGCAATCCGGCCCTGCGCGACTTCATCGGAACCCTGAAGCGCACGCGCGGCACGTGCCACCTGATGGGGCTGCTTTCGCCCGGCGGGGTCCATAGCCACCAGGACCATCTGGCGGCGCTGGCCCGCATCCTGTCGGATGCCGGTATCGACGTTGCCATCCACGCTTTCCTCGACGGCCGCGACACGCCGCCATCGAGCGCCCGCGACTATCTGCGGAAGTTCCACAGCGCCATCGCCGGCGCCGGCCGCGCGCGCATCGCGACCGTCAGCGGCCGCTACTATGCCATGGACCGCGACAAGCGCTGGGATCGCGTGACGCTGGCCTACGACGCCATGACCTTGGCCGAGGGTGCACGCGCCGCCAATGCCGACGAGGCCGTCACCGCGAGCTACCAGACCGGCAAGACCGACGAGTTCGTGCTGCCGACCGTGATCGGCGACTTCGCCGGTATGAAGGACGGCGACGGCGTTCTGATGGGCAATTTCCGCGCCGACCGGGCGCGCGAGATCCTGACGGCGCTGCTCGATCCGATGTTCGACGGCTTCGACCGCCGCCGCAGGCCGCACTTCGCCGGCGCGCTCGGCATGGTCGAGTATTCGGCCGCGCTCAATCAGTTCATGGGACAGCTGTTTCCGCCCGAGACCGTGCGCAACAGCCTGGGCGAGATCGTCTCACGACTTGGCCTGAAGCAGCTTCGCATCGCCGAGACCGAGAAATACGCCCACGTCACCTTCTTCTTCAACGGCGGCGACGAGCGGGTATTCGAGGGTGAGGACCGCATTCTCGTGCCCTCGCCCAAGGTCGCGACTTACGATTTGCAGCCGGAAATGTCGGCGCCGGAAGTGACCGACCGGCTGGTCGAGGCGATCGATTCGGGCAAGTACGACCTGATCGTCGTCAACTACGCCAATGGCGACATGGTCGGCCATACCGGCAATGTTCCGGCGGCGATCAAGGCCGTCGAATGCGTCGATACCTGCCTTGGCCGTCTGGCGGCGGCGATCGAGCGGCAAGGCGGGGTCATGCTGGTGACGGCCGACCACGGCAACGCCGAGCAGATGTTCGACCCGAACACCGATCAGCCGCATACCGCGCATACGCTCAACCGCGTGCCGGTCATGCTGGTCAACGGCCCACCCGCGGTGAAGGCGATCGACGACGGTCGCCTGGCCGACATAGCACCGACCATGCTGGTGCTGATGGGCATCGCCCAGCCGGCGGAGATGACCGGCAGATCGCTGCTCAACGCGCATGCCTCGCGCCAGGATCTTCGTGCGCGGGCCTGACGCAACCTCTGTCATCGTAAGGCGCCTGGCGTTGGGCGCGTTTCTCGCCCTGTGCGGCGCCGGCGCGAACGCCCAGCAATCGAATGCGCCGGCCGCGAAGCTTGATTCGGTCGAACGCCAGGCCGAATCGGAGCGCGAGCGTGCGGCGCAGGCGGCGAAAGAGGCCGACGAGATCCGCGGCGAGGTCGAGCGGCTGCGCGGGGAGCTGATCGGCGCGGCGCGACAGGTGCAGACCGGCGAAGCCGCGCTGGCGCGGCTCGAGCGTCGCAAGCGCGAGATCGACGAACTGACGAGCGAACGCACCGCGTCTCTGAACGCGCGACGCGGCCAACTCGCAGGATTGCTGGGAGCGCTGGAGCGGCTGGCCAACCGGCCGCCCGAAGCGCTGCTGGCCCAGCCCGGGGCGCCGGACGACACGATCCGCGCCGGCCTGCTGCTGCGCGCCATGGTGCCGCGCATCGAGGAGGCGGCAGCGAAGCTGCGCACCGAGATCGAGGATCTGGCGGCGCTGCGCGAAGAGGCCGAACGCAACGCCACGCAACTGCGCGGCGCCACCGCCTCGCTGCAGAGCGAACGCCAGCGGCTGGAAGCGCTGTTCAGCGAAAAGGCGCGGGTCGAACAGCAGCGCCAACGCGAGGCGCAGGATCGCGCCAGGCAGGCCTCGAAGCTGGCGGCCCAGGCGGCGGATCTGCGCGAACTGATCGAGAAGCTGGATGCCGAGCGCAAGAAGCGCGAGGAAGCGGAACAGCGGCGAAACGCGGCCGCCAGCAGGCCGCCAGCGCCCCCGCCGGGCCATCTCAGCCTCGCCTTCGCCGCGACCAAGGGCAAACTGCCGCTGCCGGCGCGCGGGGCGATCTCCCGCCGTTTCGGCGACAGCGACGCGCAGGGACAACCGGCGCGGGGAATTGTGGTTGAAACAAGGCAGCAGGCGGCGATCGTCGCCCCCCATGACGGGCAGGTCGTCTATGCCGGCGAGTTCCGCGGCTACGGGCTCGTCTTGATCATCGATCATGGCGAGGGGTATCATTTTCTGCTGGCCGGGCTTGCGCGCATCGATTGCGCGCCGGGACAATGGGTCCTGGCCGGCGAGCCGGTTGGCATGATGGGCGGCGCTGGCAGGGACGGCCGGCGCCTCTATATTGAGTTGCGCCGGCAGGGTCATCCGATAGACCCGCTGTCGTGGCTGGTTCCCGACAAGGACAAGGTAGGATGATGCATCGCAGGTTCGTATTCGCCGCCCTCGCCGTGATGGCGCTGGCGCTTCCGCTCTCGGCGACCGCCCAGCAGAAGGGCAAGACGGACAAGCCGTCTGATCGCAGCGAGACCTACCAGTACCTCAACCTGTTCGGCGACGTGCTCGAGCGCGTGCGCGCCGACTACGTCGACGAAGTCGCCGACAAGGATCTGATCGAGAACGCCATCAACGGCATGCTGACCTCGCTCGATCCGCACTCGTCCTACATGAACGCCAAGGCGTTCCGCGACATGCAGGTCGACACCCGCGGCGAGTTCGGCGGGCTGGGCATCGAAGTCACCATGGAGAACGGCCTGGTCAAGGTCGTGTCGCCGATCGACGACACGCCGGCCTCCAAGGCCGGGCTGCAGCCGGGCGACCTGATCGTGGCCCTGGACTCCGAACCGGTGATGGGCCTGACGCTTGCCGAAGCGGTCGAGAAGATGCGCGGCAAGGTCGGCACCTCGATCAAGCTGCTGGTCCGTCGCGGCACCGGCGAGCCGTTCGACGTCACCTTGCAGCGCGCGGTCATCAAGATCCGTTCGGTGCGCTCGCACATGGAGGGCGACGACGTCGCCTATGTCCGCATCACGACCTTCAACGAACAGACCGACAGCGGCCTGAAGACCGCCATCGAGAACGCGCGCAAGCAGGCCGGCAACAAGCTCAAGGGCATCGTGCTCGACATGCGCAACAATCCCGGCGGCCTGCTCGATCAGGCGATCGCCGTCTCGGACGCGTTTCTGGAAAAGGGCGAAATCGTCTCGACCCGCTCGCGGCGCGACGGCGAGGGCAGCCGCGCCAACGCCAAGCCGGGCGATCTCGCCAACGGCCTGCCGATCGTGGTGCTGATCAACGGCGGCTCGGCCTCGGCCTCGGAGATCGTCGCCGGCGCCTTGCAGGACCATCGCCGCGCCATCCTTCTGGGCACGCGTTCCTTCGGCAAGGGCTCGGTGCAGACCATCATTCCGGTGGCCGGCGGCGGCGCCATGCGCCTGACCACGGCCCGCTACTACACGCCATCGGGCCGCTCGATCCAGGCCAAGGGCATCGATCCCGATATCGTGGTCGAACAGGCGCGAATCGAAGCGGTCGAGCCCAACCCGCTGATGCGGCGCGAAGAGAACCTGCGCGGCGCCCTGCGCAATCCCAACCAGCCCAGCGAGCCGGCGACGCCGCCCGCCGCCACGCCGGCGCCGACCAACCCGCCGGCCGAGACCAAGCCGGCCGAGCCGGGCCAGAGCAACGCCACGCCGCCGGCCAATGGCGCTGCGGCCGCCGGCGCGCCGACGGCCGAGAAGAAGCCCGCCGACTACCAGCTGGCGCGCGCGGTCGATCTCATCCGGGGAATCGCGCTCTATGGGCAGCGCGGCAACTGAAGCCGCGACCGCCCGTAGCGGGCGATCCGCAACCGGAGAGCGGATAAGGGCGGCCGCATGACCATGGCGCGCAAGGGCGCAGGCGCCCTTCTCATCGCCTATGTCATCCTGTTCGCCCTTATTGCGGCAACGCTGGGCGTCGTGCTGCTCGGGCGCGACCGCAGCGAAACCGTCGTCAGCCTGCGGCCGGCCAACGCCGCCGTTACCGCCAGTCCCGCCGCAAGCCGGCCTGCAGAGACGACGCCAGGGTCGGCTACCCGCGCCATCCCGCCTGCGGCTGCGCCACCTCCCAAGGCGGTTGAACCCGCGGCCCGACCCGCCCCTCCGACCGAACCGCCGGCCGCCACCAGCACAGCCGCCGTGCCGGCGCCAGCGCCCGACAAGCCGGTGCCGGCGCCCGAGCCGCCGCCCCGGGCGACGCTCTATCCGCCGCCGCCGCCCGAGAAGCCGGCGCCGCCTTCGCCTGCCGCCGACAAGCCGGCCACGAGCGTCGCTGCCGCCGGCGGCCCGACCCCGACCGCCTTGCTGGAGGAGGGACCCTATGGCCCGCTGCCGCGCATCGGACCCGACGGCCGCCTGCCGTGGATCCTCAACAACAGCCGCTTCGATCACGGTACGAGGAAGCCGCGCATCGGCCTGATCGTCACCGGTCTCGGTCTGAGCCCGCAGGTCACCGAAGACGCCATCGTGCAATTGCCGGCCGAAATCACCCTGGCGTTCGTGCCCTATGCCCCGGAGCTGCAGCGCTGGATCGCGCTGGCGCGCCAGTTCGGCCATGAGGTGCTGATCAGCCTGCCGCTGGAAGGCGGCACGGACGCCGATCAGGGGTTGGGACCGCGCATGCTCTCGACGCAGGCGAGCTCGTCGGAAAATCTCGACCGGTTGCGATGGGTGCTGAGCCGCGCCAACGGCTATGTCGGGGTGGTGACCTGGGAGGGCGAAAAGCTGCTGGGCAACGGGCAGCAGATCATTCCGGTGCTGCAGGAGATCGCTGGCCGCGGGCTGATGGTGGTGGATTCGCGCCAGGCGCGGTCGAACGTGGTGCAGCAGCAGGCCGATACGCTGGGCCTGCCCTTCGCCAAGAGCCGCGGCTTTCTCGATTCCGAGCCCGGCGTCGCCGCTCTCGACCGCAACCTGCAGCAGCTGGAGAGCCTGACCCAGCGCGCCGGTTTCGGCGTCGCCATGGCGGTGGCCTTTCCCGACAATCTGCGCCGGCTGGTCGACTGGAGCCGCACCGTCGCCCAGCGCGGTTTCGTGCTGGCGCCGATCACCGGCGTCACCGAATGCAAGGATCTGTGCCAGCAGCGGGTCGCCCGCCACGGCGCCGCTGTATCGAAGGCCGGCCGTTGAGCTAGACTGACGGGAACGTCCTTCCCGCAACCGCGACGACCACGACGGCCGCCGATGATCGCCTCAGACACGCCTCCCCCCGGCTATCGCCACAACGTCGGCATCATGCTGCTGGACCGGCAAAATCGCATATTCGTCGGCCAGCGCCGCGACATGCCCTCCCCAGCCTGGCAGATGCCGCAAGGCGGCATCGACAAGGGCGAGACGCCGCCCCAGGCGGCGATGCGGGAACTCGAGGAAGAAGTCGGAACCGCCAAGGCGGTGATCCTGGCCGAAAGCGCCGGCTGGCTGACCTACGACCTGCCGCCGGATCTGCGACGCAAGCTGTGGCGCGGCCGCTGGAAGGGCCAGTCGCAGAAATGGTTCGCCATGCGCTTCGTCGGCCAGGACGACGACATCAACATCGCCACCAAGCACCCCGAATTCTCGCGCTGGCAATGGGCCGCCGCCGACGCCATCGTGACCCTGATCGTGCCGTTCAAGCGCGATCTCTACCGCGCCGTACTGGAGGAATTCGCCCCGGTGCTGGCGGAGAACCCGCCGCAGGCCTGATCGGCGTCAGGCCGCCGCGCGCTGCAGGCGCGCGACGCGCCAGCGCATGAAGCCCCAGGCAGCCCGCAGTGCCACGCCGCTCAACCGGCCATGCGGCTTCAGACCGAGCGCCTTGAACACCATGGCGATGGCCCGCTGCAGATGCGGTTCGCGATAGACGCGATAGGCGCGTAGCGCGTGCGCATGCGTGTTGGCGCGCCGGTCATACGCTTCGGTGCCGCCATTGGCGGCGTAATAGGCATAGGCGAGTTCGTCGTCCTCGGTCTCGAAGATGCGCGACAGGCCGACCCGCAGGCGCCCCCAGAACCCCAGCCCCTCCTGCGCGACGTAGCGGCGCATGTGGCTGTAGAACAGCTTGTAGTGGCGCAGCTCGTCGGCGGCGATGCGGGCGCAGATTTCCTTCAGCACCGGCTCCTCGGTCGCATCGCGCAGCGCGGTATAATAGGAGCTCGTGCCGGTCTCGACGATGCAGCGCGCCATCAATTCGCCGGCCAGGCTGCCGCGCACCGATTTGGTGGCGTCGAGCGGCAGCTTGTAGCCGTCGCGGAAACGGGCGAAGGCGGCATCGAAGTCGAAAGTCGGGTCCGCCATCTCGGCCCAGCGCCCCAGCGCCTGGCCGTGCTGCACTTCCTCGATCGCCCAGTCATGGGTCGCCGCCTTGAACTCGTCGTCGCCGGAGAAGACGTTGCAGAGATAGACGCCGTAGTCGGTGCCATTGTGCTCGACCATGGCGGCCGCCTTGATTACGCGGAGAAGCTCGGGGTCGACCTTGGATCGGTCGAATTTGTCCCAAGGGATGTCATCGAGCGTCCAGTGCTTCATAGTCTCGGCCTGCTCGTTGTTGTTGGCCCAACAAACCGCCCGCAGCGGTCCATGGTTCCCGCATCGGTTCGCACCGAAACGGCATCCTGATACAAACCGACAGCGTTTAAGATGAGTGCAGCGGCCGGATTTGGCAACCCGTCATCGACCGGCGTAGAAATCGAATGCCCGGCGCAGGTCCTGGGCCATAAGCAATTGTTTTTGCGCGCTTTCCCGGGCCAGAGGGTCGGCTGCATCGCTGATCGCCTCTTCGGCCTGGCGCACCTTGCCGTCGAGCTGGGCGGCGGTGACGTCGGCCAGCGGCATGGCCTCCTCGACCAGGACCGTCAGACGGTCGTTCGACACCTCGGCGAAGCCGCCGGTCACCATGATGCGCTGACGCACGGTCTGGCCGTCATAGACCTCGATGACGCCGGGCCGCAGCGTCGAGATCAGCGGCACGTGGCCGGGCAGGACGCCGAAATCGCCTTCGCTGCCGGGCACGACAACCATGTCGGCCTCGGTGGCTTCCAGAAGCCGTTCCGGCGATACCAGTTCGAACGTCACCTTGCCCGCCATGTCACTCTTCCCTGCTGCTCTTCAGCGACGACTTCAGGCCGCGTCCGCCGCCATCTTCTTGGCCTTGGCGATGGCGTCCTCGATCGTGCCCACCATGTAGAACGCGGCTTCCGGAATGTCGTCGCACTCGCCGGCGACGATCATCTTGAAGGCCTTGATGGTGTCGGCGAGGCTGACCAGCACGCCGGGGAAGCCGGTGAAGACCTCGGCGACGTGGAACGGCTGGCTGAGGAAGCGCTGGATCTTGCGCGCGCGCGCCACCACCAGCTTGTCCTCTTCCGACAGCTCGTCCATGCCGAGAATGGCGATGATGTCCTGCAGCGACTTGTAGGTCTGCAGCACGCGCTGCACGTCGCGCGCCACCTGGTAGTGCTCTTCGCCGACGACGCGCGGGTCGAGCATGCGCGAGGTCGAATCGAGCGGATCGACGGCCGGGAAGATGCCGAGCTCGGCGATCTGGCGCGACAGCACCGTCGTCGCGTCAAGATGCGCGAACGAGGTCGCCGGCGCCGGGTCGGTCAAGTCGTCGGCGGGCACGTAAATGGCCTGCACCGAGGTGATCGAGCCCTTCTTGGTCGAGGTGATGCGCTCCTGCAGGGCGCCCATGTCGGTCGACAGCGTCGGCTGATAGCCCACCGCCGAGGGAATGCGGCCCAGCAGCGCCGACACTTCCGAGCCGGCCTGCGTGAAGCGGAAAATGTTGTCGACGAAGAACAGCACGTCCTGGCCTTCCTCGTCGCGGAAGTATTCGGCCACCGTCAGGCCGGTCAGGCCGACGCGGGCGCGCGCGCCCGGCGGCTCGTTCATCTGGCCGTACACAAGCGCCACCTTGGAGCCCGGGCCGTCGGTCTTGATGACGCCCGATTCCATCATCTCGTGATAGAGGTCGTTGCCCTCGCGCGTGCGCTCGCCGACACCGGCGAACACCGACACGCCGCCATGCGCCTTGGCGACGTTGTTGATGAGTTCCA